>JAJTGL010000099.1 GCA_021297795.1 Planctomycetaceae bacterium
AGCAAAGCCACCCATGGGATTTGAACCCACGACCTGCGCTTTACGAAAGCGCTGCTCTACCGCTGAGCTAGGGTGGCAGGGGGCGGGGAGCATACACGAAATCCACGGCGAGGTCGAGAAACGAGCGCTTTGTGGGCGGAAGGGCGGTCGCAAAGGCCAGAGGGCGAGAGATTTCGGCCGTTCCTGAGTTGAATTGCCGAAGAACCTTGGGCGCCTGACTTGCCGGACGAAGTTCCACAGGCCCGAGATCCTTGAAGGCTCCCGGATGGCTGGGAAGCGAAGCGTCTCCGACGACCTCGATCGCATCGGGTCGGCTGGAGACACCTCGCCGAACACCGCCCCGAGTCGGCTCGGCGTCAAGGGATCCTCGGAGTTCTGGCAACACGCTGTGCGCCCTCATTGCCGCAGGGACGCAGCATGCCATCTTGGAACAGCGCCATTCTCGGTTCGTTTGGTCTCGCCATCGCGCTCGGCGCGCACGGTTCTGTTCCGTCGGGCCTCCCCGCCGTGATCGAGACCAGCTCGCGCGCGACGCCCGGCAGCGCCGGAAGCGTCGAGCGAGCCGCGACGCGCGAGGCCTCTCCGATGGGGGCCTCTCCGATGGAGTCCCATCCGCCCGAGCGCCTCGTGTTGCGCGTCTCGTCCTCGCAGGCGCGGGTTCCGGTGTGGCTGCGCCCCTCGGTCGCCGCGATCGACGTCGACGCGGAGCGCCTCGCCGTCCTCTGCCGCGCCGGAGGAGGCGTCCTCGAGAACGTACCGCTCGGACCGTTCCGCGAAGCCTCGCTCTCGCTGCGGCCGCTGTCGGCATTCGAGGGCGATGCGCTCGTCGAGGTCGCATCGGCGGTCGAGCGCGGAAAGCGTCGCATCCGAACCGATGTCGCGCGGAGGATCTCGCATCCCGACGGCACGTTTCTCTTCGGAACGGTGCTCGATTCGTCGGGCGTCGCCATCGAGGGGAGTTCCGCCTTCCTCGCCCATTCGGCGGCCGGCACGTACGGCTACGTCGAGTCTCCGGACGGCATCGTCCTCATCTCGAGCGGTCCCTACGGATCCGAGTTGCCGGTCGTGTCCTTCAATCTGGCGGAACTCCCCGACGGGGCGATGGTCCCGCCCGATTGGACCTGCCATGTCGCGGACGCACCCGCCTCGAAAGGCGATGTCGAGGACGGCAGTCAGGCTGAAGGCGGTCTCGCCGGCACGCCCGAATGCCGGCAGGTGCGCGTCGCGTTCGACACCGACGTCGAGTTCCTGCAGGTCTACGGAGGCGATCAGGATGCAGCGGTGGGGTATGTCGCGACGCTGGCATCGGCGCTCAACGCCATCTACACGCGTGATCTCGGCGTGCGCCTCTCGACGAGCTACGTTCGGTTCTGGAGCGGCAACGATCCTTGGACCTCGGCCGACACGCTCGCGCAGCTGACCCAGTTCAAATCGGTCTGGGACTCGACCATGATCCCGGTGCAGCGCGACCTCGCGCACCTCCTCTCCGCGCGGAATCTGGGCGGCGGCGTCGCGTACCTTCCGGGCCTCTGCACCACCGGCCAGCAGGCGGGGTCGGGCGCGGGCGCGTACGGAGTCTCGGCGAATCTGAACGGCTACTTCCCCACGCCGCTCGTCGACAACGAGCCGCAGAACTGGGATCCGTTCGTGGTCGCGCACGAACTCGGCCACAACTTCGGTGCGCCGCACACGCACGCATACAACCCGCCGCTCGATGGCTGCGGACTCTCGCCGCCCGACTGCGCCGCAGCCGTGGTCGACGAGGGCACGATCATGTCGTACTGCCATCTCTGCGCGGGCGGCCTCGCGAACATCCGACTCGGACTGCATCCATCGAACATCGCGACGATCCTCACTCGGCTCGATGCCATCTCCTGCAACTACGCCGGAACGGCGCGCGCGCCCGTCGCGATCCAGGACGAGGCGGTCGCCTACGCGGGGATCCCGGAGCTGCTCGACGTGCTCGGCAACGAGATCGACATCAACTGCGAGGCGATCGACATCCAGTCGTTCCCGGCGACGACGCTTGCCGGCGCATCGCTCGCCAGGATCAGCGGGACCGAGACGATCCTCCGCGACCGACTGCAGTACATCGCGCCGAATCCGCTCGGAGCGACGAGCGACTCCTTCACGTACACGATCGTCGATGCCTCCGGCCAGACCACATGGGCCTCGGTCACGATCGAACTCCGGCCGCTGCGGACTCCGGAGAACCCGGCGGGCACGACGACCGGGCTGGACGTGTCCTTCTACGCACTTGCCGCGCCGACGGCCCTTCCCGACTTCGAGGGGCTGACGCCCTATCTCGCGTCGCATGCAACCGTCGTGGACGCCGAGGCAACCGTCGGGGTCTTCCTCGACAGCGGGCGCACCGATGCGGTGGGCGCCGTGTTCGAGGGCTGGCTCGAGGTTCCCGCCGACGGCGCGTGGACGCTGTCGCTCGAATCGGACGACGGCTCGCGACTGCTCGTCGGCGACGAGGTGGTCGTGTCGAACGATGGGCTGCACGGCATGACCGAGCGATCGGGAACGATCGGGCTCGCCGCCGGTCGCCATGCGATCCGCATCGAGTACTTCGACCGCGACGGCCCTGCCGGATTGATCCTCCGATGGGCCGGTCCGTCCACGCCGCGTGCCGTCGTGCCGGGATCGGCGCTTTCGAACGGGGGCTCCGACGAGCCTGCCGACTTCGACAACGACGGGGTGGTCGGGGCGTCGGATCTCTCGCTCCTCCTCGCCTCGTGGGGCACCGCGAACGCGACCTACGACCTGACCGGCGACGGACTTGTCAGCGCGCAGGATCTCGCGGCGCTGCTCTTCGCCTGGGCCTATTGACGCGTCGATAAGGTCGATCGGGGCAGGGCCGTCGCGTCCGCAGGAGCGATTCCCGGTCCTGTTTCCGTCCGAAAGGCTTGCTTCAGGCAGCCCGTGGGCTACTCCATGCGAAGATGATCCACCCGCCGTCTCGGCGGTGGATTTCGCTGCCCTGGACCAACCATGATCACTGCCATCTGCTCCGCGTTGCTCGTCGCCTCGTCGCCCGTCGATGCCGCGGTGCGCCCGCAACCCCAGGCTGCGAGGACTTCGTCATCGCTCGATGCGCCGGTCGTCGGTGTCGCGCGGCGGATTTCGGATGGCGGGAGGATTCCGAAGGTCGCCCGTCACGCGACCAGCGTGATCGAGATCGACCGCGACGCGGTCGGCAGGATCGCATCGGCCGGTGGCGGAACGCTGCATCGGTTCCCTCTCGGACCAGCGCTCGACGTCGATCTCGAGCTCGCGACCGTCGATCCCTTCGACGCGGATGCGACGCTCGTCGCCACCGGGCTCGATCCGAAGGGTGCCGTCGTCGAGCGGCCGCTTGCGCACGCCGGTGTCCATCTCTCCGGCATGGTGGCTGGCGAGGCCGACTCCCATGCGTTCCTCTCGATGACCGAGGCTGGCACGTTCGGCTACGTCGAGATCGGTTCGCGCATGTTCATCATCTCGAGCGGCCCGTACGGCTCGCGACTCGGGACCGCCAGCTACGAACTGACCGCGCTTCCCGAGGGAGTGATCGAGACGCCGGCCTGGGTCTGCGGCACGGCGGATCTCCCGGAGCCGGTTGCGTTCGGCGGCGAGGGCGGCATCGCAGGCACACCGCCGTGCCGACAGGTGCGCGTGGCGTGGGAGACCGACCAGGAGTTCCTCGGCAAGTTCGGTGGCAACTCGGATGCGGCGACGGCCTACGTGGGCACCCTCGCTTCGGCGCTCACCTCGATCTACACGCGCGACGTTCACGCGCGACCTGACCCACTTTCTCTCAGGGCGCGGACTTGGCGGAGGCGTCGCGTATCTGCCCGGCATCTGCTCCAGCGGCTACGGCTACGGCGTGAGCGCGAACCTCGCGGGCTTCTTTCCGACGCCGCTCGTCGACAACAACGGACAGAACTGGGACATCTACGTGATCTCCCACGAACTCGGCCACAACTTCGGCGCGCCGCACACCCACAACTACACGCCTGTGCTCGACGGCTGCGGATCGAGTCCGCAGGATTGCACCGTCGCCAACGCCGACGAAGGCACGATCATGTCATACTGCCATCTCTGCAGCGGTGGCGTGCAGAACATCAAGCTGCGCTTCCATCCGGGCAACATCGAGTCGATCGAGGCGCGCCTCGCCGGCATCGGCTGCAACTACACCGGTCCCGCGACCAATCCGTTCGGCGCTCCCGACCGCGTGACGGCGATCTCGACGATTCCGGTCACGATCGATGTCCTCGCGAACGAGGTCGCCTTCAACTGCGAGTCCGTCGCGATCGGCACGTTCCTCGCGGAGACGCCGGACGGCGCCACCGTCACGCGCAGCGTGGGGACCGGTCCGGAAGGTCGCGATCAGCTCGTGTACCTCCAGCCGGATCCCGCGGCGACGGGTTCCGACAGCTTCAACTACCGCGTGGTCGATGCGAGCGGCCAGGAGACGCTCGTGCCGGTGACGGTCACGGTCTCGTCGGTGCGTCGCCCCGAGAATCCGATCGGGGACGTCCCCGGCCTCGAGGCGCGCTACTACGTCCTCACGACGCCGACGGTGCTTCCGAACTTCGCGAGCCTCACGCCCTACGCCACCACGAATGTCGCGCAGGTGAACTACGCATCCTCGAACGGCAACTTCGCCACGAGCGGCCGCAGCGACAACGTCGGCGCGGTGTTCTCCGGCTGGATCACGATCCCAACGGGCGGTCAGTGGACCTTCTTCACGAACTCCGACGACGGGTCGCGCCTCTTCATCGGTTCCACGGCGGTGGTCAACAACGACGGGCTGCATGGCATGATCGAGGTCTCCGGCAGCATCGCGCTCGCCGAGGGCACGCACGCGATCCGCATCGAGTTCTTCGAGCGGACGGGCGGCGCGGGCCTGATCGCATCGTGGCAGGGCCCGGGGGTTGCGAAGGCCGCGATCCCGGCGCTCGCGCTCACGTCGGGCGGCACCGATCCCGACTCGGACCTCGACAACGATGGTGACGTCGATGCCGCGGATCTCGCCGCAGTGCTGGGCACGTGGGGCGCGACCGGCGGTCCGACGGATCTGAATCGCGATGGCGAGGTCGGAGCAGCGGATCTCGCCCTCATCCTCAGCGATTGGACGGGTTGACGGCGTCCGGCGCGTTGGGTTCGTTCGTTGCCGTAGGCCGTGCCTCGAGCGCGGGAGCCTTCGCCACCAATCGGACGCGCGAAGTCGCCTCCCCCGGGCGCATGGGGTAGGACTTGCCCTCCTGCCACGGACGGTGCAGGCTTCGGAAGTGTGGCGACGTCGGAAGCCCCGATTGCCCCGCGGGCGTGACAAGGATCGCGTCCTCGGGATACGCCGGAGAAACCACCGAGCGCTGGCTTGCGCCGAACGTCGGCGTCTGCACGCGCACGGTCGTCGGATGTCCGGGCAGCGGCGTGCGTGGCATCTCGGCAAGCCGTGCCGCGGCACCCAGTGCGTCGGCGGCAGGGTGGCGGATCGCCGCGCGGTTCACGTCGCCTCTGGTTCGGAAGGCCGGCTCGGCGCCGTCCTTCGCGGGAAGGAGCGAGGACTCCGCGGCCGACGAGAGCAGTCGGGCGGCGAGCTTCGACCAGTCGTCGCCGGGTGCGTCGGACGCCGGGAAGAGATGCTCGGCTCGGAGCTCGAGAATCCGCAGCATCGCCTCGTCGTCGATCGCGGCGGCGAGGAGCCTTCGTTCGATCGGACGCCCGCGGCGTTCGGTGGTTTCGCAGAAAGCGCGCGCGATCTCGGATCGCATCGCCTGACGCACCGCATCGAGGAGGACGGGCGCGGCAGCGTCGACCGCGACCTCGCCGTTCCACGCGCGCAGCGTGTCGCGCGCCCGTACGGCCGAGGCCGGAAGCGGGGCGTCGTCGAGCGCCGCGAGCAGCGCATCGCGCCAGCGAAGGAGTCGCGGCGAGAGGAGGTCGAGCTGGACCGCGTGGAGATCCGCCTCCGACCAGTCGCGTCGAGAACCGAGGAGCTCCGCGATGCGATGGGCACGGTCGCCGTGCGCTTCGTCGGCGCCGATCACCGCGGCAAGCGGGCCTCGAGGCGCGATCGACAACTGGTTGGCGCTTGTCAGGATCCCGCCCGGGGGATCCATGATCGTCGGCTTCTCCAACGCGTCGAGCACACCCCACCACATCGGTGCCAGGCGCCAGGACACGATGCCCGGCGTGCGGGCATCGCGCTTCGGGAGCGCCCCCGCGATCGTCCAGCCGATCCGGCCGTCGCGCGTGGCGACGAGGAAGTTCTGCGGTGGACCGTTCCAGTGCCGCGCGACGTCGAGCGCGCTCTCGAGGGTTCGCGCGTCGGCAAGCGAGAACAGACCGCAGTCGAGGCCGCCCTCCTGCAGAGTCGCCCAGCGGAGGGCGAGCATCGTTCCATCGGGGCGCGTCTCGATGATCGGTCCGAACCGCGTCGAGCGCAGCGTGATCTCCTCTGCGGCGCCGCCACTTCCGATCGTGATCGTCCGCGTCGCAAAGGGCTCCGCGCCTGCACGGGTGAGGTACTTCCCGGGGTCGTTCGGATCGCGCTCGATGATGACCAGATCGGCGAGATCGGCGGTGAGATTGGTGAACGCCCACGCGACGTGCCCGTTCGTTCCCTGCACGATGAGCGGGACGCCCGGTAGCGAGAGACCCTCGAGGAGATGCTCCGGCCACTCGAGGCGCACGCGGTACCAGATCCCGGGCGCCATCAGCATGAGGTGCATGTCGTTGGCGACGATCGCGCGTCCATCCTTGGTGCGGGTACCCGCGACGGCGAAGGCGTTCGAGCCCGGCACCATGTCGCGATCGATCGCCGCCTGTGCAGGAAGAGCCGCGGCGTCACCCAATCCCGTCGGCGTGCGAGTATCGATCGACGTCCTCGTCTCAGGCCTGCCGGCAGCGTCGGTTTCCTTGACACGGAGGTCGATCTGGTCGACGGATGGAATCTCCGGTGCGGCAGGCAGGGCGCTTCCGTCGATCGAACGATCGAGCCGACCCGCGCTCGAGGTGAGGAATGCGACGACATCCGGCGGCAGTGCCTCGAGGAGCGGCGTGCGCGCGCGATCGGCCTGTGCGGAGCTGTCGAGGTAGCGCGCCATGCCGAGCTGGACGAGGAGCGAGTCCTCCGCCCGCCAGGGCGTGGGCTTGATCTTCAGCATCCCGTACTCGAAGGGAACGGCTTCCGCGAGCCGGGCATTGACGCCCTCGGCGTAGCGTTCGAGCAGCGCGCGATGGGTGCTCGGCAGCTTCGTCAGGGCGCGGCGCGCCACCTCGCGCAGCTGGAGCGGCAGCGTCTCGAGATCGCGCGTCTTCGCCGCGGGCACGATCTCCCAGAGTTCGCCCGCCGCTTCGCGCCGCGCGAGATCCATCTGGAGGAACCGTTCACGCGCATGAAGCCATCCCTGCGCGCGGGCGAGATCCTCGATCGCCGCCGCCGTGATGGTCGGGATCTCGACTGCATCGAGATCGATCTCGACCTCCGCGGACAGCGTCGAGACGACCGAGACCTTCGGGACGAGCTCCTCGCGACCGTCGGCTGCGTGCGAGGTGCCGGTCGTCGAACACAACGCGAGGACGGTCAGGAGCGACTTTGCGCCGCGGCTGTGGGTCGGGCGCGCCGTCCGCAAGCCCGAAGCGCAGGATCGCGCGCGCCTTTCGGCTGCCGACGTAGAGGTGGCCGTCGAGGATCGCAAGCGAACTGCCCGCGTCGATTCCCGCGCCCTCGTCGAGGAAGACGCGGGGGCTCCCGCCCGCGAGATCGAGCGTGAAGACCGCGTTTCGCTTGTTGTCGCTGATGTAGAGCGTGCGATCGTCGGCGCCGATCAGGAGCTGGATCGGGGTCTCGATGCCGTCCTCCTTCGACGCGAGCAGCGCGAGGCGCTTGCCCCGCGCGACATCCCAGCGCGTCACCTCGCCCTTGCCGCGGTCGGCCACGAGCAGCGTGCCGTCGGACAGGAACGCGATGCCGCGCACCTCCTTGATGCCGTCCTTCGACATCTCGTGCGAGGGAACCACGAGGCCCGCGGTCGTCGTGCCGACCTCGGGCTGACCGTCTCGGCCGAGCGGCTTGCCCTCGTCGGCGGTACCGGGGGCGCCGTAGCGGGTCACGGTGTTCGAATCCTGGTTCGAAACGTAGATCGAGCCGTCGGGGCCGACCGCCATGCCGTAGGGGTGGACGAGCAGCGGGTTCGCATCCGAGTTCCGCGTGAACACGCCGATGTAGGGTCGGCGCGCATCGTCGCCGGGCGGACCGAAGCGCAGGATCTCGGTGTTGTGCTTCCACGCGGCGATGACGAGCAGCGAGCCGTCGGCGAGGCCGAGCATGCCGCGGAAATCCTGCAGTTCGCCCGCAGAGTCCGGCACCTTCGCGAGCACGCCTCCCGCGCTGCGGCCATCGGAGCCGAAGCCGAAGACGCTCTCCTGTCCGGTGACCGGATCCCGCGCGCCGGCATCGTGCAGCGTCGCGTACCAGAAGACGCCCGGTGTCGGCGCGGCGGCTGTCGGATCGCTCGTCTTCGCAGATCGATCACCTGCCGCGGTGTCGGTGGAGTCGCGCTTCTCGCCAGGCCCATCCGGATGCTTGTCCCCGTGCTTCCCCTGATGTCGCTCCGAAGTCGGGTCGCCGGCTCCCGACCCACGGTCCGCGGCCTGAGCGCCCGCTGTCTGCGGCGCGGGCGTGGCCGACGTCGTCTCCGCCGCAGCGTCCGCGTTGTGATGGTGGTGGTGCTTCGAGCCGGTCTCCGCGGCTTGATCTGTCGTCGGATCCTCCGCGACGTCGCAGGAAACGGCCCCAGCGGTGGTGATGAGGAGGGCCGCAAGCCACGGAAGCGTTCGGTTGGCCGAATCCGACAGAGTGGGGTGCTGCGAGGGCATGGTGGGGAGTGTAGAACCTGAGGTGCGCGCGGGAGTCGTGTGGTGCGCTCCGTGGTAGCGTGTACGTGGATGGCGACCGATCGCGGCAGCACGATGCCCGCGCGCGAGGGACGCCCTTGCCGGAGACCTGCATGAACCGTCGTGACGCCCTTGGACTCGTCGGACTCGCCTCGCTCGCTGCGCTCGCCCCGAGTGCATTCGCGCAGTCGGAGCCGACGCGCGGTGGCGAGGGCGGAAAGGGTGGCGCGCAGGGCGACACGAAGCCCGGGCCCGCCGTGGCCGCGTCCGCGATCCTGTCGAACCCGATCTCGCTCGCGCAGTGGTCGCTCCATCGCCGCTTCGGTCTCGGGAAGCCGGAGGAGCGCGCGAAGAACCCCGCCGACCCGATGGACTTCGCGAGGATCGCGAAGGAGGAGTTCGGCATCGTGCGGCTCGAGCTGGTCAACCAGTTCTACGCGCGCCGGATCGGCGAGAAGTCGCTCGGTGGCGAGTTCCGCAAGCGTTGCGACGACCTCGGTGTGCGGTGCGAGCTCATCATGTGCGATGGCGAGGGCCTCTGCGGCGCGACCGACGAGAAGGCGCGCGCCCAGTTCGCCGCCAACCACGAGAAGTGGATCGCCTTCGCCAAGGAGATCGGTTGCCATGCGATCCGCGTCAACGCCATCGGCGAGGGGAACGCGGACGAACAGAAGATCCGTTGCGCCGACGGTCTCGTGAAGCTGCTTGCGATCGCGAAGCCCGCGGGCATCAACGTGATCGTCGAGAATCACGGCGGCCTGTCGTCGGACGGCGCGTGGCTCGTCGATGTGATGAAGCTCGTGGCCGACCGCGATGCATGCGGCACGCTGCCCGACTTCGGCAACTGGCGCGACGGGTCGGGCACGCTGATCGACCCGGTTCGTAACGTAGGCCTCGTGGTTCCCTATGCGAAGGGGATGTCGGCGAAGAGCTACGACTTCGACGCGAACGGCAACGAGACGCTGCTCGACTACCCGGCGATCCTCGATGTGGTCGCGAAGTCGGGCTACAAGGGCGCGATCGGCATCGAGTACGAGGGCAAGCGCATGTCGGAGCACGACGGCATCCTCGCGACGAAGGCGATCCTCGAGCGCTTCGGCTGCCGTGCGTGAGCAACGGATCGAGGGCGCGCGAAGGCCGCGAACGCCGCGGACTCACCGCGCGGGAGGCGTCCAGCCATCGGGTGCGATCTCGAATCGCGAGAACTCGAACGCAGGACTCACCGTGCAGCCGACCAGCGTCCATGGCCCGAGGCTCCGCGCGCGCTGCCAGGCGCCGGGCGGGATCTCGATCTGCGGGCGCTCGCCGTCGTGGAGCGCCGTGCCGAGGACGCGCGTCTCGGGCGCGTGACCGTGCCCCGCGAGCGACAGTTCGAGTGGCGCGCCCGCATAGAAGTGCCAGATCTCGGCCGCATCCACGCGATGCCACCGATTCTCGACGCTGCCAGGGAGAAGGAAGTAGATCGACGTTCCCGCGCCGCGCGAGCCGTCGGTGGGGCGGTCGCGCCACATCTCGCGATAGAAGCCGCCTTCGGGGTGCGGGGCGAGGTCGAGCAGTCGGATGATCTCCTCGGCCGTTTCCGGACGGTCGGGGTGGGGGATGATGCGTTCGGCCATGCGCGCACCCTATACTCGCCGCCTGATTTCGCCGGAGGCGAGATGGGCCATGCGCTCCTCGACGCCCTTGCGAAGCGCCACCACGGCCGACGCGAGATCGTGGCGATGGATCTCCGCGAGTTGCCTGCCGACCGCGCCGCCCACGCCGGCGCCACGTACGCCGGGGACGTCAGTGATCCCGAGGTTGCCGAGAAGATCGCGCTGAAGCACGATGTCTCCGAGATCTGGCACCTCGCGGCGCTCCTCTCGACGCGCGGCGAGAAGAGCCCGGAGCTCGCGCTGAAGGTCAACGTGATGGGCAGCGCGAACATGCTCAAGCTCGCGGCAGAAAGCGCCTCGCGCCGCGGCACGCCGGTCAAGTTCATGTTCCCCTCGACGATCGCGATCTACGGCGTGCCCACGCTCGATGCGAAGCGCGCCGCGGGTCGCGTGACCGAGGATCGCTGCCTCGAGCCGATCACGATGTACGGCGTCAACAAACGGGCGGTCGAGGAGATGGGTCGCTACTACGCGCGACACTACCGGCTGCTCGCCTCCGACCGCCTCGACTGCACGGTCGATTTCCGTTCGATCCGCTTCCCGGGCATCATCTCGGCCGACACCGTGCCGACTGGCGGAACGAGCGACTACGGCCCCGAAATGTTGCACGCGGCCGCGCAGGGCAAGCCGTACGCGTGCTTTGTTCGTCCCGATGCGCGCATTCCGTTCATGACGATGCCCGATGCGGTCCGCTCGCTGATGGAGCTTGCGGACGCGCCGCGTGAGAAGCTCTCGCGCCTCGTCTACAACGTGGGCGCCTTCGCACCGAGCGCCGCCGAGATCGCGGCGAAGGTGAAGGAGTTCTTCCCGAAGGCCGAGACGACCTACGCGCCGACCCTCGAGCGCCAGCGCATCGTCGACTCGTGGCCGGAGGACGTCGACGATGCGGCCGCCCGCCGCGACTGGGGCTGGAAGCCCGAGCATGACTTTGACCGCGCCTTCGCCGAGTACATCGTGCCGAAGATCCGCGCGCGGTACGGCTGCTGAGAGGGCGGCGCGTGCAGTCCGGCTTTGACTCAGGATGCAACGCGCGACGACGATGCCTCGTGTGCGGCTCCACCAAGGCTGTCAGGTGAATCCGCGCTGAAATCCTTGCGTGCGCCCTCCCGATCCTCCTCGGGAGGAGGCATCTCGGCGGCATGCCGCGTCGACTGGGTCGGTGGATGCGATGCCAGTTGCAGCCGGCCCAGCGCGGAAGCGAGTTCTTCGCCGAAGTCGGTCGTCCTCATGGGGAGGATCCAGTCGCACTCCTCGCGCGCAATTCGACGCATGCGCCAGTCTGGAATCGTCCGAACCTCAAATCGCTCGATTCGGGCCGCGATGAGCATGGTGGATGGCGCCACCAGACCGGCGCGCTGGAGCGTGGCGAGCGCTTCCGCCGCATGCGCATGCTCGCACGCGCCCGGCCGCGATGCTTGCGCCGCTGGAGCACGGATCTCGACAGACACGATGTGCCGGTCCGGCGCCGGCGACGGGTGCGTCATGGCCGTCAGGTTTCGCGCGCGTCGGAGCGTGGTACGGCCGTGGAACTCGATGTAGTCGAACGAGGGCGCTGGTCCTTCGAGCAAGAGCGCGATGCACTCGAGCGACGTGGTTCGCAGCGAGAGGTCGAGCGTGCGGTCCTCTCGGCGGAGCCGGCAGTGCGCGCGCGATGCGATGGCGATGCGTCGCGCCGCGAACTCTCCATGGTCGGTCTCGACGAGGCAGGCGCCGCACCCGAGCCGTCGCGCCTGACGGACCCTGATCCCGCACTCCGGTTGCACGCCGCGAGCGGCGAGGAGCTGAAGCAGTCGATCTGTGATCTGGCGAGCACCCCTCGGTGGGTAGAGGAATGGGGTGCGATACTCGCGAACGGCGCGCCCGAGGCCGATCAAGGCGGTGTGCGCGCGCCCGAGGTCCCCGCGGAGGACCGACTTTCCAGAGACGCCGAGGTACGCGAGGGCTCGCGACAGCGCCAATGGGATCTCCACTCCCCCGAGCAGCGCACCGGTGCGCCCCGCCGGTGGATTCAGCGGGACACCAAGTTGCGAGAGCGCGCGGTGCACCGCGGAGCGATTCTCGATGAGATGCACCGCGGCCTCGACTCCTCCGCATCCGAAGGCATCGACGGTGCGCCACGCGCCGCCGGTTTCGCGGCGTTCCTCGAGAATCCGTATCGATTCGCCCCGAAGCGACCGATCGAGCGCATGACAGAGGACGAGAGGACTGGTGCCGATGAGCACCGTCGCCTCGGGATCCTGTCGTCGATGCGGCTCGACCTCCGCGGCCCTCGATGTGGACTCAGGCGCCATGGAATTCGCGGACGGCTCGAACGATGCGCTCGACCTCCGGCTGGGTGAGGAACGGATGGAGGGGAAGCGTGCAAGCATGGCGGGACCACGCGCGTGCACGATCGCAGCTGCGGAACTCGCAGCCCGCGAGGATCGGCTCGTCGCACAGCGGAATCGGGTAGTGAACCTGCGTCTCGATGCCGTGGACGCGCATGTGCTCGAGCAGCGCGTCGCGTCGATCGGATCGAATGACGAACTTGTGCCAGTTGTGGATCGTCCTCGATCGCATGGGTGGAAGCCGGAGTCCGTCGAGTCCCTCGAGGCGGGAGAGGTAGTGCGCCGCGATCGCATCGCGCCTGCGTGCGCGCTCCTCTCGATGATGGAACGACACGCAGAGCTGCGCGGCGTGTGACGAAGCGAGGGCGCCGTTGACGCCGAGCAGCGTGGTCTTGCTGCGGTTGCCGGCCTTTCCGTGGGACCGGATGAGTCGCGCGCGCGCGGCGACGTCATCGTCGTCGGTCACGACCGCGCCCGCGTTGCCGAAGCAGGGGACTGTCTTCGTCGGAGCAAAACTGAGCGAGGACGCGTGTCCGAGTCCGCCGCCCACGCAGTTCCGATGACGACTACCGAGACTCTGCGCCGCGTCCTCGACGACAAGCGCGCCGTGTGCGTCGCAGATCGAACGAAGTCGCTCGTCGTCGAGTCCGTCGCCGAACAGGCCGACCGGTACGACCGCCGTTGGCCCTCGGGTGGCAGCGAGCGCGTCGCCGAGCATGTCCGCGTCGAGGTGCGCGTGTTCGTCGACATCGACCACGATCGGTCGTGCGCCGGTCGCGAGCACGCTGCCGGCTGTCGCGATGTACGTCAGCGCCGGGATGATCACGTTCCAGTCGGGGCCGATCGCGCATGCGACGAGTGCCAGTCGAAGTGCTTCCGTTCCCGACGTCGTGGCGATCGCATGACGCCGCGCCGTTGCGCCTGTGACGAGACGTTCGAGCACCGCCACGGGCGCTCCGCCGACGACCTGGCCGGAGCGCATCGCCGCTTCGTGCGCGTGGCGGTACTGCTCCGCGAGTTCGGCGAAGTCCCGTTCCAGGGCGAGGAACCGGATGGGATCCGTGGTGCTGTCAGAGGGATGCAAGCAGTTCGTCCAATCCACGCTCGAGCGTGTATCGCGGTTCGTAGGCCAGCAGTCGTCGCGCTTTCTCGATCGAAAGCGCGCCGCGGCGTGGATAGAGTGGATCCGGCGGAAGGACTTCGATCTCGAGGCGTGGTTCGCGCGACTTCAGGTAGTGCGCGGCGTCGAGGAGGCTTCGCGCGCATCCCGCGGAGATGTTGAAGGTTTCGTTCGTCGCCCGCGGGGAGGTCGATGCGAGCGCGATGCCGCGTGCGGCATCGTCGACGTACGTGAAGTCGAGTCGCGTCTCCGGACCGAGGACCTTCACCCTCTCGGCTGCGCGTGCGGCACGTGCGAAGCGGGTGAGCACGAACCCGTCGTTCCCGGTCGGGCCGTAGACGGCGGTAGGGCGGATGATGACATGGGGGAGGCCGTGGACGGACGTGTAGCTCCGGACGAGGTGCTCGGCAGCGAGCTTGAGGGCGCCGTAGGGCTCTCGTGGCTGCTGCGGATGACTCTCCGGGATCATGTCGTGGAGGAAGTCTCCGTAGGTCATGCTCGAGGAGACGTACACGTAGCGCCGGACACCGGAGAGGCGCGCGGCCTCGAGCAGCGACGCCGTGCCCTCCACGATCTCGCGGGCGGTGAGGAGCGGTTGTTGGACCGCGACGCTCGCGATGGGGACGCTCGCGAGGTGGATGACCAGGTCCGGCCGAAACTCCGCGCAGACTGCTCGAAGGCGCTCGTGGTCGAGGATGGATGCCTCGTGGATCCGAACTCCCGCGATGAAGGGCTCGCGAGCGCGGAGGTTCTGCTCGTGACGAGTCCGCTCGTACACCCCGTAGTTCGAGCGATTGTCGATGATGGCGATCTCTCCACCCGACGCGCGAAGTTCCGCGACCACACGATGTCCGATGAAGCCGCAGCCACCGGCCACAAGACATCGGAACGGTGGATTGCGATGCGCCTGCTCCATGACATCAACTCCGCTCGGGGGACGACCCGATCGCACGATCATGCGCGATCCGAACGGCAATCGAGAACCCTGATTCGTCAATTTCATGTCGCCCGCGGCGGAAGACAGGCTCTGCGACCGCGGCTCTCGGGCGGCGCTCGAGCCGGTTGTCTTCGTTGACTAGTCAGACTAGTCTGGGTACGCTGAAGGCATGCTCGCCCGTGTCATCACCCTCACCGAGGCCAAGGCCAAGCTCTCCGAACTCCTCGATGCCGTTGAACGCGGCGAGGAAGTCATCATCGTCCGCCACGGTGAGCGCATCGCCCGGATGCGGTCCTATCGGGTCGACGAGGGAGATCGCGTGGCCTCCACTCCGACGCTCGCGGAGCGGCTCCGGCTGCTCCACGACATGGGCGCGGCGGACCGCGCGGCGCTTCGTCGGGCTGGCATCAGCCACACGCCTGACGAGTGGAAGCGCATCGCGCGCGAGGGGCTCGAATGAGCCCGATGGGAGCGGGAACATCCGCGTCTGGCATGCCCCAGAGATCCCTGCTCGTCGTCGACGCGTCGATCATGGCTGGCATCCTCTTCGAGGAGGACCAGGCGGCGCAGACGCTCGAAGCCATTGCGGCTTCGTCCGCCGACGGATTGATCGCACCGGATCTTCTGGTCCTCGAACTGTCGAACGTTGTGATTTCGAACCGTCGCCGCATGAACCGGAGGCAGGGTGATGGGGTTGCGAGGGAGGGGAATCGGTCTGCGGAGGCCGTGCGGCCCGCCGAGGCCGGGTTCTACGGCGTTCCATGCGCTCTGATCGCGCGCGAGATCACGCGTCGGCTCTCAAGCGCCGACATCGCGCTCGAGTCGATGATGCATGAGCAGCGTCTTTCCCGAGCGATCCAGATCGCGGAACTCCACCGGCTTTCGCTGCACGACGCGTGCTATCTCGCGCTCGCAGCCGAACTCGGCGCGATGGTTGCGACGTTCGATGCCGAGATGCGGCGTGCGGCACTCGACCTCGGACTTCGCGTCCTGCCAAGCGGGTCGTCGGATCGCTAGACTCCGCGCCATGACCACTCTTGCCGCCCCGACCTTCCCTTCGCGTACGCAGCAGATCCTCGACACGCTTCGCCAGAGCGGTCAGTTGAAGCACCTGCAGACGATCGAAGGGCCGATGGATGCGACGGTGAAGCTGAAGGACTACGGCGAGGTCGCCTGCTTCTGTTCGAACAACTACCTCGGCCTCGCGAACCACCCGGAGGTCGTCGAGGCCGGCATCGCCGGCATCCGCAAGTACGGCGCCGGCACCGCGAGCGTCCGATTCATCTGCGGCACCTTCGACTGCCACCACGCCCTCGAGGCGCGGATCGCCGAGTTCTACGGTGTGGAAGCGTCGTACACCTTCACGAGCTGCTGGAACGCGAACGAGGCGATCTTCCCGACGCTCTGCGAGCAGGGCGACATCATCATCTCGGACGAACTCAACCACGCCTCGATCATCGACGGGATCCGGCTCGCGGCGGTGATCAAGAAGGGCCTCCTCAAGACGGTCTATCGCCACAACGACCTGAACTCCCTCCGGCAGAAACTGGCCGAAGCACGCGCAAACCCCGAGATGACGGGCACCATCTGGGTGGTCACTGACGGCGTCTTCTCGATGGAGGGCGACATCGCCGACCTGCCCGCGATGCGCAAACTCTGCGACGAGTTCGGCGCCTACCTCGTGGTCGACGACTCGCACGGCACCGGCGTGATGGGCAAGACCGGCCGCGGCACGCACGAGCACCAGGGCCTCTCGGGGACGCAGATCGACTACATCACGGGCACCCTCGGCAAGGCGCTCGGTGGCGGGGCGGGTGGCTACATCGCGGGCTCGCGCCGGGCGATCGACCTCTTGATCCAGCGCGGGCGGCCGACGCTCTTCTCGAACGCGCTGCCGTGCACGATCGCCTGCAGCGCCGACAAGGCGATCGAGGTCCTGATGCGCGAGCCACAGCGGGTGGCGAAGCTGCGCGCGAACGTGGATGCGGCCCGCGCCGGCATTCGCGACGCAGGGTTCGAGGTCCTGCACAGCCCGACCGCGATCTGCCCGATCATCGTGCACGACACCGCCAAGGCGATCGCCATGTCGAAGCGCCTGCTCGAGCTGGGCGTCTTCGTGATCGGTTTCGGGTTCCCGGTGGTGCCCGAGGGGCATGCGCGGCTGCGTGTGCAGATCTCGGCAGCCCACGAGGCGTCGCACATCCAGGCGCTCGTCGATGGACTGCGCGTGCTGCGCCGCGAGTTCGCCTGAGCGATGTCGACGACGTTCTCGGGCCTGCGGGCTCGGGGGATGCGTCGAATCCTCGTTGAACTGCAGCCATGGACCCTGCCGCGCGTTCGAACAGGGCTACTGTTCACGCTCGTCGCGGAGGGCGGCGAATTCTGACTTGTGTTGACTTCCGGGGTTCATCCTGCGGTCGGTGCAAGCAGAGCGTCGGTGGCAGCCGGATGTTCAGCCGGAGGCCACGAATGGGGATCGATGTCGGCGCGCGCTTGTCCGGCGCGACACCCGCATCGGGCTCCATCGAAGCACTTGGGAGACGCAAGTCTCGCAGTGGGCTCGACTTGAGGTAAGGCTCGGGAACCAGGGCACGGCCCGTCGGGTCGTGGTTTTGAAGCAGTCCGTCGACCGACGTCGACGGAGGTTGTGCGTCGGTCCGTCCATGGCCACGCGCAACTCGGTCCTGTCCAGGGTTGTGCCTCGCAACCCCGGAGTCTCCCTCTCGGGAGCTCCGCCGAGTCCATGAAGCGCGTGGCGTTTGTGGCCGAGAGGTTCGGCTTGCCCAGAGTCCTGTCCGTCATCCCTCCAACGTGGCCCCGCGGCGCCTCTCTCTCGGAGGCTCGGCTGTCGCTCGGCTGCCATGTCGGCTCGATGGCGGAGACGCTCAGGTCGATCGGGCCGGACAATTCTGAAAGAAACCCGACGGTTGTGCGCAGAAACCGGGCGCAGCCCGCTCTTCCCTCCCGCGCGGATCACTCCGCGCACGGTCGGCTCCCGGTCTGGGCCGCGCTTCCCGAGGGCTGTCGTCGCACCGATCGGTGCGATGGCGTGGTCAGGAGAAGCGAAGGAGCTGAGGGCGTTTGGAGGGGTTCCTCTTCACACGCTGGTTGGTCCGGGGTGGTCCGGGGTCACGCCTCGCGCTGGACCGTTCTTCCTCGAGATGTTCGACGCCTTGTTGGCTTCGTGCATCTCCGGAAGGAGCCGGGCGTTCGCGCGTCCTGCTCGTGTGGCTTGGTTTCCGCTGTGCAGTTCGTTCGGTCGCGGAGTTGCGTCGCACGATCGAATCCGGCTTCGTCGCTGTCCCGGCTGGCGCTCTGCCAAGCCTGCGTCGGAATCGGTGCGAACGTCCAGTTCGGTTCGTTGCGGCATGTACTGCGTGCGATCGGTGTGTTCGAGGGCTTCGGGCCCAGGGAGTTCCGGTGAAGCAGTTTTCTCTCTCCAGTGCACTACTTCTCTCGCTCGGTCTGTCGTCGACGGCGTCGGCTGGCGTCGTGTCGGGCGTATACCTCGGGTACGGCGCCTACGAGAGCTGGGGCTGTGCCTACAAGGCGAGCCTGACGTGGGACTCCACCGCATCGGTGAACTACGCCTCGCTGAATCTCTCGGAGCGCCGGTGGGATCTCGGTGATGGCACGACCACGGTGACGTGGTGCGCCCAGGTCTACCAGGGCGTCACGATCGGAAGCACGTACACGTTCGATGTCGTGTCGATGGACCTTGTCCCGCAGACCCCTCCGGCGCCCGGCCCGATGGGCTTCGCGAAGGCCGCCGTCATGTCGGATGCGATGTCCCGGTGGCTCGGCGCGGATAGCCGCGTCATTGCCGCCGCCGGAAGTGCCAATCCCGCTGCCGCCGCCTTCAACGCCCTCGTCTGGGAGCTGATCAACGAGAACTTCAACTCGACCGATCTCGCGACGATCGTGAGCCGCATGTCTCTCCAGACCGGCGCGTTCCGCTCGACTCTCGGCGGACAGGCTCTCACGATCTACAACGCGATGGTGGCCTCACTCGGTCAGGGCGGCTTCCAGACCACGAACACCGAAGGCTGGCTCAGCGCGACCGCGCAGGACCAGATCCGCATGGTGCCGGTCCCCGCGCCAGGCGTGATCGCGCTGGCCGCGATCGGCGGCTTCGGACTGCGTCGCCGTCGCCGTTGAGTTCGCCCGGTTGCGCTCTGCGCGCACATGAGCGAGTTCGAGCATCCCGATCGCCTCTTGCAGCCCCGCGCCCTGCGCGGGGCTGTTTCCTTGGGCGCCTCGCATGCGAATCGAAGGATTCTGTGTGCGTCGCGCTCAAAGATGGTTGGACGGGGCACGGGGCGCTTGTGCGGATTTCGAGAGGCACGACAATGAGCCGCGTGACGACGGTCTCCAAGCGCACCCCCATCGAACTTCCCCGCCCTGAAGCGGGTTGGCTTCGGCTCGTGGTCGACCCTCCGCTGCGCTGGGTCGAGCATCTCTTCGGACTCGACCGGATCGAGTCGCTTGCGCGTGAAGTCGAGCGCATGGATCCCGCGATCCCGGTCCTGCGTCGGATCCTCTCGGCCACCGGAATCGAACCGCGCGTGCTGGGTGACGAGTCGAGGCGCGTGCCCGCGACGGGTGCGACGCTCGTTGCCTGCAATCATCCTCTCGGAGGCGCCGACAGCATCGCGCTCCTCGCGCACCTCCTCGAGCGGCGCCCGGATGTGCGCGTGCTCGCGAACGGCGTCCTCGGGCGTTTCCCCTTCGTGCGCGAGCACATGCTGCTCGTCGATCCGTTCGGGGGCGCCGCAGCCGCGCGACGCAACGCGCTCGCGATCCGTCAGGCGATCGAGTGGTTGCGGGGCGGGCATCTGCTCCTCGTCTTTCCCGCCGGGGAAGTGAGTTCGGTGCGCTGGGGGCGATGGAATCCGACCGACCCGCCCTGGTCGACGATTCCCGCCCGCATCGCGAAGGACTCCGGAGCGCAGATTGTTCCGGCATGGTGCGACGGGTCGAATCGGGGGCTCTTCCATGCCGCGGGGCTCGTCCATCCGCGGTTGCGCACCGCGCTGCTCCCGAACGAGTTCCTTGCGCGCCTCGAGACGCCCGTCGAGTTGCGATTCGGTCACGCGATCCGACCGACGGAATCTGCGGCGCTCGACGCAGAGGCGCTCACGCGCCTCATGCGCGGCCGGAGCGAGCTGCTGCGCGCTTCGAACGACGGCGGCAAGACGTCCTCGTCGAGGCAGGCGACCCCGTCCATGCAGCCGGTCGCGGAAGCGGAGTCGACTCCGGAGCAGCTGGCGGCGGAGTTCGCGTCGCTTCCGGCGGCGGATCTCCTCTTCGAGGACGCCGGCTACCGGGTGTTCGCGACCAAGGCGACGCGGATCCCGCGAGGAATGAGGGAGATCGGTCGTCTGCGAGAGATCGCTTTCCGCGCGGTGGGCTGGT
Organism: Planctomycetaceae bacterium; assembly: GCA_021297795.1. Taxonomy (GTDB): domain Bacteria; phylum Planctomycetota; class Phycisphaerae; order Phycisphaerales; family SM1A02; genus QWPT01. The sequence continues at coordinate 20,347 of JAJTGL010000099.1, forward strand.
CCGGTGGCCGAGCTCACGCGCGACAGAGGCGTCTCCGCGCTCTACACGAGCACGCTGTTCGAGTACTCGCCGCGCATCGCGAGCGAACTCGCGGATGCGGTCGAGCTCGGCCGCTCCTTCGTGCGAGTCGAGTGCCAGCGGCAGCCGCTGCCGCTGTCGCTCCTCTGGAAGGGGATCGGCGTGTTCATGTTCACCCGTGGATATCGCCGGATGTTCGGGCCGGTGAGCATCTCCAACGACTACGACTCGATGTCGAAGGAGCTCATCATGGAGTTCCTCGAGCGGCATCGCCTCGCGAAACCGTTCGCGCCGCTGGTGAAGCCCAAGTCTCCTCCCGAGCGCCGGCGCATCGCCGAGTGGACCGAACGGGAGATCGAGGTCGCGACCGCGGGGCTGCAGCAGGTCGATCGGCTTGTGGAC
>JAJTGL010000100.1 GCA_021297795.1 Planctomycetaceae bacterium
GCGCCTGCTCGACCACGACCATCTCGGGCTGAAGCGATTCCTGCGCCTCGACAGCGCCGCCTACGAGGACGGCGCCCTCGACGGCCGCACGAAGGAGCTGCTGGGACTCGTCGCCAGCGCCGTGCTCCGCTGCAACGACTGCATCGACTACCACCTCGAGCAGTGCGTGAAGGCCGGCTACACGCGCGAGCAGCTTGTCGATGCGCTGAACGTGTCGCTCATCGTGGGTGGATCGATCGTGATCCCGCACGCACGGCACGCGATGCTTTCGATCGACGAACTGTTCGCGGAGAAGGCGGCTGGCGGCTGAGATCACGCGCCGGCCGCAACACGGTCACGCGCCGGCCGCAACACGATCACGCGCCGGCCGCAACACGATCACGCGCCGGCCGCAACACGATCACGCGCCGGCCGCAACACGATCACGCGCCGGCCGCAACACGATCACGCGCGGCGCATGCGAGCGAGCACGGTCACGCCGCCCTTCACGCGATCGCCCTTCGCAACGAGGATCCGCTCGACCTCGGCGGTCGGGACCACCAGTTCCGTCGTCGAGCCGAACTTGATCATGCCGTAGCGCTGGCCGCGCGCGAGCCGCAGGCCTGCCGAGACCGGGCAGACGATGTGCCGTGCGACCTTGCCCGAGATCTGCTTCACGCCCAGCAGCATGCCCGATGGCGTGCGGAGCCGCATGACGAGGGATTCGTTCACCTTCGCGCTCTCCTCGATGCGCACATCGAGGTACTTGCCGGGCGTGTGGATCGTGTCGACCACCGTCGCCTCGCACGGGGCGCGGTTGATGTGCACGTCGAAGACCGAGAGATAGATGCGGACGATCGTCGCCGGTCCGCCGGTGGCCACGTGCTCCGGAACCTCGAGGACGGCGCTGACGAGTCCGTCGGCCGGGCTCACGAAATCGCGTGCCTCCGCGGTCGCCGGGCGGCGGAGGAGGGGATCCCGGAAGAACGACGCGAGCGCGGTCCAGACGACCACGGCCGCGATCGTGAGCCACCACCACCCGAAATAGACACCCGCCGCCGCGGGGACCGCGGCGGCGAGGGTGATGATCAACCATTCACGAAGGCCGTAGCGCGTGAGCAGCATCGGCGAGGATCACTCGGTCGCCCGGCCGACGAAGAAGCCGACGAGGCCGAACACGGCGGTGATGCCTGCGAGGCTGCCGGCCCAGGCGAGGATGTTGCCCGAGAAGGCCGAGGCCACCGCGGAGCCCGCGCCCATCGCGACGCTGACGGCGATGAGGCCGCAGACCACGATGCCGGCGAAGGCCGCGACCAGGACGCCCGTTCCCACGCCCGACCAGGCGCCGTCGACGGTCTCGACCGCGATCATGCCGGTGGAGCCGCTGGGCGTCATCTGACCGAGGCTCGCGTCCGCGGCGACCGCGCCGAAGACATCGGCGCTGACCTGCGGAGATTCGCCATCGCTCGAGTAGACCTGATCGAGCAGCTCGGCACCGAGCGCCGTCTCCTCGCTTTCGCGGGTGAGGTCGAGGAGGCCCGAGCCGGAGCCGACGGTCTCGAGACCGATCTCGACGCCGTCGCCACCCTTGCTGCGGCCGCTCAGGGCCGACACGCCGGTCTGATCGGAGAGGTCGATGCCGCCAGCCGGCGGCTTGGCGCCCTTCGGAGTCGAGTCGGCGAGGCCGAGCACCGAATCCTCAAGCAGGGACGACGGCGCCTTCGACGTCGAGCCCCCCGCCGGCGCGCCCTTCATGCCGGCGCCGCTATCGGCGAGGCTGATCGGGCCAGCGCCAGAGTCCTCAAGGAGGCCGAATCCACCGGCGGAGCTCCCGCCGGAGTCACCCTTCATGGCGAGGAGTTCAACCTCCTCCACGCGAAACTTGGCCTGGCCCTCGTGTTGCACACGCTGGAGCTTGCCCAACTCGGCGGTCTTGTTGACTTGTTCAACCGTCCAGCCAAGGCGCTTCGCTGCTTCTTCGAGGGTATAGAACGACTTCGTTGCCATGATCAACTCCGATTGCCGGGAAGGGTCTCCCGGGAAGTTCCGTACGCTACCCGTCCCGGGCGCACCCCGCAAGGTTGGAAGCGGGCCCGCGACAAGATTGGTGTACGGATCGAAGTGCTCGGCGAGACCCGGCGCATGGCGAAAATGACCGGAAAAACATCCCCGCGAAGCGGTTCCAGGAGCGGCGCGAGCCACGCCGGCCCGCGGCACCCGGCCGACGCGGTCGCGGGGGTTCTCGCGGCGTGGTTTCGGCAGTCCGCGCGGGACCTCCCGTGGCGCCGGCATCGCGACGGCTACCGGGCGCTCGTGAGCGAGCTCATGCTCCAGCAGACGCAGGTGTCGAGGGTCGTCGAGAAGTACGAGCCCTTCCTGCGGCGCTTCCCGACGCCAGCCGCGCTCGCCGCCGCGGCCGAGGACGAAGTGCTCGCCGCGTGGCAGGGGCTTGGGTACTACCGCCGGGCGCGGCTCCTGCACGCGGCAGCGAAGGCCGTGGTCGAGCGGCACGACGGCGAGGTTCCCGCGGATCTAGAGGCGCTGCGCGCGCTGCCGGGGGTCGGCCGCTACACCGCGGGCGCCGTGTCGTCGATCGTGTTCGGCGCGCGCGAGCCGATCGTCGACGGGAACGTGACGCGGGTCTTCCAGCGGCTCGAGGCGCGGCGCGGAAGCGCAAGCGACGTGGAGGTGCAGGCGTGGGCGTGGGAGCGCGCCGAGGCGTTCGTCGCCGGAGCGGGCGAGCCGGGCGTCGCGAACGAGGCGCTCATGGAGCTGGGCGCGACGGTCTGTACGCCCGCCGCGCCTCGTTGCGGCGATTGCCCGCTGCGCGCGACGTGCGCTTCGCATGCGAAGGGGCTCGCCGCGGAGATCCCGGCGCCCAAGAAGCGCGTGGCGCGCAAGGATCTCGTGCTTGTGACGGCGTGCGTCCGGCGCACCGATGGCGCGGTGCTGCTCGAGCAGCGGCCGACCGGTGGTCGTACGGGTGGGGCTCTTTCGGGACTTTGGGCCGGTTTGTGGCAACCACCCGCGGTCGAAAGCGCGGATGGCGCGGATCTCGCGCCGAGTGCCGCGGGGGAGCTGCTCGGGCTGCCCGCGAGCGTCGCGCTTGCGGCGGTCGGCGAGGTGCCGTTCATGACCACGCACCGCGCGGTGCGCTTCGTGGTCTTCGCGGCGAAGGTGCGCGGCGCGGGTACGGCGCTCGCCGTCCGTGGCCGCCGCTGGGTCGCTCCCGCCGCGCTCGGCGACTACGCGCTTTCGAACGCCGCAAAGAAAGTCCTCGCGCGCGGCGTCGATGGTCCCGTGTGCCCGTAGACGGAGGCGAAGCCGGAGTCTGCGGAACGGATGTCGTGCGCCGTTGGTCCGCCGTCCAGGCGACCGACTCCGATTCGCAACGTCTATCGCCAACGACCGAAGGTTGTTCGGTGCCACCTGCCCCGACCGACGGCACTCCGAAGGAGCGCCGGTCCCGAAGTCAGACTGAGTGCACGACCGCCGCGCGGCCGTATCACCCCACGCACGCCTTCTCGAGCATCGCCGCCGCGCGCAGCAAGGTCTCCTCGGCGAACGCCGGAGCCTGCAGCTGCAGTCCGACGGGCAGCCGCTTGCCGTCCTCCTCCGCGAAGCCGCCGTTGAACGAAATCCCGGGGATTCCCGCGATATTCGTGTTCACGGTGTACACGTCGCAGAGGTACATCGACAGCGGATCCTTCTTGCCGCCGAAGGTGAACGCCGCGACCGGCGACGTCGGCCCGAGCACCACGTCGCACGTCTCGAACGCGCGGTCGAACTCCTGCTTGATCAGCCGCCGCGCCTGCAGCGCGCGCTTGTAGTACGCGTCGTAGTAGCCCGAGCTCAGCACGTACGTGCCGAGCATGATGCGGCGCCGCACCTCGGGGCCGAAGCCCTCCGCGCGCGACTTCGAGTAGAGGTCCTCGAGATCCTCGCCCGGCGCGAGCTTGGCGCGGTGTCCGTAGCGGATGCCGTCGTAGCGCGCGAGATTGCTCGACGCCTCGGCCGGCGCGATCACGTAGTAGGTCGAGATGCCGATGTCGGTGAGCGGAAGATCGACGTCGACGATCTCCGCACCGAGCGCCTTCGCAGCCGCGATCGCGCGGTCGAGCACCGCGGCCACGCCCGGCGCATTCGCGTTCGTCCGGTACTCGCGCGGCACGCCGATGCGCAGTTTCGCAAGTGGCTCCGCCACCTTCGCGGCGAGCGGCGCACACTCGGCGTCGGCGCTCGTCGAATCGAGTTCATCGCGACCGACGATCGCGTCGTAGACAAGCGCTGCATCCGCCACCGAATGCGCGAACGGCCCGATCTGGTCGAGGCTCGAGCCGAACGCGACGAGGCCGTAGCGCGACACGCGCCCGTAGGTCGGCTTGAAGCCGACGCAGCCGCAGAGCGCCGCAGGCTGGCGAATCGAGCCGCCGGTATCCGAGCCAAGCGACGCGTCGCAGAAGCCGGCCGCGACCGCCGCCGCGCTGCCGCCCGAGCTTCCGCCCGGCACGCGCGCCGTATCCCACGGATTACGCGTCGCGCCGAACGCGCTGTTCTCGGTGGACGAGCCCATCGCGAACTCGTCGAGGTTCGTCTTTCCGATGAAGATCGCACCCGCCGCGCGCAGGCGCTCGATCACCGTCGCATCGAACGGCGAGCGGTAGTTCGCAAGCATCTTCGACGAGCAGGTCGTCTTCCCCTCGCGCATCACGATGTTGTCCTTGATCGCGATGACGGCGCCGGCGAGCGGACCGGGGTCGCGACCCGCCTTCACGCTGGCATCGACGGCATCGGCCATCGCGCGCGCGGCATCGGCGTGGACCTCGTTGAAGGCGTGGATCTCGCCGTCATGCGCGGCGATCCGCGCAAGGAACGCATCGACGCGGCTTCGCGCCGTCACGCGGCCGGCGCGCACGTCGGCGCAGATCCCGGCGAGCGGCTTCGGGTTCGCGGCGACGAGGGTCGGCAGGGGGCTTCCGGTCGAACTCACGCTCCACCTCCGTCGCCGAGCACCTTCGGCACGGCGAGGAAGCGATCCTCGACGGCAGGCGCGTTCTTCAGCAGTTCCTCGACCGGCATGCATGCCTTCGGCTCGTCGGCGCCGAGGCGGTTCACGATCTTCATCGGATGGGCCATCGGCTCGACGCCCTCGGTGGGAAGCGCCTGGAGCTTCGCGATGTGGCCGAGAATCGACGAAAGCTGCGCCCTGACGGCGCCGACCTGCGCGTCGTCGATCGCCAGGCGCGAGAGCTTGGCAACCTTCCGGATATCGGCGTCGGTGAGGCCGCTGCCGGCGGTGTCAGAGTTGGTTCCGGACATTCCCGAAAGGTAGCAGACACCGAGCACCCGCACGCCCCTGCGAAGGTTGCCTGCGGGAGCGCCGCGAGGGGCCATCTATAGTGCCCGCTTCCCGGCGAACCACCCCGACGGGCACGTTTCCCGGTTTCGTCTGCGTCCGCACGCCCGGGGCGCGCGAATGCCGCAGCCGTCCCCGATCCGCGCACCCCGGCCACCCATGTCCGACACCTTGAACCAGCGCCTGCCCCTCTCCGCGATCGTCTTCCGCACGGTCGTCTGTCTCGCGTTCGTCGGTGCTGGTCTCGGCATCGTCGGCGCGCTTGTCGCGACGAAGCCCGACGCCGGTCGCAACCCGACCAAGGCGCCTCCGCCGCGCGTCGCCGTCCTTGAACTTGCCCCGATCGAGATCGAGCGCTTCGTGCGCGGCTACGGCACGGCCCGCGCGGTCGAGAGCGCCGATGTGCCCGCGCGCGTCGGCGCGATCGTCGTGGCTCTTGGCACCAACTACGCCGTCGGTCGCCCGGTTGCGAAGGACGAGATCCTCGTCGAGCTCGACGCGAGCGACTTCCGCCAGCAGGTCGAGATCGCCCGCGAGGCGATCCGTGCGATCGAGGCGCAGGTGGCGGTGATCGAGACGCAGGCCCGCGCGGCGCGCGAGACGGCCGAATTGGTCGGACGCGAACGCGAGATCGCCGCGCGCGATCTCGAGCGCGTCGAGAACGCCGCGCGAGAGGGCGCCGCGCAGGCGCGCGAGGTCGATCTCGCGCGCGCCGCGCTCATCGGTGCCACGCGCGCGACCGTCGCCGCAGAGGACGCCGTTGCATCGATCGCGCCGCGGCTGCAGGCGCTCGCCGCACAGCGGGCCGTCGAGGAATCGCGCCTGAAGCTCGCGGAGAGTTCTGCCGAGCGCTGCCTGATCCGCGCGCCGATCGCGGGAAGCCTGCAGCTGGCCGAGCTCGAGGTGGGCGAGTCGGTCGTCCCCGGCCAGACGATCGCGCGCGTCGTCGATCGCACGCGCATCGAGGTTCCGCTTCGGATCCCGGCTTCCGCCCGCGCGCTCGCACCGGTCGGTGCACACGCCGAGGTCGTGGTGCGCGCCGACGGTCGTCGCTTCGACGGCGAGATCGTGCGTGTTGCGCCCGAGGACGACGCCGCCACGCGCACCGCGACCGTATTCGTCGAGTTCACGCAGGATGCTGAGCGCGAGGGTGCGCGCGATCTCGCTCCGACTCTGCTCGCCCCCGGTGCCTTCGTCGAGGCACGCATCTCCGCAGGCCGCCCCGAGCTACGCACGCTGGTGCCGCGCCGCGCGATCCGCGACGACTTCATCCTCGTCGTCGAGAGCGGCCGCGTGCATCAGCACCGCGTGAGCGTCGACTACGCGCACTCGGATCCCGTTCCCTCGACCGGCATCGCCGACACCGATTGGGCCGTGTTGACGGCGCCGCTTGGCCCGGGGACGCTCGTCGTCCTCGACGGTTCGCGCAGCCTCGCCGAAGGTCAGGAGATCTCGCCCGTCAAGCCGGGCGAGGCCGCGGCCGCCGGTGGAACCCCCGCGTCGGTCCCCGCCGCCGAAGCTCCGCGCGCAGGTGACGGCGCATGATTCGCACGCTCGTCGACTTCTGCGTCCGGCGCAGCGTGCCGGTCACGCTTCTTATGTGGACGCTCCTCATCGGTGGAGCCGTCGCGCTCTTCTCGATGCGCCGCGAGTTCTTCCCCGAGACCGCGCCGCAGGCAGCGCGCATCGCGATCGTCTATCCGGGTGCCTCGCCGAAGGAGATCGAGGAGTCGATCGCGCGCAAGATCGAGGATCGCGTGGTCGACGTCGAGGGCGTCGACCGCATCGAGACGCGGCTTTCCGAGGGTACGGGCGGCATCACCATCAAGCTGAAGGCCGGGACCGACGCCGACAAGGCGATCGACGACATCCGTCTTGCGATCGAGCAGATCACTGATTTGCCGCCCGAGGCCGAGCGCGTGCGCGTCTTCGACTTCAAGCCGAACTTCCCGACGATCATGGTGACCGTTGCGTCGGATGCGGGCGAGGAATACATCAAGCGCGAGCTGCGCGCGATCCGCGACGACCTCAAGACGCTCGACGGCATGGGCACGCTCGTCGAGATCGGGCTTCGCCCGCGCGAGATCCACGTCGACGTCGACCCCGCGGCGCTCCTCCGGCATGGCATCCGGCTCTCTGAGGTTGGCGATCTCGTCGCCGCGGCGATGGCTGAGGTGCCGGGCGGCACCGTCCGCACCGACGCCGCGAACCTCTCGGTCCGCACGGTCGGCAGCACCGAGGACGTCGAGTCGATCCGCGGCATCGTCCTCCGCAGCGCGACCGACGGATCGCGGCTCCTTCTCGGCGAGATCGCCGATGTCCACGAGAACTTCGACGACATCCCGCAGGTGCGCCGCTTCGGCGGAAAGCCTGCGGGCACGCTCGTCGCGTTCAAGGAAGGCGATCAGGACGCGGTCGAGATCGCCGAGCTGGTGCGCGGCTACGTGGCCGGCCGCAACGGCGAGCCCGCGCGCGAACGGCTCGGCGACCGACTCATCACGACTGCCTGGGAGCGCGGCTATGAATTGGGCCGTTCGCGGCCGGCGGTCAACGGCACGCTTGCGCAGCACAACGACCTCGCGCGCATCATCGAAGGTCGCTTCGAGCTCCTGTCGACGAACGCCATCCAGGGCGCGGTGCTTGTCCTCCTCGTCCTGCTCCTCGGCCTCAATCGCGTGGCGAGCTTCTGGGTGATGGTCGGCATCGTGATCGCGATCGCCTGCACGCTGATGTTCATGCAGGCGACCGGCGTGACGCTCAACCTCATCACGATGTTCGGCCTCCTGATCGTGCTCGGCATGCTGGCCGACGACGCGATCGTGATGAGCGAGAACATCATCAAGCGCCACAAGGAGCTCGGCGAGCCGCCGCTTGTCGCCGCCGTCAACGGCGTGACGCAGGTGTTCTGGCCGGTCGTCGGCAGCGTCACCACCACGATCGTCGCCTTCGTACCGCTCGTCTTCATCAAGGGCAACATCGGCGAACTGCTCGGGAATCTCCCGACCGTCGTCCTGATCGCGCTCCTCGCGAGCCTCTTCGAGGCGTCTTTCATGATGCCGAACCACATGGCGCATGCCCTGGTCCGCGAGGAGCAGAAGGCCGCGCGCGGCGGCTCGCGCGTCGACCGCATGCTGAAGCCGCTCGCCGACCTGCGCGAGAGGTCGATCGAGCGTGTCCTCGACCGCTACGAGACGATCGTGCGCTGGTGCCTACGCGAGCGCTACATCGTGCTTGCCGCGACGTGCGCGGTGCTGCTCGTGTCGGCGGGCATGATCTTCGGCGGACGCCTCGCGTTCGTGTTCCTGCCCGCCGACGACACCGAGACGGTGATCGTCGACTTCCAGCTGCCAATCGGCTCGACCATGGAGCAGACGAGCGCGGTCGCGAAGCGGATCGAGGACGCCGCGCGCGCGCAGCCCGAGGTCCAGGCGCTCACGGCCAGCCTCGGCAGTTCGGTCGACTTCGAGACGGGTGCCACCAACGCGGCTGCCACGCATCTCGGACAGATCTTCATCGAACTCTCGCCGGTCGAATCGCGCAACCGCCGTAGCGCCGAGGTGATCGACGCGATCCGCATCGCGGCCGGTGCGCTCGATGAAGCCGAGAAGATCAAGTTTCAAGAAGTCTCCGGCGGCCCTGCGGGCGCGGACATCTCGTACGAGGTGCGCGGCTCGGACGACGCCGAGATCGACGCGGTGATCGCCGAGCTCGAGGCGGCGCTCGGGCAGTTCGCTGGGGTCAAGGACATCGGCGACGACGCCGACGACGCGCAGCGCGAACTGCGCATCTCGCTCACGCCGCAGGCGATTGCGATGGGCTTCACCACCGCCGACGTCGCGCGGCAGGTGCGGACCTCCGTCTTCGGCGTCGAGGCGCACAGCTTCAGCGCTGATCGCGAAGATGTCGACGTGCGCGTCCAGTTCGACGAGAAGTCGCGGCGCAGACTCGCGACGCTCGAGGAGCTTTGGCTCGTGAGCCCGATGGGGCAGGCCGTGCCGCTCGTCGAGGTGGCCGAGGTGCGCGAGGGCCGCGGCTACTCGACCATCCGGCGCGTCGACCGCGCGCGCACCGTCACCGTGAGCGCCGACTGTGACGACGCAACCAACCCCGAGATCGTCGCCTCAGCGATGGCACCGGAGGTCGCGCGCATCGGTGCGGCGCATCCCGGCGTCGTGATCGACGCGGCGGGGCGACAGAAGGATCTCGTCGACGCGTTCTCGAACTTCCCGCTTGCACTCGCGGCTGCGTTCCTCGGCATCTATGTGATCCTCGCGTGGCTCTTCGAGAGCTACCTGCAGCCGCTCGCGGTGATGCTTGCGATTCCATTCGGCGTCATCGGCATCGTTTGGGGCCACCTGCTGCTCGGCTTCGACATGACGTTCCTCTCGCTGATCGGCTTCGTCGCGCTTGCCGGCGTCGTCGTCAACAACTCGCTGATCCTCGTCGAGTTCTTCCTGATCCCGATGGCGATCTCGCTTGTCTTTGGTCTGATGAGCTCAAGTGTGCTCACGCTCCTTGTGCTGCCGGCGACGATGGTCGTGATCGATGACTTCGTACGGCTCGTGAAGCGGCTGTGGACGGGACGCGCGGATCTTCCAAACGAGGCATCGCCCTTCGTGAGTTGAGTGCTCGCCGTCTCATGCGGTTTGAACACGGCGCCCGGTACACTCGGCGCCATGAGGCTTGCGAACATCCCGAAGGACATGGTCGTGGTCGGCGTCGACCTCGGCGGCACCAACATGCAGATCGGCGTCGTGAACGCCGAGGGCAAGGTCGTCGGCCGCGCAAAGCGGAAGACGAAGGCGCACGAGGGGAAGGACGAGGTCGTGCGGCGACTCTGCGAGGGCGTCGGGCGCGCGCTCGACGATGCGCGCGTGCCGCGCGAGCGGCTGCTTGCGGTCGGCGTCGGCGCGCCGAGCGCGGTTGACTTCGACAAAGGCCTCGTTCTCAAGGCGGGCAACCTCGGCTGGGAGAACGTGCCGCTCCGAGAGATCCTCTCGAAGGAACTACGCGTGCCCGTTGCACTCGACAACGACGTGAATGTGGCCGCGTGGGGCGAGGCGCAGCTTGGTGTCGCGCGCGGCCGCGCGAACATGCTTGCCGTGTGGGTCGGTACTGGCGTGGGCGCGGGCCTCGTCCTCGGCGGTGGGCTCTGGCGCGGGCCCCGGCACACCGCGGGAGAGATTGGGCAGGTCATTCTTTTCCCGGCGGGGCAGCCCGGCTTTATGACGGTCGAGGACATCTGTTCGCGCACCGGGATCGTGAACGCGATTCGCCGCCTTCTTCCCATGCATCCCGACTCGATGCTGCACCGGCTGATCGCCGAGAAGCTCGCCGAGCGCGAGCAGGAGAAGCCGGAGAAGCAGGACAAGGGCGGCGAGCGCGGCATCGACGCGGCGCTCGGATCCTCGACGATCGCGCGCGCATACGAGAAGGACGACGAGCTCGCGCGCAAGGTCGTCGACCGGAGCGCCGAGTTCCTCGGGGTCGCGATCGCGAACATCGTGACCATGCTGTCGATCGACTGCGTCGTCCTCGGTGGCGGTGTGACCGAGGCGCTCGGCGAGGCGTACGTCGGCCGTGTGCGCAAGAGCTTCGACCGCGCGGTGTTCCCGTCGGTCCTCCGCAAGACCGACGTCCTCGCGAGCACACTCGGCGACGACGCCGGCATGCTGGGGGCGGCGATGCTCGTCGGCGCATGAGCGGTTCGCCGTACACTCCCGGCCATGCCATCGCTCGACGCCATCGTCTGCGCCCTCGGTGAGATCGCACCGCTTTCGCTCGCCGAGGATTGGGATCGCGTGGGCCTGCTGGTCGCAGGAGATGGCCGCGAGATCCGACGCGCCGTGCTTGCGATCGACGTGACGCCCGCGGTGCTCGCGGAGGCGTGCTCCGTCGGCGCCGAGCTCGTCGTCGGCTACCACCCGCTGCTCTTCCGGCCGCTCGAGCGCCTCGACGGCGCGACCTGGCAGTGCCGCGTGGCGATGGACGCCGTGCGCGCAGGCATCGCGATCTACTCGCCGCACACGGCCCTGGATGCCGTGGTCGGAGGCATCAACGACTGGCTCGTCGAGACGGTCGATCCGGCCGCGCGCGACGTTCGCGCGCTCGCTCCCGCGGCGGCGACCGGCGACCACACGCACAAGCTCGTCGTCTTCGTGCCCGAGTCGGCGCTCGAGGAGGTCCGCACCGCGCTCGCCGAGGCGAACGCCGGCCAGATCGGCGCCTATTCCCACTGCTCGTTCACGGTGCGCGGCGAGGGCACCTTCTTCGGCGCCGAGGGCTCGAACCCTGCCGTCGGAAAGCCCGGCCACCTCGAGCGCGTGGGCGAGGTCCGGCTCGAGATGGTCTTCCATCGCCGCGATCTCGGCCGCGTGGTCGCCGCGCTGCGCGGCGCGCATCCCTACGAGGAGCCTGCCTTCGACCTGGTTCCGCTCGCGCCCGTTCCGGGCGACCATCGGCTGGGCGCCGGGCGCGTCGCCACGCTTTCCGTAGCGACGACGGCTGCCGAGATCGCCGAGGCGGTGCGTCCGGCGCTCGGTGGCGGCGTGATCGCACGGACGCGCGGCGGCACGCGACGGCATGAGCGCTTCGCGGTGTGCGCCGGGAGCGGGGCGAGCCTCCTCGAGAAGGCCGCCGCAGCCGGCGCCACGCTGCTTCTCACCGGTGAACTGTCGCACCACGACGTGCTGCGCGCACACGAGCTCGGCCTCGAGGTGCTGCTCGCCGGTCACACGAACACCGAGCGCGGCTATCTCCCTCGACTTGCCGAGCGCATGGCGCAGGCTCTCGCAGCCGACACGCGCGCGCCCGGCCTCGAGATCCGCATCGCCGCAGCCGACGTCGATCCGCTGGCCTGAACGGCGCGCGACCCGCCGGCTCAGGCGTACACCCCGGACTCGGCGGGAGAAACCCCATCAAAATCACTCGATCTTTGCCCCGTCCGGTTGAAAGGTCTGCGAACCAAGCCGACTATCCCTGCGGACAGGCGTATGTCAGCGTAGTTCCAGCCATAGGAGGGCTTGCATGCTGAACCACGACCGCACGGATGGCGTGACCGAGGGCTTCGGACACACCGCACCCGCCCGCACCGGACCCGCGCGAGGAACGGCGCGCAAGCACTTCGTCCTCGACACGAACGTCCTCCTGCACAACGCGCAGTCGATCTTCAAGTTCGCCGAGCACGAGGTGGTGATTCCCCTCGCGGTCATCGAGGAACTCGACACCTTCAAGAAGAACAACGACGAGCGCGGCCGCAACGCACGGCAGGTGACGCGCGCGCTCGACCGGCTGCGTGCGCAGGGCGCGCTCTTCGAGGGCGTGGTCTGGAACGAGCAGGGCGGTTCGATCCGCGTGGCGCGCTGCGGCGCGCACGCCGACTTCTCGCTCGACCTCGACAAGGCCGACAACCGCATCCTCGGCGTGGCGCACGATCTTCACACGAGCGGCAAGCGCACGGTCTTCATCTCGAAGGACATCAACGCCCGGGTGAAGAGCGACGCGCTCGGCATCCCGGCCGAGGATTTCGAGCATGATCACATCGCCGCCGACTTCCTGCACGCGGGCTACGTGGTCGCCAAGGTGCCGGGCGAGATCATCGACGAGCTCTACGACGAGCGGCAGCTGCGCATCGAGCGGCTCGAGGGTTTCGAGGCCCGCACGCCGGACGGCGCGCACGCGCTCGCGATCGAACCGGTCGCCAACCAGTTCATCATGCTCGTCGACGAGCTCGACGAGCACCACACCGGCCTCGCTCGGATCCTCGCCGACACGGGCGCGGCGATCCCGGTCACCGGACCGCGCAAGCCGGTCTACGGCATCATGGGCCGCAACGTGCAGCAGACGATGGCGCTCGAGCTCCTGCTCGACGACGACGTCAAGATCGTCACGCTCACAGGCCCCGCCGGCACGGGCAAGACGCTGCTTGCGATCGCGGCCGGCCTCCACAAGACGATCAAGGAGGAGCGCTTCGACAAGCTGCTCACCGCACGGCCGATCATGCCGCTCGGCCGCGACATCGGCTACCTGCCCGGCGACAAGGACGAGAAGCTGTCGATGTGGATGCAGCCCATCTTCGACAACATCACCTACCTGCTGTCGACCCGCGGAAGCCACGTCGACGAGCGGCCGGAGAGCCGCACCGCCGAGCAGCGGCTCGACCAGCTGATGGCGACCGGACGGGTGGTGATGGAGCCCCTGACCTACATCCGCGGCCGGTCGATCCCGCACCAGTTCATGATCGTGGACGAGGCCCAGAATCTCTCGCCCCACGAGATCAAGACCATCGTTTCCCGCGTCGGGGACGGCACCAAGATCGTCCTCTGCGGCGACATCCTCCAGATCGATAACCCGTACCTCGACGCCCAGTCGAACGGCCTGGCGCACGCCATCGAGCGGTTCAAGGGCCAGCGGATCGCCGGACACGTGTCGCTTTCGAAGACGGAACGGTCGAATTTGGCGAGTTTGGCTGCCGAGATCCTCTGATTCGGTGCTACATTCCGGCCGTCCCGATGGCTCGGGACAACGAAACCAAAGCCGGCGAGTGGCCGAGAACTGGCGTGAGTCGCACGCGCCTCTATCGACGCCCGTCGCACGGAACACGTGGAACCGCCAGCGTCGAGAGCGCCGGCGTCTTTTTGCGTTGGTGTCAGCGCTGGCTTCTGCAGCGCGCTCGCCGTCCAATCACTTCCGGTCGCCGAACATCGCCGCGATGCGGAACGCGAGCTTGAGTGCCTCGAGGTAGACCCACGCGAGGGTCACGATGAGGCCGAATGCGAGGAACCACTCCATCGACTTCGGGGCGCCGGCGGCGACCGCCTCGTCGATCTGCGCGAGGTCGACGAGGAGCCACAGCGAGGCGAGGACGAGGATGCCCGCGTTGAGGCCGAGGCCGATCCACGCCGACTGGCCGCCGTCGAAGGCGGAGCCGAGGTTGAGGAACGGGATCGACACGCCGAACAGGCTGACGATCCAGCCGACGAGCATCGCGACCATCAGGCCCATCGTGACGAGCGCGAGCACCGAGGTGAAGCGCGGACCGGCGCGGATGATGCCGAAGGTGTGGAGGGCGAGCATGGTCGTCATCAGGCTGCCGGTGATGATGAAGGCCTGGAGGGCGAGTCCGCCCGCGGCTTCAATACCGCGCGAGGCGAGCATCGCACCGAGGAGTGCGCTCAGGGTTCCGAGGACGACGCCCTGCGTGATCGAGTAGATCGGCGCGACGACGATGGCGAGCGCCGGCTTCGCCATCAGCGCGAAGAACGCGATCAGCGACACCACGAGGGAACCGATGAAGGCCACCGTCGTGAGGGTCGGGTTCTGCGCGACGTAGTAGTAGCCGACGGCGCCGGCCGCGATCGCGAGCACCGTGCAGATGCCGGTCTTGGCCATCACGCCCTGGACGGTCGCCGTGTCGGACCGGACGGCGCCGCCATTCATGGCGATCATCCGGTCAAGTGCGGAATCGGAAAGGACGGGGTTGGAGGATTGAAGGACTGACATAGTCGTGGAGTATAGGTCGGCGTTTTCGCGGGTTTCGCAGTAGTTCGAGGTGTTGGCGCGGAGGCAAGCGAAGTCTTTCAGGCGACGCCGAGCGCGGTGCCGCACTGGCGGACGGCCCGGTCGCGTCGGACCACGGCCTCGACCAGGCGGCTGAGATCGCGGTTCTTGACCGAGTCGAGAAGGGGGGTGGCGGCGGTGAGGCCACCGGCGAGGGCCTCGGCCGCCTCACGGAGCTCGCCCTCGTGGGCGCCGTCGGCGGCGAGGCTGTCCGAGGGATCGGCCCACCTGGCGAGGCGCCGGGCGGCGGCGGCGGTGTCCGCGACCACGCGGGCGAGTTTGGTCTCGACCGGTTGGCCGAGGTAGCCGAGCTTCTCGAGCGCCAGGCGCACCGACGTGGCCTCGAGCCTCAGTTCCGAGATCGCGGCCATCTTCGCGCGCGAGGCCGAGGCGCCGAGCGGCAGGGGTGCCGAAGGGTCGGCGAGCTTCTCGGCGAAGGCGGGCAGTGCGGGCACAACGCCGGCGAGACCGAACTGCGCGAGGGTGTTCGCGGCGCGGATCTCCAGACGCGCGCTGGCGGCGATCGCGCCCGAGAGGCCGCCGTCGCGGGCAAGCCGCGTCTCGAGCGTGGCCCGCAGCTTCGCGCCGTTCGTCCGTGCGGTCTCGAGGCAGGTCGGGCAGAGGCCGTCGGTCGACGATGGGTCGAACGCCTTCGCGCAGCGCGAGCAGAACGGCCGCCAGGCGGGCTCGCTGCAGCGGCACGCCGTCGTCGATCCGACCGCCCGCTCGGTGCGGCAACGCTCGCAACGCTCGACCACGCGCGCACGGAGCCGCTCGCGGCCGGTGGGGGCTGTTTCTGACGACGACATGCGGCGAGTGTAGTGACGTCGACCTGTCGACGTTGCACTCACCCGCACACGCGGGCGGCGGCGCGCACGGCGTCGCTCGCGGTGAGGGCGCAGCCATCGGCGCCGACGACCTTCCAGAGGTCGGGGATCGCGCGGAAGGGGCCGCCGCCGACGAGGATCGCGGGGCAGTCGTTGCCGCACTCGCGGCGGATGGCGGCGATCGCGTTCGCGATCGAGCGGACGACGAGACCCGTGCTCGCGGAGAGGCAGATCAGGTCGAACTTCACGCGGCTCGCGGTGCCGTCGCCGGTGTCGGCAACGTCGTCGCGGATGTGATCGAGGATGTCGATCGTCGGCATGTTGGCGCCGAGGCAATCGACCTGCCAGCCTTCCGACTCGAGGAGGTCGGCGACCATGCGGATGCCGACGTCGTGCAGGTCGCCACCGACGCTCGCGGCGAGCGCCCACTTGCCGTTCGAGCGGCCCGCGGGCAGCCGCGTGCGAAGCACCGACATCGCCGACTGCGTCGCCGCGGTCACGTAGTGCTCGTCCGCCACCGTCGCCTCGCGGAGGTGCCACATGCGGCCGACCTCCACAAGCGCGGGCGCGATCACCGTCTCGTAGACCTCGGCGACCGTCCGGCCATCGCGCAC
>JAJTGL010000101.1 GCA_021297795.1 Planctomycetaceae bacterium
CGCTCGGAGCCGTGATGGTCGCGCGCGCTCAGGCCAGCAACTGCCGGATCGGCTCGGCGCCCTCGACGCCCACGAGCTTCTGGTCGAGGCCCGCGTAGAAGAACGAGAGATGGTTCGGATCGAGTCCGAGGCACTGGAGCGCCGTCGCATGGAGGTGCTTCACGTGGTAGCGGTCGTCGACGCCGGTCGAGCCGAGCTCGTCGGTCTGACCGACCGTCACGCCGCCCTTGATGCCGCCGCCGGCCATCCACATGGTGAAGCCGTACGAGTTGTGGTCGCGGCCCGTGCCCTCGGCGTACTCGGCCGTCGGCTGACGGCCGAACTCGCCGCCCCAGATGACGAGCGTCTCGTCGAGGAGTCCGCGGCGCTTGAGGTCCTTGAGCAGTCCCGCCACCGGCTTGTCGGTGCGGCCCGCGTGGTAGTCGTGGTTCTTCTTGAGGTCGCCGTGCGCGTCCCACGATTCGTCGTTGTGGCCGCCGCCCGAGTAGATCTGCACGAACCGCACGCCGCGCTCGACAAGGCGCCGCGCGAGCAGGCACTTGTTTCCGAACTCGCGCGTCCGCTCGTCGTTGCAGCCGTAGAGCTCCTTCGTCTCAGCGGTCTCAAGCGACATGTCGACCGCCTCGGGCGCCGTCGACTGCATGCGGTACGCGAGCTCGTAGCTCTCGATGCGGCTCTCGAGCTCGGAGTTGCCCGAGCGCAGCAGCGCGTGGCGCGTGTTCCACATCTTCAGCCGGTCGAGCATCGCGCGCTGATGCGCGTCGGTGCGGCCCTCGGGATTGGCGAGATCGAGGATCGGCGGGCCTTCGCCGCGCAGCACCGTGCCCTGGTACATCGCCGGCATGTAGCCGCTCGACCAGTTCTTCGCGCCCGAGATCGGGCCGCCCGCCGAGTCGAGCATCACCACGAAGCCCGGCAGGTTCTGGTTCACCGTGCCGAGGCCGTAGTTCACCCACGACCCCATCGCGGGGCCGCCGAGGAGGCGCCCCGAGTTCATCATCAGCATCGCCGAGCCGTGGATCGGGCTCTCGGCGTACATGCTCTTGACGAACGCGATGTCGTCGACGCAAGTCGCCGTGTGCGGGAAGAGATCGCTCACCCACGCACCGCACTCGCCGTACTGGCGGAACTTCCACTTCGGACCGACCACGCGGCCCTCGTTCTTGTCGCCGCCGCGGCCCTTCGTCTTCACCTTGATGGTCTTGCCGTCGTACTTGTAGAGCTCGGGCTTGTAGTCGAACGTGTCGACGTGGCTCGGGCCGCCGTAGCAGAAGAAGAAGATGACGCTCTTCGCCTTGCCGGGAAGCATGGTGGGCTTGGGCGCCATCGGGTTCGCAGCCACGCCGCCGCCGGGCAGCGCGAGCGGCGTGGTGCCGTCGAAGGCGAACGCCTGCCGTCCGAGGAAGCCGTCCTTCGACAGCATGCCCGCGAGCGCGACCGACGTGAACGCGCCGCCCGCCTGCCACAGGAACTCGCGGCGCGTGCGTCCGCAGAAGGTGTTCATCGGTCGTTCGATCGGGTCGCTCATGGCGTGATCCTTCGTTGTTTCCTTCGCAGTGTCGCGCGCGGTCGTGCGCGCGGGCACGGGCTCGCGCGTCAGTCGATGTAGAGAAACTCGTTCAGGTTGAAGAGGACGAGGCAGAGGCTGTCGAGCGCCTTCGCGTCGTCGAGGCCTTCCTTCGCCTTCAGTTCGGCGACGAAGGAGACGGCCTCGTCGATCTCGCGCGCATCCGGCGCGCGTCCGCTCGTCAGGCGCCGTCCGAGCGCGATCTGCGCGCGGAGGTCGCCCGGTCTCTCGCGCTCGAGTCGGCGCGCGAGCTTCGCGGCCTCCTCGTTCGTGAGGTCGCCGTTCATCATCGAGAGCGACTGCGTCGGCACCACCGTCGCGAAGCGCTCGGGGCACGGGCTGTCGAGGTCGGCGAGGTCGAACGACGTGAGCAGCGGATGCTGAAGCGAGCGCTTCAGCTTGATGTAGAGGCTGCGGCGTGTCCAGCTTTCCTCTGGCGTGAGCGGCCAGACTTCACCCGGGCGCGAACTCGTCTCGAGCACCTCGCGCGGCATCGGCGGCAGGACCGGAGGCCCGCCGACCGCGGCGTTGAAGGTGCCGTTCGCGACGAGCATCGAGTCGCGCAGCTCCTCGGCCGAGAGCCGGCGCATCCGATACCGGGTGAGAAGCTCGTTGGGCGCGTCCTTCGCGAGCGCCTGATCGGTCGGCACGCTCGACATCCGGTACGCGCTCGAGAGCATGATCTCGCGGTGCATCGCCTTCAGGCTTCCGCCCTGCGCGATCAGCCGCGTCGCGAGGTGATCGAGGAGCTCAGGGTGCGTCGGCGGCTCGCCGAGCCGGCCGAAGTCGTTCGGCGTGGGCACGATGCCCTTGCCGAAGTGATGCTGCCAGAGCCGGTTCGCGATCGTGCGCCACGCGAGGCCATTGCGCGGATCGACCATCCAATCCGCGAGCGCGAGGCGCCGACCCGAGCTCTCTCCGTGCGCAGGCCGCACCGCGACCGCGGGCTCGAAGCGCGCCGCGATCACCGGCACCGCGGGCTCGACCTCGTCGCCGAGCGAGTGCGGGTTGCCGCGCTGCATGATGTGCGTCTTGCGCGGCTCCTTGTACTCGCGCACCGCAAGCACGGTCTCGCCCTTCCAGTCGGGCGCGCGCAGCGCCGCGAGCTGCGCATGGAGCTCGTCGAAGCGCTTCGCCGCATCCTCGCCCGCGCGCGCGGCGATCTCGGCGCGGCGTGCCGAATCCGGCCGCGCGACGCCAAGGGCGATCGAGCGCACCTCGTCCTCGCCGAGCACGCGCTCGTAGAAGCGCACTTCGTCGATATCACCGGAGAACGCGCCGCCGCCCGGCAGCATCGCGCCGATCGAGAGCTTGCGCGGATTGTCGAGCCTCGCCTTCGAGCCGCGCGCGCGGTCGACCGCGACGCCGTCGACGAAGAGCGTGATGTCGCCCGTCTTCCGCGAGCGCGTGAAGGCGACATGGTGCCAGCGGCCGTCGTTGTGGCCCGGGCCGGATGACACGAAGGTCTCCGGGTCGCCGGTGCCCGCGCTGACGTAGCCGTTCGCGATGTACGACACGCCGAAGTCGCGCACGATGCCCGGGATCTCGCCGTCGACGAGGCCCTTGCCGAGGAACCAGCGGCGATCGCTGTCGGATCCGCCGCCCACATCGGTCGTGCGGAAGAAGAACGAGATGGTGAAGTCGTCGCCGACCGGCCGGTCGATCTCGACGCGATCGTCGCCCGCGTCGAAGTGGAAGGCCTTGCCGATGCGACCATCGGCCTCGAAGCCGGCGTCGCGCACGCTCGCGGGCTTCGACGCGTCGACCGCGTTCACCGCGGTCGCGCTCTTCGCATCCTCGAACCTCAGGTGCGCGACGAGTCCGTCGGCCGACGCGAGGTCGGGGAACGCGTCGAGCGTGGCGAATCCCGCCTTCGACTCGTCGCCCTTCATCTCAAGCGCACGGATCTCGCCCACGATCGCGTCGCGCCGCGCGATGAACGCGGCGATCTCGGCCTCGGGATCGGCGTGTCCGAAGTCGCGCCGCACCATGCGCAGCACGTTGTCGGCCTCGATCGAGTTGAACGGGCTCTCCTTGTAGGGCGCGACGCCCGCGAAATACGCGGCGAACTGGTAGTACTCGCGCGCGCGGATCGGATCGCCCTTGTGGTCGTGGCAGCGCGCGCAGCCCATGCTGATCGCGAGGAACGTGCGCGCGGTCGTGTCGACCATGCCGTCCATGTCGTCCGCGAGCGCCTGCTTGAGGTCAGGCACCTCGTCGTCCCAGAGGCCGAGGCGGAAGAAGCCCGTCGCGACCAGCGTGTCGAAGTCGCGGTCGGCGAGCTCGTCGCCTGCGACGTGCGCCTTCACGAAGCGCTGGTACGGCATGTCGGCGTTGAGGGCGCGCACCACGAAGTCGCGGTACTTCCACGCGGCCTCCTTGTCGCTGTCGCGCTCGAAGCCGTTGGTGTCGGCGTAGCGGACGAGGTCGAGCCAGTGACGGCCCCACTTCTCGCCGTAGTGCGGGCTCGCCAGGAGGCGATCCAGAAGCCGCTCGTAGGCGTCGGGCGAGCCGTCGGCGACGAAGGCGTCGATCTCCTCCGGTGTCGGCGGGAGCCCGGTGAGGTCGAGGGTGGCGCGACGGATGAGCGTCACGCGGTCGGCCTCTGGTGCCGGGCGAAGGCCCTTCGCCTCCATCTTCGCAAGGAGGAATCGATCGATGTCGCCCCGGCTCCATCGGGTGTCGCGCACCTCGGGGACCACGGGGGCTGCGAGCGGCTTGTACGCCCACCAGGTCTCGCGCGCGGTTTCGGCGCGCTTCCGCATGGTCTCTTCGGGGAGTCCGGTGGCGTGAGGCTTGTCGGTGACCTTGCCGGAAGCCGTGTCCGCGGTTTTGCCGTCGTCCGCGGGTGGATTCGCGCTCGCGCCTGCCATCAGCACGGCCCCGACCAGCAGTGAGCACACCACCGGCCGACGACCGAGTCCGCGCAACGCTTCGACGGGATTCGAGACCATGCCCCGAAGATAGCCGACGCCCGCTCCGCTCCAACGCGCCGCCCCTCCGAAGCGGCGAAATCGCGGCCGATCGGGTTCGGGCAAAGTCCGCCGACCGCTTGTCCCGATATCCCGGCATGGACCCGCTCGCCGCCACCGCCACCGACGTCGCATTCCTGCCCGAATGGCTCTTCGAGTTCTTCGGATGGGTGCCCGCGATCGTCTTCCCAAGCGCCTGCGGCATCCAGCTTCTCGCGATCCTGCGCACGAAAAACGCCTCGGGCGTGTCGGTTCCGGCGTGGTCGCTCTTCGCGTTCGCGAACATCTCCCTCTTCATCTACATGGAGAAGTACGGCGAATTCGAGTCGATCATCGGGTCGGTCGGCACCGCCTGCCTCAACCTCTGCATCGTGACGGCCGCTCTCCGGTACCGATCCCCCTCACCCGCGCAGGCGGGGACCAGCCCGCCAGCAGCCTGACCGGTCGGACACGGAAGCACGACCTCGACGGACCTCGATCCGATGGGCTCCCGATTCCGCGAACGCGCGTGCCGGAATATCACATCCCGGGACGCGTCCCTTCGAATCCCCATCCGGGCCGCGCCATGCTGCGCATCCCTCGGAAGAACCCCGACCGCACGTCCGACCGAACCCCTGCACTTCGCACCGCCATGACGATCCGAAAGCTCCACTCCCTCGCTTCGTTCCCCTGCTCGCTCGTGCTCGCGGCCGCGCGCCGTCGCGACGCGCTGCTGCGCGGACGCACGAGGAAGTGCTCGCGACTCCCGTCGCTGGCCGCGCTCGGTGCGATCGCGAGCCTCTCGGGTGGCTGCGTCGCGGTCGGCGGCGCACGCCACTGCGAGCAACCGACCCTCGGTAAGCAGCTGGTCGATCTGAAGACGGCGCTCGACACCGGCGCGATCAGCGAAGCCGAGTATGCGGCGGCGAAGTCGCGCATGCTCGCAGGCGATTCGCAGGGCTAACGACGCGCACGTTCAGCGCGCGCGGGATCCCGACGAGGCGAGCGCGTCGTTGAGCACGTTGCGCAGGTGATCCCAGTCGACCGGCTTGCGCACGAAGGCCCGCATGCCCGCGGCGAGGCCAGCCCGTTCGGTCGACTCCTCCACAAAGCCCGTGCAGCAGACGATCGGCGTGGAGTGACCCCGACGCCGGATTTCGCTCGCGAGCTCGATCCCGTTCATGCCGGGCATCGTGAGATCGGTCAGCACCAGGTCGGGCGACACTCCGCTCTCGAACTGCTCGAGCGCGGCCGCCGCGTCCGGACAGGCGATCGGGTGGTAGCCGAAGGCCTCGAGCACCTCACGCAGCATCGCGAGGACCGCGCTGTCGTCGTCGACGACGAGCACCTTGGGCGCCTCGTTCGTCGCGGCGGCCATCTCGGAGATCGGCGTGTGCTGGGCGGCCGGCATCGCGCCGCCACGCGGAAGCAGCACCTCGATCAGGCCGCCACCTTCCGCGCGCGGAGCAATGCGCACGCTTCCACCGGAATCCGCCACGGTGCGCTGGAGCACGACGAGGCCGAGCATCGACTCGTCCTGCGGATTCCTCGCGCCCGCAGGCCGCGGCTCGAGCACGCGCCCATGCTCGTCGAATCGCGGCGCCGCGCCACCGTGCTCGAGCGACACACGCACGTGATCACGACCTTCGTGCTCGGCATGCGCGACCGAGAGTCGCACGCTTCCGGCCAGCTCGCCGATCGATGCGATGCCGTGCCGACCGAGCTCGAGCAGCGACTGACGCAGCGCGACGGTCTCGCCGAGCACGCCGCCGACGTCGGCATCGATGTTGGTCTCGATCTCGATGCCCGGTCCGGCCTGGATACGGAGGAGGTGCGACACCTCGATCGCGAGTTCGGCGACATCGACGAGTTCGACCACGCGGTCGGTGCTCTGCGCCACGGCGAGCAACTGCTCGACGAGCTTGCTCGAGCGGCGCGCCGCGGCGCGCATCTCGGCGATCTGCTGGCGCGCGCGGGCATCGAGGCCCTCCGAGCGTTCCAGCATCTCGGTGTAGAGGAGGATCGGCCACAATTCGGCGTTGAAGTCCTGCGCGAAGCGCGAGGCGAGGCGCGTCACGACCTCGGCCTTCTCGCGCGTGTTGTGCTCGAGCATGCTGCGCTCGCGCGCAATCGCCGAGCCGAAGGCCCGTGCGAGCGTGCGGGTCGCCGAGCGCTCGGCACGATCGATCGCGCGCGCGCTTCCAGGCCGCGACTCCACCGCAAGCACACCCCACAGCCCGTCTTCACCGAACACCGGTTTCAGCACCAACTGCGGACCACCGTCCCCCGGATCGAAGTCCATGCCCTCGTCGCTCTCGAGCGCGGCGCGCGCGGCGGCGGGAATCCCGCGCACGCCCTCAGCGCGGAGCCAAGGGAGACCGAAGTTCGGCTGCCACACGTATTCGGCGGGCATGCGTCCATCGGCGGGAAGTTCAAGAAGCGCCATCGCGCCCGACCGAAGAGCGCCACCGAGAAGCGCCAGCGACGCGTAGGCCGCCGTCTGCCATTCGAGGGCGCCGAGCACGCGCTCGATCGCGGAGTTGGTCGCCTCGAGCAGCTCGCCGCGCCGCGCGAGCGCCCTCTGTGCGGCGAAGCGCGCGTAGGCGAGACCCGCGAAGTCGGCGAGATACGAAAGCACCTGCCGATGCCGCGCGGTGTACGCGTGCGGGTGGGTGTTGGCGAAGCCGATCGCGCCCACGATCCGGCCGTCCGCGGAGACCGGGATGAAGAGACGCGACCCCACCGGACGACCGTGCCCCTGCGGCATGCCGGCCTCGGATTCAAGGGCCACGTCGGGGGTGTCCACCACGACACCCGTGCGCAGCACGAGGCCCGGATGACGGAGCAACGCGGTCGACTCGGCCGCGCGCATCTCGTCGGCGCTGAGCCCACGACCGACGTACATGCGGAAGGCGCCCGTGTCGGGATCGACGAAGTAGAGGCCCGAATACTCGGTGGGAGTGAGTTCCTCGGAGAACGCATCGATCGCATTCGCGATCTCCTCGAGCGTCTGCACCCTGGCGAACGCGCGCGCCACGCGGCGATCGATCTCGCCACGCATGCGCAGCCACTGCTGGAACGACTCGATCTCATCCTCGGGGAACCGGCTGTGGATCTCCTCGCGCAGCGCGGCGACGAGGAGCCGGGCCCGGTCGAAGGCCGCGGCGTCGATTGCGGTACCCTCGCGGGTCGCCGCGAGAAACCCGATGATGCCGAGCGAAAAGCGCGCCTCCGAGCCTCCGTCGGCAAGCGGCTCGACCGCACCGGCCGCCGAAAGCGACGCATGCGTGAGATCGGGATCGACGCGCGGCGCGTCCGGCCTCGGCCATCCGGACGGATGCTGCGGAATCGTCCCGACCTGCGCGCCGCAGGACGCGGCCAGGCGGAACCCGTGGGTCGCACGCGCCGTGCTGTCGATCACCCAGATCTCGCAGCGACCGGCCGAGAGGATCTCGGATACCCCGCGCGAGAGGCGATCGAGGAGTTGCGACAACCCATCGCTGCCCGGCGGCAAGTCCCGGAGAATGCTCGAGGCGTCAGCAAAACCCATATCGGAAGAGGGCAGCGTACGCGCTTGCCCGCCGCCGTACAACGGAGGCGCTTGACTTCCATCGCCCGACGAACGAACCTTCACGCATGCACGATGGTTATCTGCGCTCCGGCGCGTCGAATCCCGTCCGCCGGGCGCTCACGAGCCTCGGCATTCTCATGCTCGGCATCGGGGGCCTCGCGATGGCGACCGTCGACTCCCCTCCGCCGGAAACGGCACCGCAGGCGCCGCGCGAGTCCGCGCCCACGAAGCGTCTCCTCGTCTTCTCGAAGACCGCGGGGTTCCGACACGACTCGATCCCCGACGGGATCGCGTGCGTACGCGAGCTGCTCGGCAATCGCTTCCAGATCGACGCCACCGAGGACGCGGGCGTCTTCAACCCGGAGAACCTCAAGCGCTACGAGGCGATCGTGTTCGTCTCGACGACCGGCGACATCCTCGATGCGAAGCAGCAGCAGGCCTTCGAGGAGTTCATCCGTGCCGGCGGCGGCTTCGCCGGCATTCACGCCGCGGCCGACACCGAGCACACCTGGCCGTGGTTCGGCAAGCTCGTCGGCGCCTACTTCAAGACGCATCCGCCCGTGCAGGAATCGACCGTGGTGGTGGAGGACCGCACGCATCCCTCGACGCGCATGCTGCCCGAGCGCTGGACACGCACCGACGAGTGGTACGTCTACGACCACAATCCGCGGAAGCACGTGCGCGTGCTCGCGAGCCTCGACGACTCGACCGTGAGCGGCGCCAACATGGGCGGCGATCACCCGATCGCGTGGTACCAGGAGTTCGATGGCGGTCGCTCGTGGTACACCGGTGGCGGTCACACCAAGGAGAGCTTCCGCGAGCCGCTCTTCCGTCAGCACATCGAGGGCGGCATCCTCTGGGTTGCCGGCGAGACCGATGCGCCGCCCGCACCCGTTGCTCCGAAGCCGGAGGAGACGCGCGAGGCACCCACGACGCGCGCGAACGACGGGCGCGGGACGCAGCAGTAGCGCGCCCTCTGCCGTCGCTTCTGGTTCCGTGCGCGGCAAGACCCTGCGCAGGCACGGCTTGCGCGGCTGGATGCGGCGACACCGGAGCGCATGCGCGTGCAGCCAGGTCTTGCGCCCGGCCAGGGATGCATCCCGGATTAGCGCGGAAACATGGACAAAACGCGCGGTATCGACCCGGAAAGCCGCGCGCGGCGCCTCGACGAACCGACAATCGCCACCCATTCGAACAAGTCGGCTCGACAGCGGCGGTTCCGTCGATATACTCTTTGCGCGCGGCGGGGTCGCCTGTCGCGCCTTCCAAGATCTTTTCCCCCATGGGGCTACTGCGAAGCCGATCTCGCAGTGGCCCTTTTCTTTGGCGGTCGCCGCTGCGGCGGCTCCCTCTGGCGCGCATGGCGATTCGCGGTCGCCGCTGCGGCGGCTCCCTCTGGCGCGCATGGCGATTCGCGGTCGCCGCTGCGGCGGCTCCCTC
>JAJTGL010000102.1 GCA_021297795.1 Planctomycetaceae bacterium
CCCGAGGTTAAAGAGCCCCGAGACCCCAAGCCCCCAGACCCCAAGCTCCGAGACCCCAAGTTCCGAGACCCCAAGTTCCGAGACCCCAAGCTCCGAGACTTTCAAAGGACTCGGCGTCCCTCGCCGTCGTTTCCTACCACTTCGACTGCATGGCGCCCACGAGGTCGCGGGCGAGCTGCTGTACGGCGGCGAACCGTCCGAGTTCGAGCGGTTCGCGTGCAGGATAGGACGGCACGAAGAGGGCGGAGGATTCCACACCCTGCTTCGCGACGATTCGTTCACCGGTGCGAAGGTCCACCCACTCGAAATCCGCCCGCACCCGCACCATCATCTCGTTGGCGAGGCCGGTGGAGGGGTCCTTCGACAGTTCGACCAGGTCGATCGAGGTCAGCGTGCCCCGGAGGACGGTGTCGGCGGAGGCCTCAGAGCGCACCTTGTAGGGGGTCGACGACTCGATCTCCTTGACGAGGGCGTCGGCGAGATCGAGTTCGAAACCCCGCATGTAGCTCTGGTTGCGGAAGATCGGTGCGGCCACGCTCTGGTACCTCGTGGGATACGGACTGACCGTGGCGTACCCCTTCGTCGGATCGGTCGCGCAACCGCCAACGGTGAGGAACGCGACGGCTGCGAGCGCTGCGCATGCGGCATGGAGCGGGGTGTTGTCGCCAAGGGATCGGAGGGAAGCGATCACTGCGCAGCTCCCTTCGTTGGTGCGGCCGGCGTGGCTGAACTCGGTGCGGTCGCAGCGGGCGGCTCAGGCAGCTCGTCGCCTTCAGGGTTGAGCATCGCCGGTGTCTCATCCCACTCGACGCCGAGCAGCGACTTCCGCAGCGCGCGGTAGTCGGGTGCCTCGCGGGTCACGCTTTCCGGCACCTGCTTCAGAACGTCGGGCACGATGCGCAGGGCCTCGAGCGTGGCGATCGAGCGCGGGTGGCGCTGCACGAGCCGACGGATGAACATCTCGGCCGAGATCGGGTCGTCGACCTCGAGGTACCAGTTCGCGGTCGAGAGCAGCTTCGCCGCCTCCGACTCCTCGATGCGCACGAGCACGCTGGTCGCGCCGACCTGTTGCGCCAATCCGGGTTGCAGCGCCTGCATCGAACGAAGCTTGGCGCGCGCCTCCAGCAGTCCGCTCGCGTCGTACTCCGGCCCGCGGAACCCCGCGAGGTACGCGTAGATCAACCGGAGGCGCGCCTTGGTGACGCCGGCGCTGCGCGGATAGTTCTCGAGGTAGATCGAGTAGGCCTCGGCGGCCATGATCATCTCGCGCCGGTCGAAGTAGAAGTCGGCGAGCGCCATGCCCGCCTTCTCGGCGAGTTCGCTTCCCGGAAGCCGCTCCTGCACGCGGATGAGAAGCTCCTGCGCGTCCTCGCTCGCATCGATGATGCGGAAGGTGCCGAAGAAGCGGCGCTTGAGGCCCTTCGCGTAGGAGATCGCGATGTCGTACTCGCGCTCGAGCGTGGGGATGAAGACGTCGCTGCCGTAGTAGCGGCGCGCGATCTCCTCGTAGTCGAAGAGGGCCTCGTACTCGTCGCCGCCCGCGAGCTTGGCGTCGCCGCGGATGAGGAGCGCCTCCGCGCGGTAGCGGGAGAGCGGATAGCGCTCGATGAAGGCGTTCGCGAGGTTCTTGGCGCGCGAGGCCTCTCCGTTCACGAGCGCGCGGCGTGCGGCGAGGAGCTGCGCCTCCTCGCTCGAGGGATCGACGTCGGCGACCTTCTGCCACCGATCAAGCGTGTCGAGCCGGAAGGTCTCCGACTGCGCCTGCGCCGTCGACGCGGCAACAAGCGCCCCGGCCGTCACCGCGAGGGCGGCGAGCGTGCGAATGGTGATGCTGGGTCGGCCCGTCGGCATGGGCGCGATCGTACGCGGGTCGACGGGTTCTCACAAACGCGCCGGGCGGCGGCCGATGTACGGCGGCGCGCCTCTCCGCTTCGCCGATGTGGCGCGGCGGCATCCCTCGGTTCACGTCACGCATCGCCGATGCCCGTCGTCATGCTCTTCAACCCCGTCTCCGGTTCGGGTCGAGCGCTCGCGGCCGCCGAGCGGCTCGCACAGGGGCTGCGCGCCGCGGGCGTCGAGATCCGCTTGCTTCCGACCGAGCGTCGGCCCGCGCAGGAGTGGCTGCGGCCCGCGCTGGCGGATGCGCGGGCCCTTGTCGTCTGTGGCGGTGATGGCGCGGTCCGCATGTCGGCGGTCGAGGCGGCGCGCGCATCCGTTCCGCTCTGGCATGCTCCGTGCGGCACGGAGAATCTGTTCGCGCGGACGTTCGGCATGAGGTCCGATCCCGGCGCGGTCGCACGCGCGCTCGCGGCCGATCGCACCGGGCGCGTCGACCTCGGTCGCGCCGATGCCGAGTCGTTCGGACGCCGAGGTCGTGCACCTCGTCGCGGCACGGCGCACCGGTGCGATCTCGCACGTCTCGTACGCGCGGCCGATCCTCGAACTTGCTGCGACGTGGCGGGCAAGCCGTCTCGCGTGGACGATCGACGGCGAGCACGAGGAACTCGGCGAGGGGATCGTGGTGGTCGGCAACATGCGCGCGTACGGTGTCGGTCTGAACCCGGCTGCGGAGGCCGAGCACGACGATGGCCTGCTCGACGCGGTGTTCATCCCGGCGCGCACGGCGGTCGACCTCCTTGCGTGGGCGCCGCTCCTGCGGCTTGGACTCGCGCACCGGCTGCCCGACTGGATCGTCCCGCACGGCGGCGGCCATCGGATGCGACGGGGCGCACGCATCGAGCTCACCTCCGATCCGGCATCCCGCCTGCAGCTCGATGGCGATCCGTCGGCCCTTCCTGCCTCCGCGGGTTCGCCCGATCCGGCGGTTCGCCGGCGTTTCTGGGTTGAGCCGGGGGCGCTTCGGGTGCTGCTGCCGGGATAACCCGCACAGATCGACCCCGCGCCGCGGGGCGCCCCGGGGGTGGGGAAGACACCGCTCAAGTCGGTCGCGGAAGGACCCGATCCGCCAAGGTGCCCGGGGTCGTTTTCAGGAGAGGTGCCTGACCGGGTTGTTTCGGGGTGCTGGCAGGAGAGAGTCCCATGGCCGACAAGAAGCCCGACGACAAGCCGCAGGGGGGCGCCGATGGCGCCGCCGCTCCCGCGAAGAAGGGCGGCATGAAGTTCGCCCTGATCACCGCGGCGCTCCTCGCCATCGAGGGCGGAGTGCTGTTCGCCGTCTTCTCGCTCGGCGGCCCGAAGCACGCCGAGGCTGGTTCGCCGCCGCCGGTCGCGGAGGCGAAGCCCGAGGAGAGCGGCACCACCGAGGTGCTCGTCTTCGACGACCGCGTCTCGAACGACGCGTCGGGCGTGACCTACCAGTACAAGGCCGACATCCACCTCAAGGTGAAGAAGTCGGCCGAGAAGGAGGTCGACGAGGCGATCAAGGCGGTCAAGAACGAACTGCGCGAGGAGGTCTGCGGCATCTTCCGCACCGCCGAACCGCAGCATTTCCAGGAGCCGCTCCACGACACGCTGCGCCGCCGCCTCGAGAGCGCGCTGCGCGAGCGTTTCGAGAACAAGATCTTCGCGGGCGAGGGCGATCACCGGAAGCCGGTGGCCATCGAGCGCGTCCTTGTGGTGATCGGCAGCGGCGTCCGCGTGAGCCGCTGACGCCCGGAAACCTGGCTGCAGGGCGATTCGCCCCGAGGGCCGTCGGGGCCGCCCATCCGGTCGGAACCCCAATCACAACCTGATCCAATGCGCCCCGCCTCGTTCCGCGCCACCCGTCGGAACCGGCGGGGCGCTCGGCTTTTGCGGCATATCCGCGGGAAACAGGGGGGCGGTGACGTCCGGCGGCCCCACGTGGCCGGACTGAAGTCGGTCGCCCGCAGATTCTGCCGATGAAAGGCCAAACCGGCCCGCGCGATTCTCTACAGGCGCAAGCGTTGCGCGACCGAAGTACCCACGCTCGACACCCCCGTTCCCGAGGCATCGCAGGACAGGACGTCCTCCGCTCGGGATCGTGAGGCCACCAGGCGGAGCCTGAGGAAAGCCCACCATGTCCGAACTGAACAACTCCTCGATCCCCGCCGCGTCAACGACGGCCGATCACGCCTCCCCGATGGGACTGCCCGATTTCGGCGCCCCCGTCGCCTCCGGCGGCGCTCCCAGCGGCATCGGCCTCCTCGGCGACGTGTCGCTCCAGGTGCGCATCGAGCTCGGTCGCACGCGCATGCTGGTCGAGGACGTGCTCAAGTTGAACGCCGATTCGGTGGTCGAACTCGACAAGGCTGCCGGCGACCCCGTCGACATCTACGTCAACGGCCGCCGCATCGCGCGCGGCGAGGTGCTCGTCCTCAACGAGAACTTCTGCGTGCGCGTGAGCGAGATCCTCGAGCCCTTCGAGAGCTGAACACGGTTGGTCGCGCGCCGTCGGCAGGACGCTGGCGGAACGCATGTCTTCACACGACGAAGCCAGGATGGCGCATGCGGTTCGCACGACACTCGATCACCCTTCTCTCGCTTTGCCTCGCGACTTCCGCGATGGCGGACCTTCCGGTCGACGCCGCGGCGCAGGCTCCCGCCTCGCTTGAGGCGAGCGCTTCCGTGGCTCCCGACTCCTCCGCATCAGGCGACCGCGCGTCGGCCGGTTCCCTCGCCGACACGCTTCCCCGTCGCACTCCGGGCTCGGGTTCGCTCGCCCCCGGCGCCGAATCGCGCGGATTCGGCGGTGAGATCCTCCCGACCGCCGCCGCCCTCGGCGGCACGATTCTCGCAATCGTCCTTGCCCGCAGCGCGATCCGTCGCTTCGGCGGCAAGCTCGCGGCCGGTCGCCGCCCCTCGGGCGTGGTCGAGATCCTCGCCCGTTACCCCGTCGCGCGCGGGCAGCAGGTGGTGCTCCTCAAGGTCGGTCGTCGTGTGCTCGTCGTCCACCAGGGCGCGCAGGGCATGCAGACGCTGTCCGAGTTCTCCTCGAACGACGACGTCGCGGACCTGATCGCCCGCTGCGAGGCCGGCACCAAGGGCGCGAAGGATCCGACGCGCGACTTCTCGTTCGACGCGCTCCTCCGCACCGCAGGCAAGTCGTTCGAGCAGGACGTCCGCTCGGGCGCGGCGCCGCGGATCGATCCGCGCGACACGATGCCGGCCGTGATGCGCGGCGCCGAGATCGAGACCGTCGACCTCACCCGCGGCCGCCGCGGAGGTGCGCGATGACGATGTCGCTCCTCGCGCAGGCCGCTCCCGCGCTTGACTCGTTCAACCCGATCGGCGTCCTCGAGGACGCGTCGCGGAACGTCCCCGGCTTCGAGGGCGGCCTCTCGAGCGCGCTCAACATCGTGCTCCTCCTCACGGTGCTGACGGTTGCGCCCGCGATCCTCATCCTCTGCACGTGCTTCACGCGCATGGTGGTGGTGCTCGGCCTCCTCCGTCAGTCGCTCGGCACGCAGACGCTGCCGCCCTCGCAGACGATCGTCGGGCTCTCGGTGCTGCTCACCGCCGTCGCGATGGCGCCGACCTTCGGCCGCATGTGGGACGAGGGCCTTGGCCCGTATGCCCGCGGCGAGCAGAAGGACCAGATGGTGGCATGGGAAGGCGCGAAGAAGCCGCTCCGCGAGTTCATGATCGCGCAGATCGAGGCGACCGGAAACGTGCCGACCGTCCTCATGATCCTCGACCACCGCGGCGTCGACACGAGCGAACCGGATCGGCTCACCTGGGAGAAGGACGTCGATCTCCTGACGCTCGTCCCGTCGTTCGTCCTCTCCGAGCTCAAGACCTCGTTCCTCATCGGATTCCGCATCTACCTGCCATTCCTCGTGATCGACATGGTGATCTCGAGCATCCTCGTCTCGATGGGCATGATGATGCTGCCGCCGGTGCTCGTGTCGCTGCCCTTCAAGCTGCTTCTCTTCGTGCTCGTCGACGGGTGGAACCTCGTCGTGGGCTCCCTCCTCACCGGCGTCATGGCACCCCTCGGAGGCGGCTGATGGACGGCATGCTCGACACGCAGGCGATCGACGTCGTCCGCGACACCTTCTACCTGATCCTCCTGATCAGCGCGCCGATCCTCGCGGTCGGCCTCGTGGTCGGCCTCGTCGTGAGCATCCTGCAGGCAGTCACGCAGATCCAGGAGCAGACCCTGGTCTTCGTCCCCAAGATCCTCGCGATGGTCGCCACCACGGTCGCGCTCTTCTCGTGGATCGCGATGCAGCTGATGGAGTTCTCCGCGCAGATGTTCGCGTGGAGCCCCGTGACCGGAACCTGAGCCGCCGAACCCGATGTCGTCGATCGACGCACTCTCCCAGCACCTCGTGCCCGCGACCCTCGTGGTCGCGCGGGTGAGCGGCCTCGCGATCCACGGCCCCGTCCTCTCGTCGCCCTCGATCCCGCTGAGGATCAAGGGCCTGCTGGTCGCGGCGCTCGGCCTCGCGGTGTATCCGTCGGTCGCCGGGTCGAGCGTGCTGCCGAGCGAGATCTCGCTCGGCGTCGCACTGCCGCTCGTCGCGATCGAGCTCGGGATCGGCGCCTTCATCGGATTCATGGCCTCGATGCCGCTTCTCGCCGCCCAGTTCGGCGGCCTCTCGATGGGTCAGCAGATCGGCCTCGGATTCGCGCGCTTCTACAACCCCGCGATCGGAGAGGAGTCGGATGCGCTCGAGCAGATCCTCTTCTTCCTCGCGCTCGCGACGTTCCTGTCGCTCGGCGGCCTCGAGTCGATGTTCTCCGCGGTCGTCGGGAGCTTCACGTCGATCCCCGCGGGCGCCGTCCCGGACATGCTCGCCGGGAAGGCGGGGGTGTCGCCGCTCGCCGTCTTCACGGGTGCGCTTACCGCGGCGTTCGAGCTCGGACTCCGCGTGGCGGCGCCGCTTCTGGCGATCGTCTGCCTCGAGACCGTGGTGATGGGCTACCTCTCGAAGAGCGTGCCCGCCCTCAACATCATGTCGATCGGCTTCCCGCTGCGCATCGTGGTCGGCCTCATGGTCGTGATCGCGTCGCTCGCGGCGATCGACGAGACCCTCGTCGACGGCACCTCCGGCGCGCTCGAGTCCCTGCTCTCGGCCACCGTCCAGACGGCCGCCTCCACGACCGCCTCCACAACCGCCGTGGCGACCGACGCGCTCTCCACGGGAGGAGGTGCCTGATGGCCGACGATCTCGGCGAACGCACCGAGGACGCGACCCCCAAGCGCCGCCGCGAGGCGCGCGAGGAGGGCAACATCGCCCGTTCGAACGACGCGGCGAACGCGATCATCCTGCTCGGGGCGATCCTCGTCCTCGCGTCGACGATGCGGCCGTTCCTCGGCTCGCTCGCCTCGCTCCTCGAGAAGGCGCTCTCGGGCGACCACATCGGCTCGGGCCTTCGGGTCGAGGAAGTGCCCACGCTGGTCGTTCCCATGGCGTCCGAGGCGATCCTCGCCGCGCTTCCGATCATCGTGGGCGCGACGGCGATCGCGATCCTCGCCCACCTCTGGCAGGTCGGTTTCCTCATCTCGTCGAAGGCGCTCGAGCCCAAGTTCGAGCGCCTTGATCCGACGAAGGGCTTCGGCCGCATCTTCGGTGCGCAGGGCGCGATCAAGACGGCGATGGACATCCTCAAGGTGATCATCGTGGGCTGGATCGCATGGAGCCTCACCGCGGGCGTCCTGCCGCAGATCGCGGCGCTGCCCGAACTGGGCGTCCTGCGCGGTTTCGAGGAGATCGGATCGATCGGCCTCAACCTCGCGGTGCAGGCCGGCGCGGCGCTGCTCGTCCTCGGCATCGCCGACTACGCCGTCCAGCGCTTCAAGCACGAGCGCGACCTCCGCATGACCAAGCAGCAGGTCAAGGAGGAGTTCAAGGAGTCGGACGGCAACCCCGAGGTCAAGCGGCGCCGCATGCAGATCGCGCGGCAGCTGGCGATGCAGCGGCTGCAGACCTCGGTGCCGAAGGCGGACGTGATCGTGACCAACCCCGAGCACATCTCGGTGGCGATCCAGTACGACCCCGACACGATGGGGGCGCCCCGGATCGTGGCGATGGGCGCCGACAACCTCGCGATGCGCATCCGGCAGATCGCGACGAAGCACGGCATCCCGATCGTCGAGCGCAAGCCGCTCGCGCGCGCGCTGTACGCGACCGCGAAGGTCGGGCAGGAGATCCCGGCGGACCACTACAAGGCGGTGGCCGAGATCCTGGCCTACGTCTACCGGCTGAAGGGGAAGGCGGTCGCCTGACGGCGGCCACAAACGTCCGAGACGCGCGGCGGAGCCGCGCGGTGAGAGGCGCGGCCGCGGCCGCGCAGTGAGAGGCGCGGCCGTCGCCGCGCACGAGCGAACGCGGAGCGAACCATGGCACGACCCAACGCAGCACCGGCACTCGACGGCATCCCGCCGATCTTCCACACGATCGCGCGCAACAGCCACCTGATCGTGCCGGTGTCGTTCCTCCTCCTCGTCGGCGTGCTCGTCGTTCCGCTGCCGACGGTGATCCTCGACCTTCTCCTCTGCATCAACATCGCGATCGGCGCCATCGTCCTGATGACGACGATCTACATGCGCAAGCCGCTCGACTTCAGCGTCTTCCCGGCGCTCCTCCTCGGCACCACGCTCTTCCGGCTCGTCCTCAACGTCGCCTCGACGCGCCTCATCCTCTCGATCGAGTCGAAGGACCCGACCACCGCGACCGCCGCCGCGGGCCACATGATCCAGGCGTTCGCGAACTTCGTCGCGGGCTCGAACGCGGTCGTCGGCGCGATCATCTTCATCATCCTCGTGATCGTGCAGTTCGTGGTGATCACGAAGGGCGCCACGCGCATGTCCGAGGTCGCCGCGCGGTTCACCCTCGACGCGATGCCGGGCAAGCAGATGGCGATCGACGCCGATCTCTCGGCGGGCACGATCGACGAGAAGACCGCCCGCGAGCGCCGAGACGAGGTCTCCCGCGAGGCCGACTTCTACGGCGCGATGGACGGTGCGTCGAAGTTCGTGCGCGGCGACGCGATCGCCGGCATCATCATCACGCTCATCAACATCGTCGGCGGCTTCGCGATCGCGAAGTTCCAGCTCGGCTGGTCGGCCGCCGACGCGATGAAGACCTTCATGCTGCTTGCGATCGGCGACGGCCTCGTCTCGCAGCTGCCGGCCTTCCTCGTCGCGATCGCCTCGGGTCTCATCGTGGCTCGCGCGGGCGGCGGCAAGACGGTCGGCGAGGAGATCCCCAACCAGCTCGCATCGCAGCCGATGGCGCTCTACCTGATCGCCGGCTTCCTCTTCATGCTCGCGTTCACGCCGCTGCCGACGGTGCCCCTGATCGGCGCGGCGCTCGTCCTCGCCGGCACCGCCTACGCCATGCAGTGGATGGCGAAGAAGCGGGGGATCGGCGAGGCGATCCGTGCCCGTGAGGAGGCCGCCCGCAAGCCGGTCGAGCCGCCCAAGGTCGAGGAACTGCTGGCGGTCGAGACGCTCGAGCTCGAGGTTGGATACGGCGTGGTGGGGCTCTTCGACACCTCGCGCGGCGGCGACCTCCTCGACCGGATCGCCGGCATCCGCCGCCAGCTGGCCACCGAGCTCGGCCTCGTGATGCCGTCGGTGCGGATCCGCGACAACATGCAGCTCGACCCGAACGAGTACCGGCTGAAGATCCGTGGCGCGGTCGTCGCGACCGGACAGGTCTACCCCGAGATGTTGATGGCGCTCGATTCGGGCTTCGCCCACGGTCAGCTCGAGGGCATCAGCGCGAAGGAGCCCGTGTTCGGCCTTGCCGCCACGTGGATCGACCGCTCGCTCCGCGAGCGGGCCGAGAGCGCGAACTGGACCGTCGTCGACGCCACCAGCGTGCTGGCGACCCACGTCGCCGAGATCGTCCGGGTCCACGCGGACGAACTCCTCACCCGCGAGGAGGTCTCGAACCTCGTCGCGCAGCTGAAGCAGAAGACCCCGAAGCTCGTCGAGGACCTGATTCCGGGCGTCGTCAAGCCGAGCGACCTCCAGAAGATCCTCCAGGCGCTGCTCCGCGAGCGCGTGGCGATCCGCGACCTCGAGACGATCGTCGAGACCCTCGCCGAGTGGATCCCCCACACCAAGGACCACGACGTGCTCGTCGAGTACGTGCGCAACGGCCTCCGCCGCGCGATCTGCGCCCAGTACAGCGAGGTCGACGAGCGCGGCCGCGCGCGTCTCCGCTGCGTGACCATGGATCCGTCGCTCGAGGACACGATCTCGGGCTACATCGATCGCAATCCGTCGGGCACCACCTTCACGATCCCGCCGCAGCTTGCGAACCGCATCGCCCGCGCGGTGGCCGAGACGGCCCGTCCGCTCACCGAGTCCGGCAGCCGCACGGTCGTGCTCGCGTCGCCGTCCGTCCGGGCGCAGGTCCGCCAGATTCTCGAGCCGCACATTGCGGACTTCGCGGTCCTCGGGTACAACGAGGTGGTCCGAGGAACCGATGTCGAGAGCGTCGGGCTCGTGCAACTCTCCACCGCAACCGTTCCGCAGACGGTGGGAGCGGCCTGAGCAGGCAAGATTCGCGCGTCCGACGCGCGAGTTCTGCGAGAAGTACGCCCCGCGCTCGAAACGAAGCACTCCGACACCTGATTGTCGTGTTCGGCTGTTGTTTGCGAACGCGATCGACGGCCACGCCGACAGGATGTCGGCGCAGCACGAGGCTGCGGTTGAGGCTGCGCAAGCGGCTGGATACGGATACGCCCCGGAGCGCGCGACGCGCGAGGGGGCGCACAAGCCAGGAGGGCACCCGTGAGGTCTGACGCGAAGATCAAGTCCAGTTCCGACTCTGGCGCCCGAGATGGTGCGCCGTCGCAGCCCCTCAAGCTCAAGACCTATCAGGCCTGGACCATGTCCGAGGCGCTTTCCTTCGTGAAGGAGGATCTCGGCGCCGATGCCGTCATCCTGCACACGAGGACGTTCGAGCGCGGTGGGTTCTTCGGTTTCGGTCGCAAGGCCGTCGTCGAGATCACGGCTGCACGCGCCGCCGACATGCCGCGGTCCGAGCCGAAGCGAACGCCCGCGCGATCGGCGACGGCGGGAGCCTTCGCGACCGGTGGAGCCGTCGCAGCGGGTGCAGCGAGGCCTGCGCAACACGTCGGTGAAACCGTGCAACTGTCGGCTGCAGCCCGCGCCTATGCCGCGAGGTCGTCGAGCGCGGCCGGCTCGAGCATTGGGTCGACGGGTGGTCTCAACGGATCGCCCGCCGCCGCCACCGCCGCCGCAGCCACGACGCGTGCGTCCGTGGAGGCGGTGCTCGACATGGACTCCGAGCGCGAGAAGACCCGTCGGCTGGCCCAGGCGATGGCGATCCAGCTCGAGAAGCAGACCACCGAGCGTGCCAACGCGGCGCGCAACGAGCGTGCGACGGGCGTTGCTGCGCGCGAGCAGCAGCGTGCTGCGGGCGGCGTGACCGGCGCTTCGCCGCTTGCCGCTCCGTCGGCAAGCATCGTGACCACCGATCCTCCGGGACCGGCCCAGCGGTTCGTGCTCGTACCCGAGGTGCGCAGCGTGGGTTCCTCGCCGGGCGCCGCGTCGGGCTTCACCGCGGTCTGCACGCCGGTCGCGGCGCTTGCTCCCACGGCGATCGCGCCCGCGAAGCCGCAGCAACCCGCTGCCGCGCAACTGCCGGCGGTACCCGTGGCCCCCGTGGCATCCGTGGCATCCGTGGCCCCCGTGGCATCCGTGGCCCCCGTGGCATCCGTGGCCCCCGTGGCATCCGTGGCCCCCGTGGCATCCG
>JAJTGL010000013.1:0-43814 GCA_021297795.1 Planctomycetaceae bacterium
TCGCGACGGCCGCCGAGGGCCACACCGAGGAACACCAGCGACAGCATCAGAAATGGCCCGCTCAGGACGAGGGCGACGCTGGTGAACCAGTCGGGGAGGATGAGGATCAGGTTCGACATGGCGGAATCAAGGGCGGAACGGTGGGGCGGAACGGTGGGGCGGAACGGTGCACGGCACGTGCCGTGTGGTGCCAGGCACCGCCTGGCACGTGCCGCGCACCGCCTGGCACCCGGCCTTGCTGCGCAACTGGCGCGCCAGAGCTCCTGCGAAGGTGGCTGCGCCTCCCGTGGGTTATACGAGCAGTGGAAATGTGCATCCGCTGGCATCACGCGAAACGCGCGCAAATCACCGCCTGCGCCGATGTGTGGAGGGAGGGGAAGCTGGTGCACGGCACGTGCCGTGTGGTG
Organism: Planctomycetaceae bacterium; assembly: GCA_021297795.1. GTDB lineage: Bacteria > Planctomycetota > Phycisphaerae > Phycisphaerales > SM1A02 > QWPT01. Next base: position 408 of record JAJTGL010000013.1, read on the forward strand.
CCAGGCACCGGTTGGCACGTGCCGTGCACCGCCTGGCACCGCGTGGCACCACCTGAGACACCGCTATCCTCGCCGCCATGACCCCGCCCACGCCGTCTCCGAACGTCTTCGCGCAGGCCGACCTCGATCTCCTCGCCTCCATCCTGCGCGACCTTTCCGCCGACAGCGGCACCGTGCACGCATCCGCGGCCGACGGCGCACTGCACCTCCGCTGCGCGATCGGAATCCCCGCGCCCGTCATCGAGATCGTCCGCGTCGTACCGGTCGGCAAGGGCATGGCGGGGCTCGCCGCCGAGCGTCGCTGCGCGGTCAACTCGTGCAATCTCCAGCAAGACACCACCGGCGACGTGCGGCCCGGCGCGCGCGCGACCGGCCTCGCTGGCAGCGTCGCGGTACCCGTGCTCGCACCGGACGGGCGCGTGCTCGGCGTCATCGGCGTCGCGACGCGCGCCGAGCGCACCTTCACCGCCGACGACGAGCGTGCCATCGCGCAACGCGGCGTCGCGTTCTTCGGTTGAGCGCGCCGCCGTCACTCACGGCGCGGGTTTCGGAAGGACGCGCAACTCGGGAGCCTTCCCGCCCTCGTAGACGAGTTCGAACGGCAGCGCGACGAAGCGCATCGTTCCTTCGGCCGTCGGCATCGCAAGATCCGGATCGGGTGTGTATCGCACGACGATCGTGGGTGCATGGCCGAGATCGGACGGCAACCGGTAGGACGACGAACCGTCATCGAGCATGCTGCCGATGACGACACGCTCGGGCGCGATCAGCGCTCCATCCGAGAGAACCTCGAGGATGCCGCACAGCGGCAGGGATCGAGCCAGTGTGGCCGCCTCGGCGTCCGTCGCGGCGATCGCGAGACCCGGCTCCGGGGAGGCCGGCGCACCATCGCCGAGCCGTAGCGGGACGAGCATCGCGGCAAGCCGTTGCAACCGTTGCTCGAGCGTGCCTCCCTCGGCGATCTCGCCCGTCGCCTCTTCGATCGGCTCGAGCGTCGGCCTCCCGGTGGGAAGCGCCGCCCACTCCACCTTCGGTGGAAGGATCGAACTCGGGAACTTCAGGCGAAACTCGGCCCACACGAACTCACCGCTCATCATCCGGGCGTCGTTCTCGTCGAGCATCGCAACCCGCGCAAGATCGGGGCGAAGCACGATCTCGAATGGCCGCGTCGTATCGACAGCCTTCGGCATCGAGCCGCCCGCGATGGAGCGACTCCGCGCGCCACCCATGAGACTTCCCATGCGTCGGGTCGAGCCATCCTGCACGATGAGTACGTCGAAGGAGTAGTTCCTCGGTCGCACCCCGGCGCTCTGTCCGTTGCGCGGGAAGATGTCGACCTGTAATCGCAACGACTCGCTCGCGCCTCCACCGAAGGTCGCGTTGCCACACGAGAGGGCGACCGCATCGAGTACGGCCTCGTCCGTCACGAGCTGGGGCTTGAAGATCCGCGGCGCCTGTACCTCGAGCACGGTCTCCATCGTGTGCGGAATCGCACCCGGGAGGTCGCGCGCGCTCTGGAGCGTGAGTGGCACATCCATTCGAATCGCTCCGGATGGAACAACCACGCCGGTCAGCACGAGTCGTCCCTTGCCGGCGGGTGCATCCACAAGCAGTCGCACGCGCGACTCGACTTCGTCCGACGCGGAGCCGTCGGGCAGCGGCAGGCTGCGGAACTCGATGGCGGCACCAGTGCCGGAGGGGAGATACTCCGCTCGCTCGAGAACAAATCGGCCGCTGTCGTCGAGCACGGCGCTCCGCCCGGCGGCATCCATGTCCGAGAGCATCGTCGAGAACTCGAGCTCGAGCGCGCGCCGACTCGCCGCAACCGCTGCGGCTGGAGGTGCCGGCAAGAGGAACCGCCGTCCATCATCGGACTGCTTCAACCGCTCGCGGATCGCCGAGCGCAAGCCCGACGTCGCGCTTCCACCGCTCTGCTGGGCAAGCAGCGCAAGCCCCAGCAGACGGCGATCCGCGCCGTCGCTCGCGACAAGCTGGTCGACCACGAGCTGCGCCAGCCGGGTGCACTCGTCGCGATCAAGCGCGGAAGCAACCATCTGCAGTTTCGGAAGCCGCGCTCCAATCGGTCCGCGCTTCGATTCGTCATGACGCGCGATCGCTGCGACGAATCCATCGAGGAGCTCGCCCGATGGGATCGTTCGCGTCCGTCCGCCGAAGCCGCTTCGTGCGTCAAGAGACTTGAGCGCGAGTTCATCGCCTGAGCCACCCCCGAGCACGCTCTCGATCAGGAGATCGAGCGGCGTCGACGCGATCAGTCGCGCGCGCATTGCCTCGATCCGCTCCGGCTGCAGGTACCACACGAGGAATCCCGCCAGGACTCCGAGCATCACGCCGAAGCCGAGGAGCACCGGCCGCACGCGCACGCGCCCGGTCGGTACGGCGCCGGGGCGCGACAGATCGGCGCCGCACTCCGGACAGGTCGAGGTATCCGCCGCAACGCCGCGCAGGTCGTACCCGCACTTCCGACATGTCGGCATCCAGCTGCGACGGCCGCCCCAGATCGCCTGTGCGATGATCGCGCCGGCGACGAGGAGCAGCACGGTGCCGATGTAGCCGAGGGCCGACCAGAACGAATCGGGAATGACGAGGTAGTTCATCTCGGCCTCTCCTTTGAGCGGATCCGGATCGCTTCACTTCGATCCGTCGCCGCCTGCAGCCGGCGCACCATTCGCATCCGGCGCTGTCTCGAGCCAGACAAGCTCGAACGCGGCGCGATCCGCCTCCAGAGTCGAGTTGCGGGTCGCGGCGTCGTCGACCGCGCTTCGGTCTGCATCGCCATTCTGTGTCGGCAACTCCCGGAGTTCGAATGGAATCGCGACGAACGCAAACGGTCCGCTTCCGTCGCTTGCTCCGATGCGCGCGTCGGGGAAGTATCGAAGGACAAGCGGCGACGCGGTCCATGGTGCCTGCCGCGCAGCATCCATCCTCGACTCCGGCCCACCGGCCATCGCGCCGATCGCCGGGAGTGGCGTCCATTCACCCACGGGGCCGGCCACGCGCATTCTCTCGGCGATCAACTTCCCGTCGCGGCGTACCTCGATCCAGCCGGACAGGGCAAGATCGCTCGGCCAATCGCAGATGAGCGGCGGGGGAGTCTGCTGCTCGTTCGTGTCGGCGGGCAGCGCGGCGACATCCTGCGCGCGCCTCGAGGAGCGAAGCACGATCTGCCCGTCCGATCGGCGACGTGGTTCGAGGAAACGGAGCGCGCGCGCCCAGCGGTCGACTGCGGAACGAGCCTCCTCGTCGGTGCGCGGCGTGCCGACCGACGCGTCGAGTGGCTTTGCAGCGGTCTCGACCTGCGGCGCCGCGTCCATATCGGTGAAACGGAGCGTGTAGTCGGCCCACGCCGCTTCCCCACGCATCATCGAAGCGCGCTGCGCGTCACCTCCATTGAACGCACCCTTCCACATCGTGGTAGGTGTCACGAACAACTCGAACGGCTGTCTCGGATCGATTGTCTTCGGATCGACGCTGATCTCGGTCTTCGCGAGGGAGTCGCCGTCCATGTGGACGGCACTCAGGCTCATCGTGCGTCCACGTTGCCGCAGCTCGAACAGCATCGAGAGGAAGGCATCGGTCTCGGTCTGAGGCCGGAGCGAGTTCACGAGAAACTGCGGCGCAACCTTCGTGAGCGCATCTTCATCGAGGACGATGCTCCCCGCGTCGTTCCTCGTGAATCGCACGTATTCGAGCAGCTTCGCGACGCTCTCGACCTTCGCCGCGTCGTTGCTGAACGGCATCGGAACGATCTTGGGCTCGGCGACTTCGATCTCCAACGCAAGATCGAGTGCTCTCGCGCCCTCCGTCATCAACGCCGCAGCGACATTGAAATCCCCGCGCGGCATCCCCGTCTCGATTCCCTTCGCCCTCCCCGCCGCAACTCTCGGGACATTCGCATTGCGTACCAGCGCACCTTCGAAGGAGAGGAGGTACTTCCCGGGCGGGACATCGGCGAGAAACGAGACCGCGAGCGGCGACCAGCGCCGGTCGCGATTCTCAGGCGGCCACACCACTGGCACAACGACCGCGACTCCGCCACCGATCGGCTCGAGACGTACCTGTTCGACGATGAGCGCGAGTTCTCCCTCGCGCTTGGCGTCGTTGCTCGGACGGGGATCGCCCATCAGGCTGCCGAGTGTGACAGCGCCGATCGACCAGGCTTCCGCGCCCGAGGATTCCGGCCTCCAGTCGAGCAGCGCCCGTCCCTCCGGGGTTGCCGAGAGGAGCGCCTTCATCCGATCCCTCGACCGCTCGCGTCGGACCGCATCCTGCACAAGACTCGCGACCCTGAGGAGGCGCCGATCCTGACCGTTGCTTCCAAGCAACGCCTCGACTGCAAGGCGTTCGAGCCGTTGCAGTTCGAGATCGTCGATCGCCTCCGCGAGGAATCTCGCCTTGTCCGCCCGACTCAAGAGATTGAGCGGATCGGTGGTGCTGGCTCCCGCCGCATGCAGATCGGACGCTTCCGAGAGCGCGTCGAGCAGCGGATCAAGCAGCGCGTCGGGTGGAATCGTCCTTGGCGTGCCGGTTGCGGCGGATCCCGCGCGGGCGCGAAGCACTTCGCGCGCGAACGGTGCCGCGTCGCCATCTGCGAAGAGGGCATCGAGATTCGCGCGCGTCGACGACATCTCGGCAAGCGCGCCTCGCAGCGCGGTTCTCCCGGTCGCGTCGAGTTTCCACGTGGCGAGGCCCGCGCAGGCCAACAGCGCCACACCGAGCGCGACCAGCTTCCAGCGCACGCGTCGCTTCGCCACGACCACTGCATCGGGCTTGGAGAGATCCGCACCGCACTCGGGACAGGTGCCCCGCGGCAACGTCGTCAAGCGGAGGTCGTACGCGCAGCGTGCGCACTCGGGGCGGGCACGGAGTCCGCCGTCATGAAGACCGCGTGCGCCGATCAGACCGGCCATGATCACGATCACGCCTGCGATGACCAGTACCGGACCCGCGAATGCGAGCGCGTCGAAGACGAAGGTAGGAATCATCACCGGGCTCATCGACGCGTGCCTCCCTCATCGGGCCGTGGAATGAGACGCGGCGTTGCGGATGCGGATCACCGCGTGCGCCACCGGATCGCCGTCCGAGTAGTTGAATCCATCCAGTTCGGCGACCACCTCGCCGAACCGCGTGAAGTCTCCGGCATCGATGCGGGGGATCAAGAGATATCCGCCGGGATTCGCGACGCACCACGCCTCGATCGCGGGGCGCGTGGTGTCGTTCACACGGTCGCCGAGGCGATCGAGCCGGTCGCGCGTCGTGAAGAGGAGCGAGTCCTCCTGGTAGCCGACGCCGCCGATCCGCGGGAAATCCCGATCGCGCGGCGTCTTGCCGGAATCCTCGACCACGATGCCGACGATGCGCGGTGTGTTGAAGACCCAGCGCAGGCTCGGCACCCACGCGCCGAAGATCGCGGTCTCGGCGAGGATCGTCGCCGGAATCGCAAGCACCATCGCCTTCGCGAACCGGTCGCGCACGGCGGCGCGCCACGCGAGGACGACGAGGACGAGCGCCGTCATCGTCGCAAGCGACGCGAGCACGGTGCGAACAACGCTCTCCGCCTCGAACACGGGCCAACTGCCAACGACCGGCGCCACGGCACCCGTCGACAACAACGCGATCGCGATGACCGGTGCCGCGAGGACGAGGCACGCGCCGACCACCATCCACGCGCCGAAGCCGAAGCGGTCGAGTCCGTCGAGCTTCTTCGGCATCGCGCGCAGACCACCCAGCACGCAGCGCGCCGAGAAGAGCGCGATCGCCGGATAGATCGGCAGGATGTAGTGGGGGAACTTCGTCACCACCAGCTCGAAGGCAAGCCATGTCGGCACGGCCCAGCCGAGCAGGAAGACCTCGGCATCGCGACCGCGTGGCGAAAGGAGGCGCGTACGGAAGCGCGCGAGGAATCCCGCGCCGGGAGCCGTCTTCGCCGCGAATGCGCGCAGGTAGAGCCGTCCGAACGCAAGTGCCGTGACGAGCGAACCCGGGAAGAAGAACGCCACGAGCGTGACGACGTAGTAGCCGGGCGGCGCGCCATGGCCTTCCGCGCCTTCCTTCGCTCGCTTGAACACCTCGTCGTCGAAGGCCTGCCGGAGCGTGTCCCACCCGACCTCGCGCGCGGCGAGCATCACCCATGGCACCGCGAGGCACGCAAGCACCGCGAGCCCGGTGAACGGCCGCAACCGCCAGAGGAAGCGCCAGTCGCGACGCGCCGCCGCGCAGACGAAGGCCGTCGTCCCGACGACGTAGGGCGTGATCGGTCCCTTCGCGAGCATGCCGAGCGCGATGCAGAACCAGAGCGCGATGGTCGGTGCGAGCGGCAGCCCGCCGCGCGCGTCGGGCGCGATGCGATGCGCCTTCCAGCACGACCACAGCGCGCACATCGCGAGCGTCGTCGCGAGGAGCAGCACCTCGTCCGAGCGCGCCATGTGCGCATCGGTCACGAGCACGGGGCAGATGACGAGCGTCACCGCGGCGAGAAGCCCGACGTTGCCACCGAACATGCGCCGCCCCAGCCACAGCGTCGCCAGACCGGCAAGCCACGCGGCGATCGCGCTCGGAAGCCGGTACATCCAGATCTCGTCCTGGCGCGGATCGCCACCGGTTGCGATGAGCACCGTGGGTGCCTGCGCCCAGTAGATGAGCGGTGGCTTCTTCAGCCGGATCCGGTCGCCCACCATCGGCACGATCCAGTCGCCGAGCGTGTCGCCCTCGGCCATCTGACGCGACGCCTGCGCGAAACGCGGTTCGTCTCGGTCGGTGACGGGCACTGCCGCGATCCCGACGAGATAGACGATCGACGACACGACCGTCACGATCGCGGCCGACAGGAACCACGAGTCCTGCCTGCGGAAACCGCTCTGCGTCATGAGCCTTCGGAGGAAGCCGGCCATTCCCCGATGGTACCTTTCCTCCATGTTCGAAGCGTTCGATGCGTTCCTGTCGCTCCCGACCCCGGTGATGGCGGTGCTGGTCCTTCTCTTCTGGGGACTCATCGCCTTCGCGGTGCATCGCCTCGTCGTGCCGCGCCTCTGCGGGCCCGATGGACGCAGGCTCGGTCGGTTCGAGGCCGAGGTGACGTCGCAGATCGCGCTCGCCTTCGGTCTGCTCATCTCCTTCAACGCGGTGTGGGTGTGGGATCGCGCCGAGCGCGTGCGTGGAGCGATCCACGACGAGGCCGCGGCGCTCGGCCGCATCGTCGACGACGCGGAGGACATCGTGGCGGAGGGCGGATCACGCAGCGCCGAACGCGGAGAGGCGATCCGGCTCGCGGTCGACGCCTATGCGACCGACCTGATCGAGCGGGAGTGGCCGGGGCTCGCCGACGGCACCATCGACCGGACGCGGCCCGAGTCGTTCTCGCGGCTGCGGGCGACGCTTCGGACGTACGGCGACGAGGCGATGCACGACGCCCTGCAGGTGGCGCAGGACGCGCGCGAACTTCGCATCCGCGACGGCCTCGCATACATGCAGCCGTCGCGCTGGGGCGTCGTCTTCCTCCTGGCGGTGCTGCTCCTCGTCTCGATCGGCGCGCTGCATGGCGACGCGCCGCGCGGACGCAGGCTTGCGCTCACGCTCGTCACGCTCGCGATCTCGTTCTGCTTCGTCGTCCTGTTCGTCAACGCACGGCCGTTCATCGGCCCGAACGCGATGAAGCCCGACGCGCTGCGCGAGATCGCGCAGCGCGCCGGGCAGCCGTTCGACGCGAAGGAATCTCGCGGCTGATGTGGATCGACCACGCCGTCGACGCAGAGGCCGTCGACGGATCGGTGCTCAGCCCGCCGCGGGAGCGCCCGCATCGGCGCTCACCTTCGTGAACGTGAAGCTCTTGCCCTGGTAGTCGACGCGCACGCTGTCGCCGTCGCCGATCTCGCCTGCGAGGATCTTGCCCGCGAGCGCGTTCTCGATCCGCTGCTGGATCACGCGCTTCAGGGGGCGTGCGCCGAACTGCGGGTCGTAGCCCTCGCTCGCGAGCGCCGCCGTCGCCGCCGCGGTCACGCCGAGCGTGATTCCGCGTGCGGCGAGACGCTTGCGCAGGTTGCCGAGCTGGATCTCGACGACGCCCGCGAGCTCGTCGCGGCCGAGCGCGTGGAAGATCACGGTCTCGTCGATCCGGTTGATGAGCTCGGGGCGCATGTGCTTCTTCAGCATGCCCTTCACGTGCGCCTCGATGACGCCCTCGTCCTCGTGGCGCTCGGTCATCTCGAGGATCGCGTGCGATCCGATGTTCGAGGTCATCACGACGATCGTGTTTGCGAAGTCGACGGTGCGGCCCTGGCCGTCGGTGAGGCGGCCGTCGTCGAGCACCTGGAGCAGGATGTTCGCCACATCGGGGTGCGCCTTCTCCATCTCGTCGAAGAGGACGACGCAGTAGGGGCGCCGCCGCACGGCCTCGGTGAGCTGCCCGCCCTCGTCATGCCCGACGTATCCCGGCGGCGAGCCGATGAGGCGCGACACCGCGTGCTGCTCCATGTACTCGCTCATGTCGATCCGCACGATCGCCTCCTCGGTGTCGAAGAGGTATCCGGCGAGCGTCTTGCAGAGCTCGGTCTTGCCGACGCCCGTCGGTCCGAGGAAGAGGAACGATCCGATCGGACGATGCGCCTCGCCGAGGCCCGCGCGGCTCCGCCGCACCGCCTCGCTCACCGCGGTGACCGCCTCGCGCTGCCCGACCACGCGCCGCTTGAGCTCCTGCTCCATGTGCAGGAGCTTCTCGCGCTCGCTCTCGACGAGCTTCGACACGGGGATGCCCGTCCACTTGGCGACGACCTCGGCGATCTGCTCGCTGTCGACCTCCTCCTTCACCATCGCGGTGCCGTCGGCCTGGCGCCTGCGGAAGCTCTCCTCCGCGGCGCGCAGCCTCTGCTCGAGGTCGCGCAGGTCGCCGTACTGGATGCGCGACGCGGCCTCGAAGTCGCCGCGGCGCTTCGCCTGCTCGAGCTCGATGTTCTTCCGCTCGATCTCGGCCTGCACCGTCTTCACGGCCTCGAGCTCCGACTTCTCGAGCTGCCAGCGCGCGGTCATCGCGCGGTCCTTCTCGTTGAGGTCGGCGAGGTCCTCCTCGATCGCGGCGAGCCGCTTCTTGCTCTCGGCGTCCTTCTCGAGCTTGAGCGCCTCGCGCTCGATCTCGAGCTGCATCACGCGGCGCTTCACCTCGTCGAGCTCCGCGGGCATCGAGTCGTTCTCGATGCGAAGGCGCGACGCGGCCTCGTCGAGGAGGTCGATCGCCTTGTCGGGCAGGAAGCGGTCGGCGATGTAGCGCTGCGACAGCGTGGCCGCCGACACGAGCGCGCCATCCTGGATGCGCACGCCATGGTGCGTCTCGTAGCGCTCCTTCAGGCCGCGCAGGATGGCGATCGTGTCCTCGAGGCTCGGTTCGCCCACGTAGACCGGCTGGAAGCGTCGCTCGAACGCGGGGTCCTTCTCGACGTGCTTGCGGTACTCGTCGAGCGTGGTCGCGCCGATGCAGCGGAGTTCGCCGCGCGCGAGCGCGGGCTTCAGCAGCTGGCCCGCGCCGACCGCGCCCTCGCTCTGCCCGGCGCCGACGATCGTATGAAGCTCGTCGATGAAGAGGATGATGCGCCCGTCGCTCGAGGCGACCTCGCGCAGCACGGCCTTCAGCCGCTCCTCGAACTCGCCGCGGTACTTCGCACCGGCGAGCAGCTGCCCGACGTCGAGCGCCACGATGCGCGCGTCGCGCATCGACTCGGGGCAGTCGCCGTTCACGATGCGGATCGCGAGACCCTCTGCGATCGCCGTCTTGCCGACGCCCGGCTCGCCGATCAGGACCGGGTTGTTCTTCGTGCGCCGCGAGAGGACCTGCATGCAGCGGCGGATCTCCTCGTCGCGGCCGATGACCGGATCGATCTTCCCTTGCTGGGCCTTCTCGACGAGGTCGATGCCGTACTTCTTCAGCGCCTCGTAGTTCTGCTCGGCGTTCTGGTCGGCGACGTTCGAGACTCCGGACGCCTTCCGGATCGCCTCGACCGCCGCGAGCACGCGCTTCCGGTCGAGTCCGAGCGTCGAGAGGACCTCCTTCGCACCGCTCTTCACTTCGGCAAGCGCGAGCATGAGATGCTCGGTCGAGGTGTACGCGTCCTTCATGCGCTGCGCCTCGCGCTCGGCGGCGCCGAGCACCTCGACGAGATCGCGCGACGCGTTGCCCGTCGCGGCACCCTGCACCTTCGGCAGTCGGCGCAACTCGGCCTCCGCGACATCGCGGACGCGCGCCGGATCGACGCCCGCCTTCAGGAGCAGTGCGGTGGTGGCCGAGGACTTTTCCGCGAGCATCGCCGAGAGGACGTGCAGCGGCGTGATCTCCGGGTTGCCGGCGCCGGAGGCGGCCGATTGCGCGGCGGAGATGGCTTCCTGGGCGAGGGTGGTGAACTTGTCGAATCGCATGGTGCGTGTGTCCTTCACCCCCCGGGTTGCGGAGGGCCGCCGACAAGGCAAACGCCGGGCCAGCGGAGGTGGCACGGCTCAACGCTTCTCAGGTGCCGAAGAGGCCATGCGACGTCGGCATACTGCCGTTTGGGCAGAAGCGTTCGATCGAGTTATCCTGCGCCCGCCTCGGGCGGCGTCTCGCCGGAGGCCCGGGTGACCCGGCCGCCTTGCGGCCCAACACGCGCTTCGCGCGAGAGGATCCTCGTCATGGACAACTCGATCACTGACCCAGGCATGAGCGGCGCCGATGCAGGATTGCTCGCCGCGCTCGGGGCTGCGCTCCTCGCGATCGTCGTGGTCGCGCTGCTGATCAACCTGGTGCTGACCTACTTCATCTGGTCGGCGTACAAGGTCGTCCCCACGCAGCACCAGAAGCTTCCGGCGGGCCTCGTCTGGCTGTGCGCGGTGCCCTGCATCGGATCGATCATGATGATCGTCTGCGCCGTGATGGTGCCGCAGTCGTTCCAGGCGGCGTTCCGCGACGCGGGCCGCAACGATCAGGGCGACTGCGGATTCCTGCTCGGCCTGATCGGATCGATCGGCGTCCTCGCGGGAGGCGCGGTGCCTTTGATCGGGCCGCTCGTCAGCCTCGGCTGCTTCGTCGTCCTGATCCTCTTCATCGTGAAGCCGCAGGGCTGCAAGAAGGCGCTCGTCGGAGGCTGAACGACTCAGCCGGGGCGTGGCCCTCGTCAATCCTTCGCTTCCTTAGTCTTTCATCGGCACGCCGTTGCCATCCACCGCGATCGATCCGGTCAGGATCAGGATGCCTTCGATGAGGCCCCAGATCCACGAGATGAAGGCGCCGTAGCCGCAGGTCAGCACCGTGATGAGGAGCTGCGCGATGCCCTTGCCGGTGTAGCCGAGGTAGAAGTTGTGGATGCCGAGCGCGCCGACGAGGATGCCGAGCACTCCGGCGGCGACCTTGCTTTTCGCGTTCGGATGGAACTGCGCTCCGGTCGCGGTGGCGGGCGGTGGTGGCGGCGGTGGCGAGGTGGGCGGCGCGCCGAAGTCGAGCACGGTGCTCGCGGGCAGCCATTCGCTGCCACCACCATGGCTTCCTTCTTGGCCTCCTTCTTGGCCTCCTTCTTGGCCTCCTTCTTGGCAGATCTTCGCGTCGAAACCCACGCGACCCTCGGCGCGGTAGCGCTGCAGCTCCGCGAGCGTGTAGGGCCCGTAGGTCTTTCCGTCGCCGATCGAGAGCCAGTATCGGGTTGGCGTGGTCACGCGGAAAGCCTATCACCGCCTGCGCCGCCGGTCACCGCAGTTCGACTGGGAAATCACGCGGGATGAGCTCGTCCCGACCGTCGAGCCATCCGACCAGCCACTCGAAGGCGTCGATCAGCCGCGGCCCCGGGCGGTTGAACATCTGGTTGCCATCCACGAGCGCGATCGATCCGGGCTTCGCCTCCAGCACGGCCGGCAGGAGCGGCCACCAGCGCGTCCTCTCGAGGAGCGCGAGATCCTCGCGCACGCGTTCGAGCCCGAAGCCGCACGGTGCGATCACCACGCGCTCGGGTGCCGTCTCGAGGATCTCCTCGGGGGTCACGCGGCGCGACTTCGCGCCGGCGGGATTCAGGGAATGCCGAGCACCCGCCGCCTCGATCAGCGCGGGCGTCCAGTGCCCGCCGCAGAACGGTGGATCGCACCACTCGAGGAACAGCACCTCCGGGCCGGGCACGTACGGATTCACGAAGTCGACCGCGCTCCAGTAGCGCGCGCGGAGGTCGACCATCGCGCGCTCGGCGCGCTCGGCTACGCCGCACGCCTCGCCAACCCGCAGGACGTCGTCGAACACGTCGAACACCGACTTCGGATCGAGGCTCACGACGATCGGCCGCTTCGGCAGCGACGCCGCCACGCGCTCCACGGTGCGGAGATCGATCGAGCAGACCTCGCAGAGGTTCTGCGTCAGGATCACGTCGGGGGCAAGTTCGGCGAGCAGCCGCTCGTCGAGCTCGTACAGGCTCGCGCCACCGGCGAGCGCGGCGCTCACCTCCGCGTCGATCGCGGCCGACGCACCGCCGTGCGTGCGCGCCTTCGTCAGCACCGGGATCCGCTCGAGACCGGCGGGGAAATCGCACTCGTGGCTCCGTCCGACCAGCATGCGATGGAGGAGATCCTCGCCGGCGGATGCCGCGAGAAGCTCGGTAGCGGACGGAAGCAGGCTGACGACGCGCATCGCACGCAGGGTAGCGCGCCCGCATAGACCGCACATCCCGCAGCCGCCACACGCCGTTTGTCCGCACAGACCGCATGGAGCGCAAGGGGTGACCCATGAAGTGCGGCCGCGCGTTCAAGTCGCTTGGCTTTAGACGGACACAACGCACTCTTCCAGTGTCAAGCGCACGGCCGACACGAGGAGCACGGTCGCTCCAACGCGGACTCGAAGGCGCGGACACCCGAAAGGACATCCTGAGACATGCATCGCCACACCGCCATCGCCAGCGTTCTCGCCTCGCTCGCCGTCGTCTCGGCCTCCAGCGCCGCCATCGTCGTGAACGTCGGAACCGTCCGTCAGGTCTCGCCGCGTCCGACCATCGAGTACACCGGTTCGTACGGCTCGGCCGTCTCGAGCCGCGTCGATCCCGAAGGTATCCGCACCGTCACCCGCTTCGATCTCCACGACATCGTGGTCAGCCTCGGTGGCGATCTCGCCCTCACCGAAGTGCGCGTCTACGACGCGGGTGGCAACAGCTACGGCAACTGGAGCCCCGGCGCCGACATCGACATGATGCGCATCGCGGGCCTCATCCCCGCCGGCGACATCGCCTTCCGCTACACCGGCACCGTCACGCAGCACGCCTCCGAGGCGAGCGAGGTGCTCCGCAACCGCACCTACACCTGCGACGCGATCAGCGGCGACCAGCACTACAACAGCCAGCACTTCATCTCGCTCGGAGCCGGTGGGCGCGCGATCATGCAGTTCAGCGGCTTCCTCCACAGCACCGGCTCGACCGGCGGCTCGGGCGAAGGCTCGGGTGAGGGCAGCGGCACCGGCATGGGCGGCGGCACCGGCGTGGGTGGATGGACCGGCGGCTCCGGTGGCACCACCGAGTCGATCTACGGCGGACTGCTCGTCGCCGACGGCATGGCGCTCGAGGTGAGCGAGGCCGGACTCGGCGAGATCTGGGGCGTCGAGCTCGTGTTCGAGCCGGCCGCCGTCCCTGCGCCTGGCGCCCTCGCGCTCCTTGCGCTCGCCGGCATCGTCGCGCGTCGTCGCCGCTGATCGCATGCCCGCGCGTCCGCGAACCTTCGCAGACGAGTGATGTTCCGGCGTCCGAGACGCCGCACGGATGTCATCGCGCAAAAATGAACACCCCTTTCCGGGGGAACGATCGATGCATGTGGCTTCGCGCGCCGGAAACGGCGCGCGCGGCTTTTACAATCAAGGCGTGCCGACCTTCGCCTACACCGCACGCAGCGCCGACGGACGACGCGTCAAGGGACGCGCCGACGGCGCGAGCGAGTCAGCCGTGCTCGGCGATCTCGCCGCCCGGGGGCTCACGCCGATCCGAGTCGAGCCGGCGCTCGCGGCGGGCCCGCGTCGTCGGATCGCGGTGCGCGCGCTGGCCGCAAGCTACCGCCAGCTCTCCGAACTCCTGCATGCGGGGGTTCCGCTCCTGCGGGCGCTGCGGCTCCTCGGCCGTGGCAAGTCGAACCCGGCGCTCGCGCGCGCCTGGGCTGCGGTCGCCGACGCGATCTCGTCGGGCGATCGGCTCGCCGACGCGATGGCGCGCGAGCCGCGCGTCTTCGCGCCGGTCCACGTGGCGATGGTGCGTGCGGGCGAACGCGGCGCGTTCCTCGAGCAGGTGCTCGCGCGCCTCGCCGGGCTGCTCGAGCAGCAGGCCGACCTGCGCGGCCGCGTGCTCGGAAACCTCCTCTATCCGGTCGTCCTGCTGCTGGTCGGTGCCGGCGTCGTGGTCGCGTCGCTCGTCTTCTTCGTGCCGAAGTTCGAGGAGTACTTCGCGAAGATGCCGGAACTCCCGCTCGCGACGCGCATGCTGCTCGGCACGAGCTCGCTCGTCACCGGAAGTCCGTGGATCGCCGCAGGAATCGCCGCCGCGGCGATCGCCGCGTGCTGGGCAGCCTACCGCTCTCCATCGATCCGCCGTGCCGCACTCGTCCGCGCCATGCGGCTGCCGTTCATCGGCCCGCTGCTCTCGTCGATCGCCGTCGCGCGCTTCGCCCGCATGCTCGGGACGCTGCTCGAGAACGGCATCCCTATGCTCGACGCCCTCGACATCGCGCGTGAAAGCGCGGGAAATCCGATCCTCGCCGAGTCGATCGCGCGCGCGGCCGAGTCGGTGCGTCACGGCGAGCCGCTCGGCGCGCGCCTCGCGGAGAGCGGGCTTCTCGGCGACGACGTCGTCGAGATGATCTCGGTCGGCGAGAGCGCGAACAACCTTCCATCGGTGCTGGTGCGCCTCGCCGACACGCTCGAGGCGCGCATCGACCGCATGCTCGCCGCGCTGCTCAAGTTGATGGAGCCCGCGATGCTTCTTGTCATCGCATGCGTGGTGATGTTCATCTTCATCGCGCTCGTCGTGCCGATGATGCGGATGTCGTCGCAACTCTGACCCATCGCGTCGCGCGCTTCGGTCCCGCCACGACTGCGACCGATAAGGACTTGTCGGACTCGCGGGGAAATTCTCCCGTCCCGCACGCACGTTGCCGCCCGCAGTCGCTTCACGGGTAAACTCGACCTCCCGTTCCGACGCCGTTCGGACAACGGCCACTGGAGAGCACGCATGAACGATCACCGCCGCATCGCCCGCCGGGGCTTCACCATCCTCGAACTCCTGATCGTGATCGGGATCCTGCTCGCGATCGGCAGCCTCGTCCTCGTGAACGTGCTCGGCGCGAGCGAGAAGGCCGACGTCCAGCTCACGCGCGTCCAGCTCGACACCTTCGAGGACGCCCTCGACCGATTCCGCGTCGAGATGAAGCGGTTCCCGAGCGAGGAGGAGGGCCTCGCGGTCCTCTGGTCGAAGGATGCGATCGCGAACGACGACGACAAGGCGAAGTACGGCGAGCCGTACCTCAAGGAACCGAAGCCGAAGGACACGTGGGGCAGCGAGTGGATCTACCGCGCGCCGAGCACGATCATCGAGGGCGCCAACTACGACATCGTCTCCATCGGACCCGACAAGCAAGAGGGCACCGAGGACGACATCACCAACCACGACGGACGCAAGGAGGACGCGGGCGGCGAGTTCAGCGACTTTGCCGGCGGCTCGGGTGGTTCGGGTGGTTCCTCTTCCGGCGGCTGACGCAGGCGAGGTGGCCTCGGGCCGTCCTCCAGCCGTCCATCGCCCTCACGCTTCCCCATGACGCATCCTCGCAAGCCAATCCATCACGTCGTCCGTCGCGGACTCTCGATCCTCGAGATCCTCGTCGCGATCGGCCTGATCCTCGCGGTTGCGGCCGTCGCGGTGCCGTGGACGCTCGGTTGGCTCGGGAATCGCGAGCTCGACGACGCGGGCGACCGCATCGCGATGCAGATGCTCATGGCCCGGGCCGCCGCGCGCGAAGAAGGCCGACCGGTCGAGGTCGTCGCATCCGCCGATGGGGGAGCCCCGAGCGTCGAGGCCCGGTGGGTCTCGCTCGACGATGCGGAAGGCGACGAGGCGATCTCGCGCGGCGACATGACGACGAGCGACGGTTTCCTCCAGTCGTCGATCGACGCGGACTGGGCTTCCTTCGCGCTGCCGAACGGGCTTTCGATCGCCATCGCGGCGGGCGACGGTGCGAACGGCGACGACGAGGACTCTGAGATGGACGACGCAGCAGATGACGTCGTTGCATCCGCCGATGCCGCCGCGCCGCAGACGCTCGCGCTCTTCCTTCCCGATGGAACGGTGCTGATGGCACCCGTCTTCATGCTGCGCACCGATGCCGGAATCGCGCGCGCCATGCGCGTCGACCGCGCGACCGGTCGTGCCCGCGTGGTCGAGCAGCAAGCGGCTCCCTCGGACGAGTCGATCCTCGATCGGCCGGAGTTTGACGCGCCCGCGGACGAAGGCCGCGGATCGGCGCGCTGACGAGGTCGATGCCGATGCCCGCGCCGCGACGGACTCCCTGCGGAACGCGGCTCGCGCGCGCTGGAATCCTCCGCGGTGGAATCCTGCTCGAGCTGCTGCTCTCGATCGCGCTCTTCGTCGGAGCGGCGGTGCTCGTTCTCGATGCGATGGGGAGCGCACTCGACGGTGCACGTCGCGCGGATCTGCGCGCCCGCGCGATGGATCTCGCGCAGTCGCGCCTTGCCGAACTCGACGCCGGACTCGTTGCGATCGGCGATCTCGGCGGCGATGAAAGCGAGCGATCGGACGCCCGCGGCGAGAGCGCCGACCTCGCCGTCTCGCTTGAAGTCGCCGCAGCGCCGGGTGCTCCCGATGCGATGGTCGCGCGCGCGACCGTCCGCACGCGCGGCGCCGACGTGGTCGGCGAGGGAACCATCGTCGTGGTCGCCGAGCGCGTGGTGACGCTGCGTTCCGAGCGACGCTCGGCCGGAGGTGCGCGATGACGCGTCCCCGCGCGCGGACGTGGCGTCGCATCCGGGCGTTCACACTGCTCGAGGCGATCGTCGGTGTCGCGATCGTGGCGGCGCTTCTCGGCGCACTCGGCATCTTCATCCGCAATCTCGGCGACGCCCGAACGCGCCTCGCGACCTCCGTCGAGCGGATCGAGTGCGCCGATGCCGTGTTCGCGCTCGTCGACCGCGCGCTCGCGACCGCTGTGGTCGCGGACCCCGCGCTGGGTGCGGGCGTCGGCGGCAACGAGCGCTCGCTGCGCATCGTGCGGGCGACGGTCGGGCTCGGAGAAGGCGATGCGCCGCTTCTTGCCGAGCGCGAGCGCTGCGAGGTTCGCTTCGACGGCGGCACGGGTCGCATCGAGCTGGCGCGCGGCGATCGCCGCGATGCCGTCGAGGTTCCCGTGCGCGCCATGCGCGTTCGCTACCTCGTCGAGGGCGGATGGCGCGATGCGTTCGACAGCGCGGATGCGGGCGTCTTTCCCGCGGGCATCGAGGTGTCGATCTGGTTCGACCGGGTCGCGGAGGTCGATGTCGGGCCGGTCGCGGGCGAAGCCGCGGCGCCTGCGCCGCTCGGCTCGCCCGATCGTCGACGGTTCTTCCGTGTCCCCGGTGCGCCGCGCATCGATCCGCTCGCGCGTCGCGCGATCGAGGACGAGCAGTCGACCGACGCGGAGATGTCCGACGCGGACGTGATGGATGAGGGGTTGACGGACGAATCCCGCGACGGAATGTCGCTCGACACCGGGAACGACGGTCGTCGCCGGACGCCGTCGGAGCGCGATCCCGCGTCGTCGCGAAGGGGAGGTGGATCGTGATGCGTCGCGCGCCGATCCACCGGCGATCCCGCACGCGAGTCGATCCGTGCGCGCGGGCGCGGGGTTTCGTGCTGCTCGCGGTGCTCGTCCTCGTCGCCGCGGCGATCCTGATCGCGACCGGCGGCATCTTCGCCGCACGCTCGGCGACCGCGTCGTCGCGTGCGTCGCTCGCCGACGCCGCGCTGCGCGGCGCCGCACTCGACGGCGTCGCGGTGGCGGCCGACATGCTCGCGGCCGAACGCGGTGCGATCCTCGCGGGCGGCAGGAGCGCGTTCGACGAGCGCGAGGACGATGTCGAGCGCCTGCTCTTCGAGCGCGTCGATGGGGACGAACGCATCGAGGTCGTGCTCGTGCGGATGCCTTCCGGTGGCTCGCTCGAGCCCGAGGGCGCGAAGCTTCCGATCGCGTGGCTCGACGAGGTCGCCGCGGCGCGCCTCGCGTCGGCACTCGGCTCGGATGCGGCCGTCGAGACGCTCCTCGCCGCGTTGCGCGCCGCGCCCGAGGCGACCAGCGTCGACGGCATCGTCGAACGGCTTCCCGAAGGGGAGCGTGCGGCCGCGTTGCGCACGCTGCTCGGCCCGCTCCGCACGATCGTTCCCCTCGAGGAGGATCGCGACACTCCGCCGCTCGTCTCGCTCGTCGGCGTGCACGCGCGCGAGACGCTCGTCGACCCCGCCGGCACGCCGCGTCTCGACGTGATCGGCGCGCTCGGACTCGCGGAAGGCGATGGAACGGCCACGGAGCGGAGCGAAGCCGCGCTCGATCGATTCGACGACGCTGAGATCGAGGCGTTCGAGCAGGCCGCGCGCAAGGCGGGAGCCGAGCCCGACGACGCCGAGCTCGCCCAGGCGCTCCTCGCGCGTGGCGTCGAACTGGCGCGTCGCGATGAGATCCTCTCGGGCGCGACGCTGCATGCCGGGGCGATCGCTCCCGCACGGCTCGATCTCGTGCGCGCGCCGCGGGCCGTGCTCGAGGCGTTCGCGGCCCGCGAGGGACTCTCGGATGGTTTTGCCGAACGCGTCGAGACCGTGCGCGCCACGCTCGAGGACGGCGAACGGTCCGGAACCGCGTGGCTCGTCGATCGCCGCGTGGTGAGCGCGGAGGAGCACGCGCGCATCGCGGGACGCATCACCTCGCGGTCGACCGCATGGCGGTGCCGCGTGGTCGCGCGTCAGGTCGTGCGCGGCGCGGACGACGACGACTTCGATGACGCGTCCTCCGTCGCCGAGGAACCCGCGCGCGGTGCGATCGCCGTGCTCGACGCGATCATCGAGATCGGCGCCGACGAACCGCGCATCGTCTTTCTCCGGGATGTCTCCCTGCTCGACACCGCGCGAGCGCTGGCGGTCGCACGGATCGACACGCGGCGTGCGACGAGCGACGAGACCGGCGCCTCCGAGGCGTCGGATGCCGAGGTCGCGTCCGAGAGCGCCTTCTCCCCTGAGATGGTCCGCTCGTCGGACACGGGCGATTCCGGCTCAGACGGGTTCCCTTCCGAGACGCGACCTGCGACACTCGACGTCCCCCGTCCACCTGCGCGCGGCACGATCGATCCATTCGGTCGCGATGTCGGTGGTTCGGATGCAACGCACCGGTAGGAACGGGTAGGAACGCGATACGGACGCAGGCTTCAGACGCAGCTCGCACGCATGACGAGACCCGCCGACAACATCGATGCCCCCCACGCCGCGGGTCGCCGCGAGGCGCGCGCCGTCGCGTTGGAACGAGGGCCGGACATCGTGCGCGCCGTGCGGTGCCGTCGACTCGGAGCGCGGATCGAGGTGCTCGCCGCGTGCGAGCGTGCGATCGAGGCGGATGGCGGTTCGATCGCGTCGCTGCTCGGTCGGGATGGAATCGGCGCCGCACCCGCGGTGCTTTCGATCCCGCGCGAAGACGCCGTGGTCGCCGTCGCCGAACTCCCCGGCGACGACGAGGCGGATCTGCGCAGCATGGCGCGGATCGCCGTGGTGCGCGACACCGCGGCCGAGGGGGTCGAGTCCGCGAACGACTTCCAGTTCGAGCGCCGTGGCCAGGATGGCGCGCGCATCGTCGCCGCATCCGTGCCCGTCGCGACGATCGCGTCCTTGCGCGGCTCGACGGATGTCCCGATCGCGCGCGTGTCGGTGCGCGCGCTCGGGACGCTCGCGCTTGTGCGCGCAGCGCCTGAAATCGCGCGCGGGCTCGTGCTCGTGGTCGATGTCACGCGCGACGCGGTCGAGATCGTCGTCGTGCGCGACGGATTGCTCGTGCAGTCGCGCGGCGCTTCGGTGCCGCGTGCGGCGGGCGACGAGGCGAACCCCGGAGTCGACGCTCCCGCGACGGGCGTGGACGAAGCCGTGCAGGCCACGCGCTTCGCGCTCTCCTCGCTGCGCGCCGCCGAGGGTGCGGCGACGGTCCCCTCGCGCGTCATCGTGCTCGCCTCGCGCGCCGATTTCGCGCGCATCTCCTCCGATCTCTCGCGCGTCGCGGGCGTGGCGGCGTCGCGGCTCGAGTCGCATCCGTCGGTCGGACTTGCCGCCGGCGTCGACCCCGAGTCGCTGCACGCCTCGAACTGGCCGCTCGCGGGCCTCCTGCTCGAGGACGAGGCCGCGCTCCGCCGCGATGGTTCGGCGATCGACCTCCTCTCGCCGACCGGCCCCATCGACACCGCGGCGCGCATGCGGCAGCGCGCGCTGATCGCCGCCGGTCTCGTGGTGGTGGCCGCGCTCGCAGGCTGGACGCTCGGCGCACGCGAATGGCGCGGGCTCGAGTCGCGTCGCGACGATCTCGAGGCGAAGGCCCGCAACGCGCTTCCCGAGCTGCGTCGTGCGAAGCGCGACGATCTGCGCCTCCGGCACATCGACGCCTACGCGAAGCTGTCGCCCGACTGGCTGGCGCATCTCGACGCGCTGCGCCGCTTCGCACCCGACCCATCGTCGGTCGTCCTCGACGCGATGACCGCGCAACTCTCGGGCACCGAGATCGAGTACAGCCGGGAGGGCGCGTTCGTCGCCACACCCGAACTGCGCTTCGTGCTCGATGGAGAGGCGAAGGACCGCGCACTTGCCGACGGCCTGCGCGACGCGCTCGTGCGCGAGAAGGGCTACACGCTCGGTTCGACCGGCGCCGACGCGCGCGGTGGACGGCGGCTTCCCGCGCCGTTCGCGTACACGCTCCGGACCGCCGATCTCGCGCCGCGTGCTCAGGAGTCCTCGCCATCCGCACCGCAAGGCTCCGCCGGGGATGCGCGTGGTGATTCGGTCGGTGATACGCGCGGGGAGGCGAAGCCATGAGCGGCGCCAGCACCACCATCGTCGGTGGCATGAAGCCGGCGCGCTCCTCCCGGCGCTGGCTTGCCCGGAACTGGCTCACGCTCGCGATCGCGGCCGCCGCGCTTCTCGCCGCCGGCATCGGGTTCATGGTGGGCGAGCGCCGGTTCAGCGCCGAACGCGCCGCCGCCGAGGAGTCCATCGACACGTACGTGTCGGTGCTCACCCAGGCCCGCAAGGTGCGCGACGGACGCGCGGCGCTCGACGGACGGGTGCAGTCGGTCGCCGATCGCACGCTCGGATCGAGCCTCGAGGTCGTCGACAGCGAGGTGCGTCGCCGGCTCAACCGGGCCTGCGAGGAACTCGGCATCACCGAGTTCTCGGTCACGACCGGCACGTCGGTCGCGAAACCCACGCCAGCCAAGCGCGAGTTCAAGCAGACCAACGAACGCGCGCTTCGCGACGAGCCCGATTTCGTCGAGGTCGAGGCGACGGTCAATGCCGCGGGTCGCGCGGGGCAGATGTACCGCCTCATGCATCGGGTCCAGGCAGAGCCGTGGCTCAAGCGTGTCGAGTCGATAAGACTCGATCCTTCTGCCGACGGTTCGCAGCTTCGGATGACCCTGAAACTTCGGACGCTCTTCCTTCCCGGGCGCCCGCCTGCAAAGCCGCTAGTACTGGATCCACAAGCACTTGCATCGTCCGAGCGCTTCGCTTCGCTCTTCGATTCGAACCCCTTCCGCATCCCGCCGCCGGCGGTCGTCGTTGCACCACAAACGGTTCAAACGACTTCTTCTGGGGGTACTCCCACGGTCCAGACGAACCCGGGTTCGGGCGCGAACGCGTCCCCGATCGCGGTACCGAATCCCGACAGCCCGTTCCCGTATGGCGAGTGGCAGTTGACGGGTGTGGTGGATGGTCCGAGCGGAGCCGAGGCGTGGCTTCGTCATCTTCCGACGGGATCTCAACTTACGTTGCAACCCGGGGCCGCGGTTGGTGAGCTGATCTTCCGCCGCGTCGAGTACGATTTCGGGGTGTTCGACCTGCCCGGCGGAACCTGCCGCGTGCAAGTCGGAAGCAACCTCACGCAGCGGTCCGCAGCCGCTGGCTAGAAACACGTTTGGCTCGTGCTCGCACCTCGGCGGGTCCGGGTGGTTTGGCATCTGCCGGAGGAACGACTGCATGAAGCGAAGCGCGCGCAACGCCGGAGCGGTGACACCAGCCATGGTGGCAGCCACCCTTGCCGCCCAGGCACTCGGTCTTCCTTCCGAGGCGCATGCGCTCGCGGTCGTGCAGGACTCGGCTCCCGCTGGAGCCGCCGCGCCCCCGGACGCCGCGGCTCCCGCGCCGCAGGCCGCAGCGCCCGCCGGCCAGTCGGCATCGGGCGTTCGGCTCCGCTTCAACTTCAAGGGGCAGACCTACGACCAGATCCTCGACTACTTCAGCCGCACGACCGGCTATCCGATCGTGCGCGAGACCGACGTTCCGAAGGGCACCGTCGACTACATCTACCCGAAGGACTACACGCTCGACGAGGCGATCCAGACGCTGAACGTCCTCCTCCAGACGCAGGGCTGCATGCTGCGGGTCGAGGGCGGCCGGATGTTCCTGCAGAAGCTCGACGACATGAAGCGGGAGAACGTCCCGACCTTCGTCGGCACGGTGCCCACGCAGGTGACCGACGACACCGTCGTCACCGTCGTGCTCCCGCTCCTCAACGCGCAGGCGAAGCCCGTCGCCGAGCAGCTCAAGAACCTCGTCGCGACGTACGGATCGGTCACGGCGCTCGAGCAGCAGAACAGCATCCTGCTCGTCGAGACCGCCGCGCAGGTGCGGCGCCTCCAGCGGATCATCGACGAGATCGACCGCAAGGACGTCGAGAACCTCATCGAGTTCCTGCCGATCCGGCACGCGCGCGCCGCCGACCTCCTCAAGAGCCTGCAGGCGCTCATGGGCGAGCGCGTCGTCGAGTACGTGGTGAACCCCGCCGACGGAAAGCGCACGAAGATCGAGGAGAACCGCGTCGCGGGTCTCGTCGTCGCCGCCGATGACCGCACGAACGCCATCGTCGCGCGCGGCTCGCGCGCGAAGATCGACCAGCTGAAGCAGACGATCGACCTGCTCGATGTGCCCGTCGCGGGCGGCGCCGAGCCGACCGCCGCGGGTGGCCGCGGCATGAAGACGTTCTCCGTCGCGAAGGTGAAGGCGCCGGTCGCGAAGGAGCGGCTCGAGCAGCTCTTCGCCGCGTATCCCGCCGACAAGAAGCCGACCGTGGTGGCGCTGCCCGAGGCCGAGCGCGTGACGATCGTCGGCGATCTCGGATCGATCGACGACGCCGAGCGCTTCATCGCCGAGATGGAGGGCTTCGACCCCGCGAAGCAGCCCGCGAAGCCGGGCGCGACGGTGCGCGAGCGCCTGCGCGGCGACCGCGCGGTCGCGGCGCTCGAGCTCCAGAGCGCGTCGCCCGACGCGATCCTCGCCGCGGCGAAGTCGCTCCTCTCGAAGCGCCAGCAGGACGAGATCTCGCTCGTCGCCGGACCCGACGGACGCACGATCCTCGTCGCCGGCGACTCGGCCGACATCGCGGGCATCCGCGCGATCGTCGAGACGCTCGACCGCCCGACGAACGTCGAGCGCCAGGTGCGCCTGATGCGCGTCGCGAGCAAGGACGCCGAGCAGTCGGTGTCGCGCGCGCGCGAGCTCTACGAGCAGCAGACGCCCGCGGCCGATGCCGCGCGCAGCCTGCGCATCGAGCTCGATGCCGCGAGCCGCGAGCTCGTCCTCGTCGGAAGCGCGCAGTCGATCGCGCGATTCACCGAACTGCTGAACCAGGTCGATGGGATGCGCGCCGTGGAGCGCGAGACGCGCCAGGTCGCGCTGAAGGATGCGCTTCCCTCGGCGATCGCGCCGCAGCTGCGCGAGCTCGCGAAGCAGGTGCTCGATCCGCGCGACGGCACCGAATTCACCGCGCCGTCGATCGAACCGCTCGACGCGACCCGCACGATCCTCGTCAGCGGCACGCCCTCGCAGGTGGCCGAGGTCCAGTCGCTCGCCGCGAGCCTCGACCGCCCGACGCGCGACGCGTTCGCGTTCCGCGCGATGCCGGTGCCCGGGATCGATGCGCAGGCGCTCGTCGCACGCGCCGACTCGGTGTACGCGCAGCTTGCGCGCGGCGGCGGTGTCGAGGTCGAGAAGCCTTCGGTCGAGATCGATGCCTCGAGCGGCGCACTGCTCGTCAGCGGCCGTCGCGATGCGGTCGCGCTCTACGAGAACGCGGTCGCGCAGGCGCGGCTGCTGCTGCCGCCACCGCGCACCGGAAAGATCGTCCCGATGCGTGCGGCGGTCGCTGCCGAGGTCGCTGCGAAGCTGTCACCGCTCCTCGCGAGCGCGGCGCCGGTCGATCCGTCGCGCACGGTGCCTGCGGCCGAGATCCGCGTGATCGAGGCGACGAACGCGCTGTACGTGGTCGGCGAGGCGCCGCAGCTGGCGCTCGTCGAGGGCTTCATCCGCGATCTCGACGTCGCGGCGCCCGAGGCGCTGCCGCCGCTGCGCCTCCTCCAGCTGCGCGGAGGCGACGCGTCGCAGGTGGCCGCCATGCTCGCGCAGCGCTACGACACGCGCGCGCCCGAGCAGCGACGCGCGCAGCCGGTGCGCATCGAGAGCGATGCCACCACCAACACGCTCGTCGTCACCGCGCACCCCGCGGTGTTCGAGGAGATCCGCACGCTGGTCGACGATCTCAATCGTGCCGGCGACACGGGCACCGGACCTGCGCGCGAGAC
Source organism: Planctomycetaceae bacterium (assembly GCA_021297795.1). Lineage (GTDB taxonomy): Bacteria > Planctomycetota > Phycisphaerae > Phycisphaerales > SM1A02 > QWPT01. The sequence goes on from JAJTGL010000013.1 coordinate 25,243, forward strand.
GTTCGTCGTCGCGCTGAAGAGCGCACGCGCCTCCGAACTCGCGACGGCGCTTGATCGACTCTATCCACCGCCGCCGGTCCCGCTCGACGCGCGCGGACGGCCGCTGCCGCATCTCCAGAAGCAGAAGGAGGTGTTCGTCACCGCCGATGCGACGACGAACTCGCTCATCGTCGAGGCGCCCGCCGAGCGTCGCGCGAGCTTCGAGGAACTGGTCGCCGAACTCGATCGCACGCCGCTGCCGCCGCAGGCGGAGCTGCGCACGTACCGCGTCGAGAAGGGCGACATCGAGCGCATCGCGACGAGCCTGCGCGACCTCGCCGCGCGCGGCATGCTGTCGAAGCCCGGCGTCGACGGCGCGAAGCCGGTCGAGGTGCTGGTGCAGCCCGAGACCACGAGCCGCACGCTGATCGTCGCGGGCGACGCGACCACCTTCGAGAAGACCGAGCAGCTGCTCAAGCAGCTGCAGGCCGTGCCCGCGAAGCGTGGCGTGCGCGTCGTCGACGCGGGCGCGACCGACGCGGCGCAGCTCGTCGCGAAGGCGCTGCGCCTCGCGGGCCTCGAGCCCGCCGAGGGCGCGACGCCGCCGGTCGAGCCTGCGATCGACACCGAGATCGACGCCGCGAACGGCACGATCGTCGCGAGCGGCGAGGAGGAACCCCTCGCGCGCTTCGCCGATGCATGTCGGCAGATCCTCGCGGCGACGTCGCCCGGCGCCGACGTGCGGGTCATCCCGCTTGCGAACGTGAAGGCCGCCGACGCGAAGGCCTCGATCGAGGGCCTCGCCGCGAGCCGGCTCGGGCAGGCTGCAGGCTTCGCGCGCGAGCCTGCGATCGAGATCCTCGATCGGACCAACTCGCTGCTCGTCGCCGCCGATGCGCGGCAGCAGGAGCTCCTCGCCGCGATCGTGCGCAACATCGACGTCCCCGTCGGCGCCACGCCGCCGATGCGCATCCTGCAGCTCCGCACCGCGGACGCCGCCACGCTCGCGTCCGCGCTCAACGCGCAGTACGCGCAGCGCTCGCCCGACGAGAAGGGCTCGAAGCCGGTGCAGATCACGGCCGAGCCGCAGACCAACGCGCTGATCGTCGCCGCGCACCCCGATCTCCTCCCCGAGATCCAGCAGGTGGTCGAGACGCTCAACGGCTCGTCGCGTCAGTCGGCAAGCGATCGCGAGATCCGCATCTTCTCGCTGAAGGTCGCGCGCGCCGCCGAGCTCGCGAAGACGATCGACGAGATGTATCCCGCGCCGCCGGTGCCGGTCGATCCGCGCGGTCGCGCGCGCCCGGAGCTCCAGCAGCCGCGCGAGGTCGTGGTGCGCGCCGACGGACAGACCAACTCGCTGATCGTCGACGCGCCGGTCGCGCGCATGGCGGGCTTCGAGGAGCTCGTCAAGCAGCTCGACCGCGCGCAGGCGATGCCCGACGCCGAGATCCGCACGTGGCGCGTGTCGGACGCGAACGTCGACACGCTCGCGAAGACCGTGCGCGACCTCGCGCAGGCCGGTCAGCTCGGCCCCGAGGGAAGCGGCACGATCGTGAGCGTGGAGCCCGTGTCGAAGACGCTCGTCGTCAGTGGTCCACCGAGCGTGTTCGCGAAGGTCGAGCAGGTGGTGCGCGGCGTCGAGGGTGCGGCGCAGCCGTCGACGACGCTGCGCGTCTTCAAGCTCAAGGTCGCGAAGGCCGAGACGCTGGCGCCGCTCGTGCGTTCGGCGCTCGAGGGCCGGCTCGCGCAGATCGAGCCGACGCTCGCCGGGAAGTCCGGTCGCGTGCTCGATGTCGCCGCGGACCGTCGATCGAACTCTCTCGTCGTGAGCGCTCCCGACGCGCTGATCCCGGTGGTCGAGGAACTCGTGCGGCAGCTGGACGACGGAAGCGCCTCGGCGGGCTCCTCGGAGCCGGTCGTCCGCGTGCGACCGCTGTCCTACGCCGACGCGAGCGAGGTCGCGGCCAGTCTCTCGCAGGCGCTCGCCGCCGCGACCAACCCGACGACGCGCGAACCGCTCGCCGTGAAGGTGATCCCGGCCGCGGGCGCGAACGCGCTGCTCCTCGTCGGGCCGCCGGCGGATCTCGAGGAGGCGGAGAAGCTCGTCGGTCCGCTCGACGAGCGCCCCGCGCTCGACTCGGTCGACGCGAAGACGTTCACGCTCGTCCACGCCGATGCCTCGCGCATCGCGTCGCTGGTGCAGCGGCTCCTCGCCGACCAGCAGGAGACCGATCCGCGCATCGTGCTCGAGCGCATGCGCCGCAACCGCGGCCAGGCCGACGCCACGCCGCCCGTGCGCGTCGAGGCCGATCCGCGCACGAACGCGCTCATCGTCTCGGGCGCCGCGCGCATCATGAGCGTGGCCGAAGGGCTGATCCGCGAGCTCGATCGCGAGGGCGATGCGGCCACCCGCACGTGGTCGGTGTTCACGCCGTCGCGTGCGGCCGCGGCCGGACTCGTCGACGAGGCGCGTCGCATCCTCGACGCGACGAATCCGTCGGGCGTCTCCCGCGTCGAGCTGTCGGCGCTTCCCGCGTCGGGCACGATCGTCGTCGTCGGCACCGCCGAGGGCGCCGAGCGCGCTCGCACGCTGCTCGCCGAGCTCGATCAGAAGGCGTTCGCAACTCCCGACGCCGACTTCCGCGTCGTGCAGCTGAAGCACGTGGCGCCCGACGTCGTCGTGTCGGCGCTGAACGCGGTGCTGCTCGACCGCTCGCGCTGGCCCGCGCAGCTCGTCGCCGCCGCGAAGGCCGGTGCACCCGTCGTTGAGCCGAAGTTCGTGGCGGACGCGCTGAACGCGCGCGTGGTGCTCACCGCTCCGACCGAGCTGATGCCGATCGCGACGAAGGTGGTCGAGGAGCTCGATCGCGCGCGCGAGGGCGATCGTCCCGCCGAGATCCGCGTGTATCCGCTGTCGCAGGCGAGCGCGCCCGACGTCGCGAAGGCGGTCGAGCAGGCGCTTGCCGCGCGCGCGACCTCGCAGCCGAACCGCCGCCGCCCGGTGGTCTCGGCCGAGCCGACGAGCAACTCGCTCGTGGTCGCGGCCGATCCGTCGCAGCTTGACGAAGTCGACGCGGTCGTCCGCACGATCGACGTGCGCGGGCCGCGCGATGCGGCGCGCGTGCGCACGGTCTTCCTGAAGAACGCGCGCGCCGGACAGATGGCGCCGCTCGTCGAGGAACTGCTCGCGGGCGAGGCGCAGCGCGCCGAACGCGCGCGTCCGGCGGCATCCGCGGGCGCCACTGCCGCGGAGCCCGCGTTGCGCGTGATCGCCGACGAGCGGCTCAACGCGGTCGTGATCTCCGCGACGCCGTCGGCGCTCGACGCCGCGGAGGAGATGCTCCAGCAGCTCGACGTCGCCCCCGGCCGCGAGTCGGACCGCGTGGTGCGCGTGCTCACGCTGCGCAACGCCGACGCCGCCGAGATCGCGCGCAGCCTCGTCGATCTCTTCGAGACCGACGACGGCACCGAGACGCCGCCGGTGATCCGGCCGAACGCCGCGAGCAACAGCCTCCTCGTCCGCGCGACGGAGAAGCAGTTCGCCACGATCGAGGGCATCGTGTCGAAGCTCGACGGCGCGACCATCGCCGGCGCGCGCACGCTGCGCTCGGTGCCGCTCGATCCATCGAAGGGCGACGCGGAGGACATGGCCCGGCTCCTGCGTCGCCTGATGGAGTCCTCCGACGGCGACGTCGAGGTGATCTCGGTCGAGGAACTGCTGAAGCGCTACGACTCGGAAGGCTCGGCGAACCCCGCGAACACGACGAAGCCCGGTGGTTCGACGCAGGGCGAGGCGCCGCGCGGCGGTCAGTCGCGCGCGGAACCGCTCGGATCGTTCGGGAGTCCGGGCGTCGATCGCGCGGCGTTGGCCGCGAGCGTTCCCGCGGCCTCTCCCACCTGGCCGCCCGCGCTGCCCGCGCGCCTCGCGTTCGTCACCGCCGCGTTCGCGCAGGTTCCGTCGACCGCGGTGCCGCCATCCGAGCAGGCGCCGGACGCGGTGCCGGGCTCGAAGACCGACGACGATGCGAAGGCCGAGCAGGGCGTCACCGTCGCGGTCGACCGCGACACGAACTCGCTCGTCCTCCTCGGCTCGCAGCGCGAGATCGAGCGCGCGCTCAAGCTCGTCGAGCAGGCCTCGAAGGCGCTGCCCGGCGAGGGTTCGCGCGTCCGCGCCATCAAGCTCCCGGCCTCGAGCGATCCGACGTCGCTCGCCTCGGTCGTCACCGGCGCGATCGCGCGCATGACACCCGCGGGCGGTGCGCCCGGCGACCTCGCGAAGCGCATCGCGATCGTCCCCGATCCCGAGACGCGGTCGCTCCTCGTCGTCGCGACCGATCGCGACTTCGAGGCGGTGGGCCAGCTCGTGGCCACGCTCGCGCGCAGCCAGCAGACCGAGACGGTCGTCGTGAAGAGCTACGTCCTCCGCAACGCCGGCGCCGATCGCGTCGCCGAGGCGCTGCGCGCGGTGACCGGCCCGGCCGGCGGCGCGCGGCTTCGCTCGCTCGCGGTCACGCTCGCGGGCGACATCCCCGGCTTCGCCGCGGGCGAGGAGGTCTCGTTCGATCCGTCGCGCATGCGCGTCCTGACCGAGAAGGGATCGAATGCGATCACGGTGGTCGGGTCCGCCGACGCGATCGCGTTCGCCGACCGCTTCATCGCGTTCACCGATCGCGAGGAGCGCGCGATCGCGCCCGAGATGCGGCTCCGGCCGCTGAAGCACGCGCGCGCGAAGGAACTCGCGACGACGCTCGCGCAGATCTTCGCGGCGCGCGGACGCACGCTCTCGCAGCAGGGCATCGTGGTGGCCACGCCCGACTTCGCCGCCGACGACCGCACGAACACGCTCGTCATCTCGGGCGCGGCGGAGTTCTCCGGCGAGGTCGAGCGCATCGTGGCGAGTCTCGACGAGCCCGGCGCCGGCGCACGCGCTCCGCTCGAGACGATCGCGCTTGCCTTCGCCCGGCCGAGCGAGGTCGCTGCCAACGTCACGAAACTCGTGGTCGGCGACGACAGCGCGCGGCGCGATCGCACGCAGCTGGTCGCGGACGACGCCGCCGGCGTGCTCCTCGTGCGCGCCGACTCCGAGGTGCTCGAGGAGATCCGCGCGCTGGTGCGCGAACTCGATCGCGCGGGCTCGCGCCAGTTCCCGATCCGGCAGATCCGCCTCGAGCGTGCCGATGCGACGCGCGTCGCGCAGGCGCTGCAGAAGCTCTTCGACGACCGCGCGCAGCTCGCGGGCACCGCGCGCGGACGCGCGCAGCGGAGCGTCTCGGTCGTGGGCGATCCGAGGAGCTCGACGCTCTTCGTGACCGCGGGCGACGGCGACTACGCCGAGATCGAGGAGCTCGTGAAGGGCTTCGACGCTCCCGAGGTCGCCGCGGGGTACGAGTTCAAGGTGCACGCGCTGCGGCATGCGCGCGCGGGCGAGATCGCGCGCACGATCGAGCAGATGCTGGCCGAGACCGGCCAGGCGACCGCGGAGGACGCGGCCACCGTGCGCGCCGACGAGAAGCGCAACGCGCTCATCGTGATCGGGCGCGGTGATCGCTTCGCCCTCGTCGGCGAGATCGTCGCCACGCTCGACGTCGCGCCCGCCGAGGGCGAGGCGCGCACCGTGCGCACGTACGAGGCGAAGTCGGGCGACATCGAGCAGGTCGCCGCGCTCGTGCGCGACACGCTCGGCGAGCGTCCGCAGCGTCCGTGGGAGGCGCAGGGCGCCGCCGCCGGCTCCCGCGTGATTCCCGTCGTCAAGGCGCGGCAGCTCGTCGTGCGCGCGACCGATGCGCAGCACGCCGAGGTGAAGTCGCTCCTCGACGCGCTCGAGAAGACCCTCGTCGCCGAAAACCGCGAGACCGCGGTGATTCCCGTCGAGTTCGCGCCGCCGTCGGAGCTCGCGCTCACGCTGCGGCAGTTCCTCGACGATCGCGCGGCGGGAGCCGCGGGCGGATCGACCAGCGCCACCATCGTGCCCAGCGCTTCGGGTGGCGCGCTCCTCGTCGCGGGCAGCGCCGACGAGGTCGCCACCGTCCGCGACCTCGTGACGCGGCTCGATCAGCCGCAGTCGGGCGGCGAGCGCCGCAGCGACATCGTGGTCCTCCGCAAGGGCCAGGCCGCCGACGTCGCGCGACTCGTGTCCGAGCAGTTCCGCAGCCGCGCCGCCTCGGGCGGCGTGCAGGTGACGCCCGACGTCCGCACCAACTCCGTCCTCGTCAGCGCGCCCGCCGCGCAGTTCGAGCAGGTGCGGGCGCTCATCGATCGCCTCGATGCGCCGTCGAGCGCCGAGGAGACGGTGATCCGCACGTTCCCGCTCCAGAACGCGAAGGCCGAGGAGGCCGTGAAGGTCCTCACGCAGTCGCTTCAGCTCGATGTGAAGGGACGCACGCAGGGGATCGCGGTCAAGGTCGACGAGTCGTCGCCAGCCGTGCAGGTGAACGCGCGCATCGTCGCGGACCGCCGCTCGAACGCGCTGGTCGTGACGGCGAGCGCCGAGAGCCTCGGCGTGATCGAGAAGCTGCTCGCGCAGCTCGAGGAAGCGCCCGCGCGCGCCGAGCGCGAGTACCGCATCGTGCCGCTCAAGGCGGCGAACGCCTCCGAGGTCGCGGCTGATCGTCGCCGCGACGCCCGAGCAGTTCGAGCGGATCGCCGAGGTGATCGCCGCGATCGACGTGCCGCCGGTCTCGAAGCGCGTGACCGAGTTCATCGCGCTGAAGGCCGCGAAGGCGAGCGGCGTGCAGGAGGCGCTCGGCTACTTCTACGGCCGCGGCGCGCTCGACACCGACTCTCCGTCGAAGAAGTCGGTGCGCATCGTGGGCGACGAGGGGACGAACTCGCTGGTGATCTCGGCCGAGGAGAGCGAGTGGCCCGCGATCCGCGAGCTGGTCGCCAAGCTCGACAACGAGCAGTACGACGGTTCGAGGCAACTGCGCGTCGTCGCGCTGCGTCACGCCGACGCGCGCTCGGTGGCCGCGGCGATCAACGACGCGTTCAAGCCCGTGCCGATCGTGCCGCCGCCCGCGCCGCGCGGCGAGCAGCCGCAGCCGATCGTCGTCCAGCAGAAGCCGGACGAGCAGGTGAGCGCGAGCGCGGACGAGTTCTCGAACAACCTCGTCGTCGCGGCGAGCCCGGCGAACATGCGCAAGATCGATGCGATCATCACGCAGCTCGATCAGCCCGACTTCGCGCAACTTCCACCGCCGCGCCTCATCGAGGTGCGCTACGGCAATCCGGAGCAGCTCGCGCGCGCGATCGAGCGCGTGTACGGACCCGGCCGCGCGGCCGGCCGCGACCGCGGACTACGCATCGTCGGCGACGCGGCGTCGAACGCCCTGATCGTGCGCGCGTCCGAGGAGGACTTCGCGCAGATCGCGGCGATCGCCGAGGCGCTGCAGCAGCAGGCGACCGAGCAGGGGCTCCAGGTTCATCTCCTGCGCCTCAAGAGCGCGCCGGCGCCGCGCGTCGCCGCCGCGATCCGCGAGGCGTTCGCGCAGCGCGCGCGGCAGGCGAACCTGCCGCTCTCGATCCAGATCGACACGGTCTCGAACGGCCTCGTCGTCGCGTCGACCGGACCGATCTTCGACGAGATCCGCACGCTGGTCGAGCAGATGGACTCGCTCGCGCCCGATGCCTCGAAGGGCATCTTCATCATCGATCTCATCAACGTCGCGCCCGAGTCGGCGAAGAAGATCATCGAGGAGATCGGGCTCGACCGGCCGCAGCCGTCGGACAGCGTGTCGAAGGTGATCTCGGAGCCGCTCAAGGTGTCGGTGGCCGCCGGCCGCAGCGCGCTCGTGATCGTCGCGAACCCCGCCGACCGCGACACCATCGTGTCGCTCCTCAAGTCGATCGACACCGATCCGCCGGGCGCCGATGCCGAGGTGCGCGTCGTGCGCATGAAGAACGCCTCGGCGACGAACATCGCGACCACGCTCACGGCGATGGTCGCGCAGTCGGCGGTTCCGGCCGCGGGTGGCGCGAAGCAGGGCGATCTCGCGCGTGCGCTGCAGGAGCAGGTGCGCCGGCTGCGCATCCAGCCGGACGGCGCGTCCGCGCCGATCGCGCTCGATCTCCAGAAGCCCGTCAAGATCCTCGCCGACGCGACGAGCAACTCGCTCGTCCTCGCCTCGACCGCCGACAACGTGCGCGCGCTCGAGGAGGCCGCACGGCTCTTCGACACGCTGCCCGTCACCGACGCCGCGGTCGTGCGCGTGATCCCGCTCTCGAACATCCAGGCGACGCAGTTCGCGCGCGTCGTGCGCGAGCTCTTCACGCAGGGCAAGCAGATCGGCGTCCTCCAGGGCACGCAGGTGAAGGCGCAGGCCGGCGGCGCGACGGGCGAGGCCCTCGCGCAGGACATCGCGATCACCGTCGACGACCGCACGAACACCGTGGTGGTCGCCGGCAAGGAGGAGGCCGTCGCGATGGTCGACGTCCTCCGCGAGCGGCTCGACGCGCAGACTTCGGTCGGCTGGATCGAGCCGCGCATCGTGAAGCTCCGCTACGCGGACGCGGGCGCGGTGGCCGACATGCTGCGCGCGGTGCTCGTCGATGGTTCGACGAAGCTGCCCGAGAGCGCGCCCCTCCAGAAGCAGGTCGGACGCATCCGCATGGCGCGCGCCGCCGATGGCGGCCAGCCCGCGGCCGCGATCGAGAGCGACGTGTTCGTGCCCTTCACGCAGCTCGTGATCCGTCCGGATCCGACGACGAACTCGCTTGTCCTCGTCGGGAGCACGCAGAACCTCGAGATCGTCGACGAACTCCTCAAGAGCCTCGACACCGAGGCCGCGGCGCCCGGCGCCCTCGTGCGCGTCTATCCGCTCGAGAACTCGAGCGCGTCGCGCATCGGCCCGCTGCTCGTCCAGCTCTTCGACCAGCAGTTCGCCGCCAAGTCGATCCGCGCGGAGGACCGCGTGCGCGTCATTCCCGACGAGCGGCTCAACTCGCTCGTCGTCTCGACCAGCGCGCGCAGCTTTGCGGTGATAGAGGAGCTTCTCAAGAGCCTCGACCGCAAGGTGGCGCCCGACATCCGCGAGATCCGCACGCTCGAGCTCAAGAACGCGAGCGCGCCGCGCCTCGCGGCCGTGCTCCAGCGCATGATGGATGCGCGCGTCGACCGGTTGAAGCGGGCGAATCCCGAGACCGCCGATCTCGAGCGCGCGACGATCGCCGCCGACGAGCGCACCAACCAGCTGCTCGTCGCCGCCGGCGCCGACGCGTTCGACGTGATCCGGTCGCTGGTCGCCGATCTCGACGTCGCCGAGACGCTCGAGGAGTCGGGCGTCGAGGTCGTTCCGGTCGGCAAGGCGAACATCGAGCGCCTCGCGGCCGCGATCAAGCAGATCCTCGACCGCCGCTTCGCCGAGCTCTCGCCCGAGGTCGCGAAGCGCGTGAAGCCGCTCGTCCTCCCCGATCCGCGCACGAACGCGCTGCTCGTCGCCGGCGGACCCGAGGACGCGGCGCTCGTCCGGCAGATCGCCGCGCGGCTCGAGGAGATCCCGTCGAACCCCGCGGTCGGCGTCCACGTGCTTCCTCTCGCCGCGGCACGCGCCGAGACGATCGCGCCGCGCATCCAGCAGCTGATGCGCGACCGGGCGACCTCGCTCGGCACCTCGCAGACGCCTTCCGACGCCGTGTCGGTCGCGCCCGACGTCGCGTCGAACTCGCTGATCGTCGCGTCGAGCGAGGAGAATCTCGAGGTCGTGAAGGGCCTGGTCGATCTCCTCGCGAAGGCCGCGAGGGAACAGCTCACCGACAAGCCGTTCGAGGTCATCATCCTCGCGAAGACGACCGCGGCCGACATGGTCCGCATGCTCGACGAGATGTACGTCGCCGAGGAGAACCGTCGCCGCGGCGACAACACCGTCAACGTTTCGGCCGACGCACGGCTCAACGCCGTCGTCGCGAGCGGACCCGAGGCCGATGTCGCCGCGATCCGCCGGCTCGTGGCCCAGCTCGACGGCGCGAAGCCGCAGACCGTCGTCGAGATCAAGTACATCCCGCTGCAGGGCGCGAACGTGCAGGAGACCGTCGGTCTCATCCAGAGCATCCTCTCGGGCGGCTCGCTCGCCGGGCGCAACCAGCAGCAGGCGACCGTGCTCAAGTACCTGCGCCAGCTCGAGGGCGGCGACGGCACCGAGGTCGAGATGGAGATCTCGGCCGCGACGCGCCAGTCGATCTCGCTCACGCCCGACATCCGCACCAACACCGTGATCGTGAAGGCGCCGCGCGAGTCGATGGCGCTGATCGAGAAGATGATCAAGGACCTCGACGGCTCGACGAGCGGGTCGCAGAACATCCGCATCTTCAAGCTGACGAACGCCGACGCCGACTCGATGGCGCGCATCCTGAAGGAGCTCTTCAACCTCCGTCAGTCGGGCAACCTCTACGTCCTCAAGCCGCGCGAGGACGGCGACCCCGCGCCCGCCGCCGACGCGGGAGCCGCCGGTGCGCCGGTGGCGGCCGCGCCCGCGGGCGGGACGATCGGATCCGACCTCACGCTCGTCCCGGACGATCGCCAGCAGCTCTCGATCACGGTCGACGACCGCACCAACTCGCTGCTCGTGTCGGGCACGCCGACCTACCTCGACCTCGTCGAGAAGGTGGTGAACGAGCTCGACGCGCAGGAGGCGAACACGCGCGACACGTTCGTCTACAAGCTGAAGAACGCGACCGCGACCGAGGTCGCGCGCGTGGTCAACGAATTCGTGAGCGAGGACCAGCGCAAGATCCTCGAGACGCTGTCGACCGAGGAGCTTCCGAGCGCGTCCAAGCTGCTCGAGCGCGAGGTGACGGTGGTCGGCGACCAGAAGTCGAACACCGTGCTCGTGAACGCGAGCCCGAAGTACCTCGAGAAGGTGCGCGCGATCATCGACGAGCTCGACGTGGATCCGCCGCAGGTGCTGATCCAGGTGCTGCTCGCCGAGGTGAGCCTCGACTCGGCCGAATCGCTCGGGCCCGAATTCGGCCGCGCCAAGTTCGGCGACTACGCCGTCGCGGCCGGCATGGGCAACCTGCCCGGCATCGGTGGCCGCACCGGCAACCAGCTGCTCGGCTCGCTCTTCTCGAACTCGGGCACGCCGAACGTGGCGATCGGCGCGGAGGACTTCGAGCTCCTCATCAATGCGCTCGCATCGCAGAGCCGCGTGCAGGTGCTGTCGAACCCGTCGGTGATGGTCGAGAACAACTCGGAGGGCTTCATCCAGGTCGGCGAGACGGTGCGCTTGCCCGACGCGGTGAGCTTCTCGAGCGCGGGACAGCAGTCGAGCGTGACGCCCGAGGACATCGGCATCCTGCTGCGGGTGACGCCCTCGATCAATCCCGAGGGCTTCGTGCGCATGGAGATCGAGCCCGAGATCTCCCGCCTCTCGCTCCAGACGACGCAGATCTCGGAGAACTTCAACAGCCCCGTGGTCACGCGCCGTCGCGCGAACACCACGGTCACCGTGAAGGACGGACAGACGGTCGTCATCGGCGGCCTCATCAGCGACCGCTTCGAGCGCGTCGACAAGAAGATCCCGCTGCTCGGCGACATCCCGCTCGTCGGAGCGCTGTTCCGCCAGTTCAAGGAGAACTCGTCGAAGACCGAGCTCCTCATCGTGCTGACGCCGCACGTGGTGCGCTCGCCGACGCAGGGCGGCGACGATGCGGCGGCGAAGCTGAGCGAGCAGGCGATCCGCAAGCTGACGCTGCCGCCCGAACTGCTCGAGCAGATCCAGAAGGGCGAGCTCCAGGGCGCGAGCATCAACGTCGGCGGCGCCGCGCGCGATGCGAGCGGCGAGGTCGTTCCGCAGGACACCGACGCCTCGAAGGAGCCGAAGTGAACGCGGTTCGCGTCGGATGGACGAGGATGGGTGCGACGGTCTTGACGGCGGCGCTCGTGCCCCTTGGCTGCCAGACCACGGTGACCACGTCGGATGGCGCGCGATCGGTGCCGAAGCCGACCGAGGCGCCCGTCGCGCCGCAAGGCACGAAGCCGAACGCGATCGCTATCACCTTCGCGCCGAAGCCGGCCGACACCGATGGCAACCTTCTGCCTGATTCGCTGCAGGTGACGGCGTATCTCTTCGCGCGGCCGCATCCGGCTCCGTTCTTCGCGGAAGGGTCGTTTCATTTCGCGATCTACCGGCTCGGCGAGGCCGGAACCGCGGACGCGCCCGGCGCGGCGCCGCTGCGGACGTGGGTGTTCGCCGCCGAATCGGTGGCGCTCGCGCGCTCCGTCGCGCTCGCGGGGCCGTGCCATGAGTTCACGTTGTCGCTTCTCGCGAACCGCGGCACCGACGCACTGCCCGTCGAGAGCGTGGATCTCGTCGCGTGGTTCGAGCCCGCCGACGGCTCGCCCGCGGTGTGGCTGCGCGGCGTGCGGAGCGTTCAGTTCCCGCGCCCCGAGGGCCGCTGAGGAACGGTGGGATGCTCGGATGTCGTTCGAGGAACGGCAAAACGAACAGCGGACCCGGGTACGGGTCCGCTGTTCGTTTCGAGCGTTTGTCCTGAGCGTTCGTTTCGAACGCTCGTCCTCAACTGGGGATCCTAGATTCGAACTAGGACAAAGTGAACCAGAATCACTTGTGCTACCGTTACACCAATCCCCAAGGTGTGCGAGGCACTATATCCATGTCGGCGCTTCCGGCAACGGCCTTGAGCGCGTCCGACTTGGATTATCTCCGTCGGCGCATCCCTTCACGACCCTCGTCATCGACGCAGGAAAGCCCTTGCTTTCCCGTTGTTTCCCGTTGGCTTCCCGTTGGTTTCCCGCTGGTCTCCGAATGGTCTCCGATGGTTGCCCGCGGCATCCCGTGCTTGCGGGTGGTTGCCCGGGGCTTCCCGGGGCCAACATCTCATCGCGCCCCGGCCAACGCTCGCTCGGACGGCGACGCCGCGGGCAGGAACCGCTCGGCGATCTGGATCGCATTGAGCGCCGCACCCTTGCGGATCTGGTCGCCGCAGACGAAGAGCGCGGCACCTCGGTTGCCCGGCACGCTCGGGTCCATGCGGATGCGGCCGACGAGGACGTCGTCGCCACCCGCGGCATCGAGAGGCTCGGGAAACCGGTTCGACGTGCGGTCGTCGACGATGCGCAGGCCAGGCGCCTTCGCAAGCAGCGTGCGGATCTCCTCCTCGCTGGTCGCGCGCGCGAACTCGAGATGCAGCGCCTCGGCATGGGCGCGCAGCGTCGGAACGCGCACGCAGGTCGCGACCACGCGCACGGCGTCCGACTCCCACATGCGGCGCGTCTCGGTGAGCAGCTTGCGCTCCTCCTCGTTGAAACCGTCGGCGCCGACGGCCGAGTTGTGGCTGAAGACGTTGAAGAGGTACTGACGACCGAAGATGCGCGTGTCGAGCGGCGCACCGGTGGTGAAGGCGCGCGCCTGCGACTCGAGCTCGGCCATGGCGGCGGCACCCGCGCCTGACGCAGCCTGGTAGGTCGCGGCAACCATGCGCTCGACGCCGATCACGCGATGGAGCGGTGTGACCGCGACGAGCGCGATGATGGTCGAGCAGTTCGGGTTCGCGATGATCGAGGGTCCGCGCACCGCGTCGAGCGCGTGCGGGTTCACCTCGGGGACGACGAGCGGACAGGCGGGATCGGCGCGGAACGCGCTCGAGTTATCGACGACGAGGGCGCCGGCGTCGCGGAAACGGGGCGCCCATTCCCTCGAGATCTCCTTTCCGGCGGAGAAGAGGACGAGATCGATGCCCTCGGGCATGCCCAGCTCGAGCGCCTCGCAGGCGATCTCGCCGCCCCGGAAGGGGATGCGCGTTCCGACCGAGCGTGGCGACGCGAAGAGCCGCAGCGCGCGCATCGGGAAGCGGCGCTCCTCGAGGATCGCGAGCATCTCGCGTCCGACCACTCCGGTGGCGCCGACGATCGCAACGGTGGGAGAGTTTGGCAGGCGCATCATGGGAAGTGACCGATCGTAGCGAACACGGGACGTTTCCGCGTCTATCCTGCGCCCATGCCCGCGACGACCGCCGCCCCGAAGCACGGATCCGACGCCATCACCGAGGGCGTGCGGGTGACCGTGCGCCCGGAGTTCGTGGCATCGCAGTCCTCGCCCGCTGATGGCAGGTTCCTCTTCTCCTACAGCGTGCTGATCCGCAACGACGCAGGAAGCCGCATTCGCCTCGCCACCCGCTTCTGGCGGATCGTCGACGCGGAGGGCGAGGAGCGTGTCGTCGAAGGGCCGGGCGTGATCGGACAGCACCCGGAGCTCGGCCCGGGCGACAGTTTCGAGTACACGAGCTACTGCCCGATGCACACCGCGTGGGGAACCATGGAGGGCCACTTCATGTTCGAGCGCGACGGCAGGCCGTTCGAAGTGGCGGTGGGCCGGTTCTACTTCGTGTCGTGATTGGAGCGCTCGCAACCTGCTTTGCGTGCTTGAGCGCTCGCAACCTGCTTGGCGACCGCCTTCATGACGAGCGCTCGCAATCTGCTTCGCAACTTGCTCGCTCTGGCGTGAGTCAAGACAGAGGAAGCCGCCGCAGCGGGCAAGCGCCTGTCGACATCGTGCGGCGGGGACCCGGCCTTCGCCCTCGAGACCGGCTCACCGATGACGACGGCCGAACAGCGCGCAGACACCAAGAAGCGCCAATCCGCCCGGCGCCGGAACGCTCTCGAGCCTGAACGCCATGTCGTGCGCGGACGCACCGAAATCCGAGATCGAGATGGGGCGTGAACCTTGCCCGAAGCCGCCGGCCGGATTCTGCCACATCGCCTGCGCCCCGTTCGTGGTGTCGGAGACGAACCAGTACCACTGGCCGCCACCGGTGAGCGGGCGCTCGACCTGCGCCGCGATCCAATAGGTACCTGGATCAAGCGTGATGCCACTCAGGTCGAAGACCAGGTCGCCGCCGACCTGGGTGCCGCTGCGAGCCGCGATCGCCGCGTTGCTGAGGTTCGGATCCGTGTAGAACCGAACCGTGACGGCGATGTTGAAACCGCTGTCGCCGCCGACGCCGTCGTACCCGTAGACCGTCAGCGCCGCGAGTTCGCAGCTCTCGCCGATCGAGAAGTCGTCGAAAGCGCTGCAGGAGAATCCGGCGTGGGGTTCGAGCATCACCTGCGACGGCATTCCGTCGCCCGATGCCGCGGCGGGCTGGTCGACGATCACGCTTGCAGGGCTGGCGGTGGAGGCGGAGAGTGCGGCGAGGGCGAGTGCGGCGAGGACTGCGGCCGGGAGCGTGGGTTTCATGCTTTGCCTTTCCGTATCCATGCACACGCCTGCGAGCGGGCAAAGCTCGATGGGAGCAGATCAGGCGTGGTATGGACACGGAAGTATCGCGCCCGTCCTTCGACGGGCTTCGGGCATCTTTCCCGAAACTCACATGTAGGCGAGCTTGCGCGGCCAGTGCACGAGGTTCGCGCGTTCCTTCACGCGCTCGAGCGTCGCCTCGGCCACCTTGTTCGCGCGCTCGCAGCCCGCCTTCAGGATCTCGAGCACGAGATCGTCGCGACCCTCGTACTTCGCGCGGCGCTCGCGCATCGGTGCGAGCAGCTCGTTGATCGCGGCCGCGACCTCGAGCTTCACGTGGCCGTCGCCGATGTTGTCGCCCTTCGCGTACCTCTCCTCGAGCTCCTTCACGCGCGCCTCGTCGCGGATGAACGTGCGCACGTACTGGAAGAGCACGTTGCCGATGTCGCCGGGCTCCGTCGGACTCTGGCGGCCGGTGAAGATCTTCTTGACCTTCTTCTCGACCTCCTTCGCGTCGTCGGCGATGAAGATCGCGTTGTTGAGCGACTTCGACATCTTGTTGACGCCGTCGATTCCGGCGAGACGGCCCACGGCGCCGACGTCCGCGCGCGGGATCGGGAACGCTCCACCGAGCTTCACGTGATCCTCGTCCTCGGCGTGCTCGTCGACGCCGCAGAAGATCTGGTTGAAGCGCCGCGCGACCTCGCGCGTCAGCTCGAGGTGCGGAACCTGATCCTCGCCGACCGGCACGCCCACGGGTCGGAACGCGAGGATGTCGGCGGTCTGGCCCACCGCGTAGAGCGGGAACCCGAACGAGTACGACTCGCCGAGACCCTTCACCTCGATCTCGGTCTTGAGCGTGGGGTTGCGCATCACGCGGTTGAAGGGGAGCAGCATCGCGAAGAGAAACGTCAGTTCGGCGATCGCCGGGATCTCGCTCTGCAGGAAGATCGTCGTCTTCTCGGGATCGATGCCCATCGCGAGGTAGTCGCGCACGATCGCGACCGAGTCGCGGCGGATCTCCTCGCTCTTCGCGAGCCGCGTCGTGTACGCGTGCATGTTCGCGATGATGAAGTAGCAGTCGTGGCTGTGCTGCAGCTCGACGCGGCGCTTCACGCTGCCGACCCAGTGGCCGAGATGGAGCTGCCCGGTGGGCGTGTCGCCTGTGAGGATGCGGGGCTTTCCTGCGATGGCGTCGATCGTGCTCATGGAACGCAGGAAGATACGGGAAAGACCGCGCGTGGAGGCAGGCTGGGTTCGACGGCATCCGCCGGGCAGGCGGCACGGTCTCGACGCGGTCAGCGCATCAGCGCCATCGCCAGGTTCAGTCCGTTGAAGATCGCGTGCGCGACCGCCGGCGCGAGGAATCCACCCGTTCGCTCGCGCAGGACCCCGAGCGCGACGCTGAGGAGGACGAGCATGACGAGACCCGTCGCGCGACCGTCCGCAGGGATCGATGGCCAGTGGATGAGGGCGAACACCACCGAGGTCGCGGCGATCGCCTCCGCGCCGGAGAAGCGCGCCGCACGCAGCGACGGCTGGAAGAGTCCGCGGAAGAGCGCCTCCTCCGCGAGCGGGACCAGGATGACCACTTGGGCGAGCGTTGCTGCGGTGAAGACGAGGTTCTGCTGCTCGAGCACGATGCGGAGCGTCTCGTGCGAGACCTCCGGGGCCTTCGGCAAACCGAGGTGCGGAAGCAGGAGGCCGAGGATCGTGCCCGTCGCGAGCACGATCGGCAGCGCGAGGAGGAGACCGATCACGCCTGCCGTGATGGCGCGGGTGCGCGGCGTGACGGCGGTCGGCCCGTCGGCGAACGCCTGCGACGACAGGAACGCGATCGCCGCGATCCACTGGAACAGGTTCGCGACCGAACCGATCGCAAGCCGGGTCCACGGGCTGTCGCTCGGGAGAAGCGCCGCCGGCAGCGACGCGCCGAGCATGCCGACGACGTACGCGATCAGGAAGAGGATCGCGCCGAAGAGCGCCTCGCGTGGCATGCGTCCCGAGGGTTCGCGGGGGACGTCGTGCAGACGCCAGCGGCGGATGCACGCGATCGCGATCGCGGCGAGCGCGACCAGAACGGCCACCGAGAGGAACTCGCTCGCCCCGCCGGCCGCGTCCGACGGCGCCTCCGGTGTCGACGGCATGACGGCGGCCCCGGGTGCCGCGTTCGGTGCAGCATCGGGTTCCGGCGTCGACTGAAGGAGGAGACCCATCGGGTCGATCATCCGGTGCAGGGTACGATGCGCGGCCCGGTCGCGCCGTCGGGGCCGGGCCGCGGCAACCGTCGTCCTGGCCGCGGTGCGCTCCCGATTCCGGTCTCGTGATCTCCGCCTCCTGATCTCCGCCTCGTGATCTCCGCCTCGTGATCTCCGCCTCGTGATCTCCGCCTCGTGATCTCCGCTTCATGGTTCCCGTTCTGAAGGACATCCTCACCCGCAAGGCCGTCGAGGTCGCGCGCGCCCGCGAGGCGGTGCCCATCGAGGCGCTGAAGGAGCGGATCTCCGAGCTCGGAAGGCCGAGGAACTTCTTCCAGGCCGTGGTCGACCGTCGTCATCCGAACGCGACGCATGCGATCGCCGAGATCAAGCGCAGGAGTCCGTCGGCGGGTGTGATCCGCGAGGACTTCGACCCCGTCGCGATCGCGCGCGCCTACCACGCGAACGGCGCGGCCGCGATCTCGTGCCTGACCGACGAGGAGTTCTTCGGTGGGCGGCTCGAGTACATCCACGCGATCCGCGACGCCATGCCGCTGCCGGTGCTGCGGAAGGACTTCATCGTCGACATCTACCAGGTGTGGGAGTCGCGCGCAGCCGGCGCCGATGCGATCCTCCTCATCGCCGAGGCGCTTCCCGAGCGCGACATCATCGACTTCCAGATCCTCGCGACCGAGCTCGGGATGACCACGCTGCTCGAGGTGCACGACGTCGACCATCTGCTGCGCGCCGTCAACATCGTGGGCTTCCCGCATGCGAGCTACTCGCTCCTCGGCATCAACAACCGCGATCTGCGCACGATGAAGACGAAGATCGAGCACTCGATGCGGCTTGCGGAGATGCTCGAGGACACGAGCATCCTCGTGAGCGAGTCGGGCATCCGGACGCCGGAGGATCTCGCGCGCCTGCGCGCGCACGGGATCCACATCGTGCTCGTCGGCGAGCACCTGATGAAGCAGCCCGATCCCGGTGCCGCACTCAAGGCTCTGCTGGCGTAAGGCTCTGCTGGCGTAAGGCGTGTTCGTGCCGCGTTTCACGCGTCGTCGAACATCGTGCCCCGAGGATGCACTCCGAGGGGAGCCGGCCAGAGCGAGGGGGCGGCAAGAGCCGCGCTCGAGCGCTCCAGTCACAACGCATCTCGGCCCGCCGCGATTCACTCGCGGCGAGGCCGGCCAGAGCGAGGGGG
>JAJTGL010000013.1:43826-64236 GCA_021297795.1 Planctomycetaceae bacterium
GGCAAGAGCCGCGCTCGAGCGCTCCAGTCACAACGCATCTCGGCCCGCCGCGATTCACTCGCGGCGAGGCCGGCCAGAGCGAGGGCGCGGCAAGAGCCGCGCTCGAGCGCTCCAATTCAGAACGCGAAGATCGTGTCGATCAGCTTCGCGAGCACACCCTTCTCGGCGGTGTTGCGCAGTTCGCCGGTCGTGATCTTCTTGACGACCGCGTCGGCGACGCGCTGCGAGATCACCTGGTTGTTCGCGTCGATGTCCTCGGGGCGGCAGATGCCTGAGAGCGTGATGATCTGCGACTCGCCGTCGTTGACGATCTCGCGGCGCGCCTCGAGGACGAGCAGTCCGTTCGGACGCACCTCGACGATCTCGGCCGTCACGCGCGCGGTGAAGTCGTCGCTGCGCGCGTACGAGCCCTTGCCCTTGAAGCTCTTCTCGCCGGCGACGCCGATCTCGGGCAGATCGCCCGAGTCGATCGGCGTGAAGAAGCCGTCGCCGAACGCCGTCGGATCCATGCTGATCCACGCATCGACCGCGGCCGACATCTCGTAGTCCTTGTCGGCCTTCGCGTCGGAGGCGCTCTTCGATCGGCTCGACTCGCTGATGACGATCGTCACGAGCGAGCGCGTGGGAACGGCCGCGGGCCTCTCGTCGTCGCGCAGGACGCGCTTCGGCGCCGACTTCGTCGCGGGCGCGGGAGCCGACGTCGCCGTGCCCTCGTTCGCCGTCGGCTTCGCGCCGGTCGCGGCGCCATCCACGGCGTGCGCGAGCGTCGCCATCGCGAGGATCGGAAGGATCGCGAGGGAGGAGGTCAGGCTTCGGTTCATCTGCATGCGTCGCATGGTTGTCTCCGTCGATCGGGTAGGCTCGCTTCGTTCGCTTCGTCTTCGTTCAACTCGCGTCGTCGTCGTTCGTTTCGTGCCGCGCGATGCGGTTCAGTTCATGCTCGTCTCGCGGATCACCGCACGGCCTGGTCCAACGACTTCCGCAGTGAGCGCACGTGCATCGCGGCGCCGTCCCTTGCCGGCCTGCTCGACCGCGATCACGTCGCCGGCGGACCCGTCCTCGAGGGCGAGAGCCTCGAACTCGATCGCGACCATCCCGATCTCGCGGCGCACCATCACGCGCTCGTTGCGACGCACGGCAAGCGGCTGCTGGATGTCGTCGGCGGCGATCACCGCGCCATCGGCGATGCTCCCCGCGACGGTCGAGCCGACGCACGCACCCGCTTCCGCGGCGCGCTCACGGACGCTCGGTGCGACGAAGCGCGTCTCGATCGCGCTGTTCGACGCATCGATCGTGTCGCCACGGCGCAGCGCGCAGCGCGCGACGCAGACCTCGCGCTCGATGCGCGGCTCGAAGCGGATCCGCTCGCGAGAGACGAGTCTGGTGCCGTCGTACGCGACGACCTCGAGGTCGACGCGATCGCTCGAGAGCGCGGTCTTGGCGACGATCTCGTAGCGGAGGCCGGCCTTCGGCGCGAGCTTCGCGAGATCGTCTTCACGCACCTCGAGGCGCACGGCGGCGAGGTCGTCGCCGAAGGCGTTCGCGACCAGTCCGGTGGCGATGCCGATGGGGGTCGGCTCGCCCGCGTAGCGCGCGGGCTCGAGCAGCGTGGTGCGCGGTCCTTGGTCGAGCGACATCGCCGTGCGCACGCGCACGATCGGTTCCGCGGGCGTCGACGGCGCCGGCGCGACGGCGCGCGACGGGCGCACGACGGTCTTCTCGCCGATCAGGCGGATCGCGCGGAGATCGGCGCCCGCCGCGAGGAGCTTCTGCCGCACCGCGTCGACCGCGATCTCGAACGCGCCGGCGTCGGCGCGCGCGATCTCGAGCGACGCGAAGCGCCCGGCCGCGCCGTCGAGCTCGGCGATCTCGGCGAGTTCGACCGCATCGCCCGCGGGGACGCGCACCGAGGCGCGCAGCGCGACGGTGTCGGCCGCGAGCGCAGGCGCGGCGGCCATGCACGCGATCACGCCGGCGACGGTGGTGGCGAGCGTGCGGATCGTGGTTCTCGTCGTCGTCATGGTCTGCGTCGTCGTCATGGTGTCGGTCGTTTCGTGCGAGGTGCGGCGGGCTCAGCGTCCGGCGGCGGAGTCGGGATCAACGCATCGCGAGGTTCGTGATGTTCTGGAGCGTCTCGTTCGAGGCCTGGATGACCTGGCTGTTCATCTCGAAGGTGCGCTGCGTCTTGATGAGCGAGACGAGCTCGGTCACCGGATCGACGTTCGACGCCTCGAGGAAGCCCTGTCGCACCGCGCCCATGCCCTCGACGTTCGGCTGCGACTCGAGCGGATCGCCCGAGGCCTCGGTCGGGATGTAGGTGTTGTTGCCGATGGTCTCGAGGCCGGTCGGGTTGATGAAGCGCGCGAGGAGGATGGTGCCGAACTCGACCGGGTCGACCTGGCCGGGCACGTTGCCGGTCACGACGCCGTCCTGCGACACGTTGATGTTGCTCGCGTCCTCGGGGACCGTGATCTCGGGCTCGAGGCGCCAGCCCGGCGAGTTCGCGAGCACGATCTGGCCTTCCTGGTTCAGCGTGAAGTTGCCGGCGCGCGTGTAGCCGATGCCGTCGCCGACATCCGCCGAGATCTGCAGCTGGAAGAAGCCGTCGCCCTCGATCATGAGGTCGAACGGCTTGTTCGTCGATTCGGCCGGTCCCTGCGCGAAGTCGAGCTGCGTGCCCGAGATCTGCGTGCCGAGGCCGACGTAGAGGCCGGTCGGGCGCTGGATCGCGTCGCCGCTCGGGAGACCGGGCTGCGCGAGCTCCTGGTAGAAGAGATCCTCGAAGTTCGCACGGGAGCTCTTGAAGCCCGTCGTGTTCGCGTTCGCGAGGTTGTTCGCGATGACGTCGAGGCTCGTCGAGCAGGCGTTCATGCCGGAGGCGGCGGTGTTGAGTGCGATGTAGCTCATGGTGTGCTTCCCTGTTCGGAAGGTGGATCAGGCGAATCGCCCGAGGGTGTCGATGAGTCGTCCGGTGGCCTGGTCCTCGGCCTGCATGAGGCGCGTCGAGAACTCGACGCCGCGCGAGACCTTGATCATCTCGGCGAGCGAGAGCACCGGATCGACGGTGCTCTCCTCGAGGTGGTACTGGCGCACGATGGTCGCGTCGGGAGCCTGCTCGGCGCGGCCGCCGAGGAGTCGCATCGCGTCGCGGCCTTCCTTCACCAGATTGCGGAGATCGGAGGGCACCACGACCGCGAGGCGCGCGATCTCGCTGCCGCCCTGCATCACGCGTCCGCCCTCGTCGATGCGGAGATCGGGCTGATCGGCGTCGAGCACGATGCGCTGGCCGTTCCGGTCGAGGACGGGAACGCCCGACGTGGCGAGGACGAGCGTGCCGGTCGCGCTGCGGGCGAGCGCGCCCGCGCGGGTGAGCAGCATGTCCTTCGCGCCCGCGCCCTTCGCCGGGTTCTCGAGGCGCAGGAATCCGTCGCCCTCGATCGCGATGTCGAACTGCGACTTCGTCTGGCGGAGGGTGCCCTGGCGGAGGTCGATGCGGGTCGGATCGAAGAGGGTGCCGCCGCCGAGGCCGTCGAGCAGGGTGTTCGTGTCGGCGTACTCGCCGGGACGCTCGAGGTTCTCGGGGAGCCGCGCGCGCATCGAGAGGAAGTCGGACTTGAAGCCGACGGTGGTCGCGTTCGCGAGGTTGTTCGCGACGGTCTCGAGGCGGCGCATGCCGGTGATGGCGCCGGTGGTGGCGAGGTGGAAGCCGTAGTTCATGCCGGGACTCCGCAGGTGTCGGTGGTCCGGTTGGCAACTGGCGCGCCAGCGGTGGCGGGGGCGGGGTGGAGGCGCCAGACGACGCTCTTGGTGCCCGAGGTTCCGGGGACGAGGCGCCCCTCGTCGGTGCCCTCGCCGGAGGCCGCACCTGAAGCAAGGTCCGCGAAGAGCGCGTCTCCCTCGCGGGCAGAGGGCTTCAGCAGCCCGGCGGCCTGGGAGGCGAGGATCGCTGCGCGCGCGGCGAGGATCGCCGCCTGCGAAGAACGGATGGAAGGAAGGTGGAGCCGCGCGCGGTCCTCGGCGGCGGCGATCCGGGCGGCGCGCGCAATCGCTGCGCCGATGAGGTCGAGGGTGGGCAATTCCTGCGCGGCGTCGGCAGCATCACCGGGCCGGCCCGCGGCCGGTCGGGTCGCGTCGACGTCGATCGCGCGGAGGACGAGGTTGTTCGCCTGGGTCGCGCCGTAAGTCGCGTGCGAGGCCGTGTCTGAGGCGTTTTCCGCGGCGCCGCGGGCGGCGTAGTCGTATCGAAGCATGGTGGGCACTCCTTGCCGTGTCCGGGTGAGCCGGGGGATCCCGGCACGCCCGATCCGACCTCCTGTCGGACCTGACTGTGGAGTGATGCAAGTGGCGTGCCAGCACGATCCAGTCGGTGCCACGCAGGCCTGCGAAACCGTCGCACGCATCTCTCGCGCCGCGCTGGGGAATGCACCGGAGGGCGCGCGCATCTTTCGCGCACGCTCGGCGGGATTGCCGATGCACGGAGGTTCCGAATGTCCGCCTGCGCCTCGATCTGCCCACGCTTCGACCACTGCGATCCGCGGTGCGGCGCGCGCATGACCCTCGGTCACCTCGATGAAGTCTTCCGCTACTGCACCGCCGACTTCGACTCCTGCCCCGTCTTCCGCGCCAGCGGCGACGGGGCTGTCGCCATCGACCGTTGCTCCGCTGGCGGCTTCGAACTCGAACCGGCGGGGGCGCAGCGCGACCGCTTCCGACTCTGCGACGGACCCATCGCCGACGACGTCGCGCGCCTCGCGGGCGCCTGCATCGGCCGCCTCGCGGAGTTCACCGCCGACGTCGGAACCGGCATCGTGCGCGGGAGCATCGTCGAGCTCACGGTCGAGCGCGCTCCGCTCGCTCGACCCGCCGTCGCGTGACCAGACTCCACGCGCTCCGGAGAAGGAAGCCATCCCCGCGGTGCAGCCCGGGATCGCCGCCGCCACACCCGGATACGCGCGCGCGTTGCGCTCGTTTCTCGCGTATCTGCGCGTCGAATGCGGCCTCGCGCCCGCGACGCTCGAGGCCTACACCCGCGATCTCGATGATCTCGTCGGCGACCTTCTCGCCCGTGGCGTCGCCACGGTGGGCGAGGTCGCGCCCGCGCACCTCGTCGAGCACGTGCGATTCCTCTCGCGCGACCGGAAGCTCGATCCGACCACGATCGTGCGGCATGTCTCGACGATCCGCGTCTTCTTCCGCTACCTGCACGCGAACCGCGAGATTCCCGAGAATCCCGCGCGCCTCCTCGAGCGGCCGACGAAGTGGCGGAAGCTCCCGAACGTCATCTCGCCCGCGCAGATGAAGCGGCTCGTCGAGTCGCCGGGCCCCGACCAGGGTGAACTGTGGATCCGCGACCGCGCGATCCTCGAGCTGATGTACGCCTCGGGCCTCCGTGCGAGCGAAGTGGGTTCGGTGCGGCTCAACCAGTGGTTCCCGACGATCCAGAGCCTGTCGGTGATCGGCAAGGGCTCGAAGCAGCGGATCGTGCCGGTCGGCGGCTGCGCCGCGCAGGCGATCCAGCGCTGGATCGACGAGCAGCGCCCCGGGCTTGTCGACGGCGACGAATCGCGCGCCGATCACCGCCTCTTCGTCTCGAATCGCGGCAAGCCGCTCGAGCGCGTGGCCGTATGGATGCTGGTGAAGAAGTACGCCGCCGTGGCTGGGCTCCACGGCATCCACCCGCATGTCCTCCGGCACAGCTTCGCCACCGATCTTCTCCGCGGCGGCTGCGACCTGCGCACGGTGCAGGAGTTCCTCGGTCACGCGAGCGTGGTCACCACCCAGGTCTACACCCACGTCGACAAGTCGCGGCTGCGCGACGTCGCGCGCAAGTTCCACCCGAGATTCGGTTGAACGCCCCATGCGCGCGGCCTCCGCGCGCGGTAGTCTCGTCCTCGCACGCCATGCTCACCACCGACCCCTGCATCCTCGTCATCTTCGGCGCCTCCGGCGACCTCACCTCGCGCAAGCTGATCCCCGCGATGTACGAGATGCACGTGCAGGGGCAGCTGCACGCGTCGACGGTCATCCTCGGCGTCTCGCGCACCCAGAAGACCGACGACGGCTGGCGCGACGAGCTGCGCGGCTGGGTCGAGAAGCAGGCGAAGGGCTTCGACGCCGCGAAGTGGACCGATTTCGCCAAGCGCCTCTTCTACTTCGCCGGCGACGCGGTGAAGGCCGAGTGCTACGAACCGCTGCAGGCACGCCTCGACGCGATGGCCGAGGCGAAGGGCACGCGCGGAAACCTCCTCTTCTTCCTCTCGGTCGCGGAGAGCCTGTACGAGCCGATCATCGAGCGGATCGACGAGGCGGGCCTCGTGGTCGAGGGCAAGCGCTGGTGCTCGATCGATCCCGCGGCGAGGAGCTGGCAGCGGATCATCGTCGAGAAGCCGTTCGGCCACGACGCTGCGAGCGCCTCGAGCCTCAACCGCTGCCTCGGCCGCGCGTTCGAGGAGGAGTCGATCTACCGGATCGACCACTACCTCGGCAAGGAGCTCGTCCAGTCGATGCTCGTGCTGCGCTTCGCGAACTCGATCTTCGAGCCGCTGTGGAACCAGCAGTACATCGACCACGTGCAGATCACGGCCGCGGAGACCGTATCGGTCGGGCAGCGCACGGCGTTCTACGATCAGACCGGCGCCATCCGCGACATGATCCAGTCGCACCTCTTCCAGATCCTCGCGTTCGTCGCGATGGAGCCGCCGAGCCTCTACACGCCGGAGAACGTGCGCGCCGAGAAGATCAAGATCATCGACTCGATCGCGATCCCGACGGCCGACGAGGTGGCGGCGCACTGCGCGCTCGGCCAGTTCGCCGCCGATACGCGTGCAGGCTCGCAGGAAGGCGCGTACCACGAGCTTGCGGGCGTGGCGCCGGGCTCGACCACCGAGACCTACGCCGCGATCAAGGTGCATTTCGACAACTGGCGCTGGGCGGGCACGCCGTTCTACATCCGCTCGGGCAAGAAGCTCGCCGCGAAGCAGACCGAGGTGGTCGTCCAGTTCAAGCCGCCGGCCGCGAACCTCTTCCGAAAGGTCGGTGGATTCGGCGGCGAGGCTCCGAACCGTCTCGTCATCGAGATCGCGCCGAAGGAGCGCTTCAACCTCCGCTTCGAGGTGAAGGTGCCCGGCTTCGGCCTGCGCGGCGCGAACGTCGACATGCAGCTCGACTACGCCGACCGCTTCAAGGCCGAGCCCGTCGAGGCGTACGGTCCGCTCATCGTCGACGCGATGCGCGGCGACCAGACGCTCTTCAAGCACCGCATCGAGGTCGAGGGCGCGTGGAACGCCGTGATGCCGTTCCTCGACGAGCGTTCGGCCGCGGCGCGCGCCGGGATCCACGCGAACTACGCCTGCGGCTCGTGGGGACCGAAGTCGGCGGACGAACTGCTCGCGCGCGATGGTCGCGCCTGGCGGAACGAGTCGTGACCGCGCGGCGCGTGACGCACACGCGCCGTCTCGCGCGGCTTGCGCTGGCGGCGATCGCCGTCGGTGCGCCGCTCTCGCTCGCGATGGCGATGCTGTCGGCGCGCGATATCCAGCGGTACCCCGCGATGCCGGGTTCGGGCATCATCGGTGGCGGCGGATACGAAGAAGACACGCTCGACTGGCTCTGGCGCACTTGGACGCCCGCGTCGTGGCACGCATGGGGCGATGGATCGGGGTACGACATTCCGACGCGCGCCGACGCGCACGATGTCGGCGTGCTCGTGCATGCGTCGAACGGTGAAGGCAGCGGTTGGTTCGCGCACGCGGTCGCGGGATCCGGCTTCCACGACATCGTGTGGGTCACGCGCTTCGACGCCGTGACACGGAGGGCGATGGGCGATCCCGTCGACGCCGCGCTTCCTTCGTGGGAGGTCGATGAACGCGTGGCGGCGGGCGAGATTCCCGTGACCACCACGCCTGCGTGGGTTCCCGCCGATCTTCCTCGCGTGTGCGAGGGATTCCTTCCGGGCCGCAGCGCGGAGGTCGGGAGATTCTTCCGCGCCGTCGATGTTCCCGAGAGCGAGTGGATGCAGGGACGTGTGGAGAACGAGGACGCGCAGCGACTTGTCCTCGACGCGAAGCACGTCGTCGGCACGCGGCGTATCGACGAGGCGCGCGTGTTCGGCTGGCCGTTCCGCGCGTTCGTCGTACGTGGCGCGCTCATCGAGCGGACCGTCTACGAGGACGAAGCGGAGTACGGGCTCTCCGACGTTTCGTGCGTCGTCATCTGGTGGACCGATGGCCTCGGCATCGATCCATCGTGGGGTCGGGACCTCGGGCATCCGCTTTCGCATGAGATCGACAGCCTTCCCGCGAAGGGGCTACCGTGGCGTCCGCTGTGGCTCCCGCTCTTGGGGAACACGCTCGTCCTTGGCGTACCGCTCGTCGCGCTGTGCGTACTCGCGAAGGCAGGCATTCTTGGCGTGATTGCACGGCTTCGCGCGGATCGAACCCGCTGCCCATCCTGCGGCTACGCGCGCACGGGGCTTTCCGCGGACGCGCGATGTCCCGAGTGCGGCCAGGCACCCGCGCAGGCTTCGCCGCAGCCCTGACGAGTGCCGCCGCGCCATCACGACACCGCGCTTCAGAAACATCCGCGCCCTCGGGTACGCTGTGCGCGATGAGCGACGGCGGAACCTACGAACTGGCCGACGAACTGCCCGAGACGCCGAGACTGCCGGGGCAGGTGGTCCTCGTCGACACCGCCGACGAGGCGCTCGACGCGATCGGCACCGACATCATGATGCAGGCGAAGGCCTGCGTGCGTCAGTTCGGCGACTTCCACCTCGCGCTCTCGGGCGGCTCGACGCCGATGCCGCTCTACGAGCGCATGATGATCGACCCACGCTTCCGCGAGATGCCGTGGCGACGCACGCATCTCTGGATTGTCGACGAGCGCTGCGTGCCGTTCGACCACGAGAAGTCGAACTTCGGACAGATCCGCGAGATCATCTGCGAGCACTCCGACATCCCGTCGTCGCAGGTGCATCCGATGCATGCGTACGAGGCCGGTGGCGACGTGCGCTACGAGGCGGAGCTGCGCGAGGTGCTTGGTTGGCGCGAGAAGGGCCACGACCGCCTCGACTTCGTGCTGCTCGGGATGGGCGACGACGGACACACCGCGAGCCTCTTCCCGCGGAGCGACGCGCTGGCGGTGGTCGACCGGTTCGCATGCTTCAACCGCGGCCCCGCGGTAACGCCGCCCGACCGGCTCACGATGACCTACACGCTGCTGAACGGCGCGCGATTCATCGGTGCGCTCGTCGTTGGCGCGAAGAAGGCGCCGATGATCCACCGGATCGCGACTGGCGCCGATCCCGCGCGCGACGTGCCCATCAAGGGCATCGTGCCGATCGGCGGCGAGTTCCGCTGGTATCTCGACGCGCCGGCCGCGCGCTGGCCGTGAACTAGGCTCTGCCCGGCGCATCCGTCAGACAGGGCCTAGCGCTTGTTGCCGAGCGCGTCCCGCAGGAAGCGCGAGCGCTGCTCCTCGTCGCCACAGCTCACGAAGCACGCCGTGCGCGCGCGCGTGATGCCGACGTAGAAGAGGCGCCGCTCGCTCTCGATCGCGGGGCTCCGGCCAAGCGTCGGCGACTTCGAGCGCTTGTCGAGGCAGCCCGATTCCTCGTCGCCCGGAAGAGGCATCCAGCCCTCGTCGCACTCGGGGATGAACACGTAGTCCCACTCGAGGCCCTTCACGCGGTGGATCGTCGTCACGCGCACGCAGTCTGCGGCGGCGCGGCCCTGCGTGGTGTCGACCGACGCGAGCCGCGCATCGAGGTCGACAAGCGAGCAGCCCGCGGCGCGCGCGAAGTCCTCGAGCACCTCGTAGGCGCGCAGGCACTCGGCCACGCTCGCGGCGCTCCGGTGCGCGGAGAGCGCCTTGTCGAAGTCGATCTCGTCGCGCAGGATGCGGATCGCGCGTGCGGCGCCTTGCTCGGGTCCATCGCGGCGAGCGGCCTTCGACAGCACGGTTCCAAGCGACTTCAACTCGATGCGCGCGCCGCCGTGGAAGCCCGCCATCTTATGAAGATCATCATCGAAGCAGAGGTCGCCAAGCGTGAGGCCCTCGCGCGCGGCGTCCTTCAGGATGAAGTCGAGTCCTTTGCGCGAAAGTCCGCGGAACGGACGGTTGAGAATGCGGCCTGCGTTCTGCGCAAGTACTTCATCCATCGGCGTCCGCAGCGTGCGTACGGCACGTGCATAGGCGAGGAGAAGTGACAGCGACGGATCGTCGGCGAATGCCGCGTGCTCGTCCATGACAAACGGAATCCCGGCCGCGAGCATGCGCCATTCGAACGCGAGGAGCTGCGCCCACGAGCGCCCGAGGACGACGATGTCGGACGCGGGCGTTCCCTGTGCGAGGAGGTCCTTGAGCCGATCGATCCGCTTCGCGACGCGGCCCGCGCCCGGCGCGATGGCACGCTCGGCTGCCGCGGCGAGCCCGGGCCCGAAGCGGAAGCTCGTCGACAGCGTGAACGCGCGGTGCGGATGCGCGGTGAAGCGCTTCGCGAACTCGCCGCGGATGAACGCGCTGCGTGCACCGCGCCACTCGTGGATCGTCTGGTCGTCGTCGCCGACGACGGTGACGCGCGCGCGCGAACCCGCGAGCAGCTCGAGCAGACGGACCTGCGCGTGGTCGGCATCCTGGAACTCGTCGACCACGAGATGCTCGAAGCGGTCCGCGAGCCCGTGGCGCGCGTCGTCCGACTCGAGCGCGCGCACGGCGTCGACGACGAGGTCGTCGAAGGTGCGGAAGAGCCGCGCGGTGCGCTCCTTCTCGAAGCGCGCGTAGACGGCCGCGAGGAAGTCGTCCTCGGCGTGCTTCGCGTGCGCGGGCGCGACGAGCATCGACTTCCACTCGCGGATCGCCTCGAGACACGATTCGGCATCGCGGCCGTCGTCCTCCTCGGGGTGCTCGTTGCGCTCGGTGAACTCGGCGCGGATCGCGTCACCGACCGCGCGCAGCACCTCGCCCGTCTCGACGACGAGCGGCATGCGCGCGACGGCGCCGGTCGACTCGAGGTGCCGCACGATTCCGTACGCGAGCGCGTGCCAGGTCTGGACGCGCAGTTCCGCCGTCGGGACACCCGTCGCGGCGAGGCGCTTCTCGAAGGAGCGCTGCGCCGCCTTGTTGAACATCACCGCGCGCATGTGCGTCGGCTTCACGCCGCGCGCGGCGAGCTCCGCGAGGCGATGCACCATCGTCGTCGTCTTGCCGCTTCCCGCGACCGCGAGCACCGTGAGGTGCGCGTCGTCGGGTGCATCGACCACCGCACGCTGCTCGTCGGTGAGGCGCGTGTTCGGGAGCTGCGCGCCGGAGGGAAGCGCGTGCGCGGTCATCGGTCGTCACCATCCGCGTCGTCATGGCCGTCATCCCCGTCGGCCGCGTCGTCGTCATCCACCGCGCCTCCGATCGCATCGCCTCGCAGCGCGCGAAGGTGATCCTCGAGGATCGCGCATGCGGCGAGCGCGTCGCGCAGCGCCTTCTTCTCGCCGTGCGTGCGGCCGGTGCGCGCGAGGCGCTCCTCGGCGGCAAAGCTCGACAGGCGTTCGTCCTGGAAGGAGATCTCGACGCGCGGAAAGCGGGGGAGCCGCGCCGCGAGTTCGGCGGCGAACTCGCGCACGAGCTTCGCGCGCGGGCCTTCCGAGCCATCCATGTTGTAGGGGAGCCCGATCACCACGCGGTTCGGGCCGTACTCGTCGATCGTGCGCAGCGACGCCTTCAGCTGGAGCTCGCGTGTGGGCGCCTCGACGACCGCGAGCGGCTGCACGATGCCGACGACATCGTCGCCCGACGCAAAGCCGGTCCGCTTGTCTCCGAGATCGATCGCGAGGTAGCGCATGGTGAACCGCAAGACGGCGTTACCGCCACGCCTCCGGCACGCGCTCGGCGAGCGCCTTCACGCGCTCGACCTCGCCGCGCGGGCAGACGAGGGTGGCATCCTTCGTATGCACGATCACGAGGTCGCTGCAGCCGACCGTGGCGACGAGATGCGCGGGGTCGTCGGAGATGACCGACATCCCGCGGCTGCCGAGGTCGCACCAGTGCGCGTTCGAGCGGTTGCCCGCATCGTCGGCGGCGACGGTCTCGGCGAAGCTGGTCCAGTTGCCGACGTCGAGCCAGACGAGGCCCTCGAGCGGAAGGACGCGCACGTTGCCGCGCGCGGCCTCGGGCTCCATCACCGCCACGTCGATCGAGCGCTTCGGAAGCGTCGGGTAGATGCGTGCGATCGTCTCCGCGCGTGCAGGTGTGTCGTAGGCGGCCGCGATCTCGGCGAGCCCTGTGGCGCACGCGGGTTCGTGCCGCGCGATCGCGTCGCGCATTGCGGCGGCTGCGAAGACGAACATGCCCGAGTTCCAGAGGAAGTTGCCCGCCGCGAGATACGTCTCCGCGCGCGGGCGATCGGGCTTCTCGTGGAAGCGCGCGACCTCGAAGACGCGATCCGCTCCGCCGCCGTGCGCGACGGTGGTCCCGCGCTCGATGTAGCCGTAGCCCGTCGCCGCCGCCGTCGGCGCGATGCCGAAGGTGACGAGCCGCGCGGGATCCGACTCGACCGCGCGGAACGCATCGGCAAGCCGAGCACGGAAGACATCCGCCGGTTCGATCACATGGTCGGCGGTCAGGATCGCGACCACCGCGCGCGGATCGCGCGCGGCGAGCACCTGCGCGACGAGCCCGACCGCGGCGAGCGTGTCGCGGCCAGCCGGTTCGCCGAGATAGTTGTCGTCGTCGAGCCCGACGAGCGCGCCACGGATGTCCGCGCGGAACGACTCGGCCGCGCACACGATGCGCCGCGATTCGGGAATCGCGCCATCGACGCGACGCCACGCGAGTTCGAGCAGCGTCGAGCCACCCGCGACCGGAATCAACTGCTTGGGCCGCGCGCGACGCGACGCCGGCCAGAGCCGCGTGCCCGAGCCGCCCGCGATGATGGCGGAGTAGCGGTGCGCCGACAGGTCCATCATCCGACTCCCCGCGAGCGGAGCGCGCGCGTCACGATCTCGTCGGCGGCGAGCGCGGAGCCCGCGGTGGCCGCGACCACGCGCTCGATCTTCTCTCGCGCCTGCGCGCGCGGCTCGCCGAGCGCGACGAGCACATCCTCGGCATCGGCGGCGGGTCCGGCGGGCACGGCGGGCGCGATCACCGCCGACACCGCCGCGGCGGCGCGGCGCGCGGCGAGCGGATCCTTGAGGAACGGATCGAGCTTTCCCTTCAGTTCGACGATCGTGCTCTCGGCCGTGCGCTTTCCGATCTCGGGCAGCGTCGCGAGGAACTTCGCGTCGCCTCCCGCGATCGCCTCGGCCATGCGCGCGTGCGACACCTGCATCGCGCGCAGCGCCTTGCGGTTGCCGATTCCCTTGACGGTGGTGAGGAGCTCGAAGAACGCGCGCTGCTCGCGCGAGCTGAAGCCGATGAGCCGCGGCACGAAGTGCGAGCCCTGTCCCTGGCTCTCGAGGTAGTGGAGCGTGAAGAGGCGCACCTTCGCGCCGACCTGCATCGCGAGTTCGCCCGCATCGCAGGCCGGCACGAGCACCTCGTGGACGAGCCCCTCCGAGACGCGCACCTCGGCGACGCCGTCGGAAACCTCCTCGAGAACGCCCTCGATCCGCGTGATCATGGCGCGCATCTTATGAAGTCGCGGCGGCCGGACGGCGGAACATCACCTCACATCGCCACCATTCATCATCGATCGCAGCCACGGGTCGGATCGTCGCGTCCTCGCCCGTCACCTATGCCGCCGCGTCGTTTCCGACATAGGCACGCAGGTTCCGATCGACCTCGTCGCGATTCACTTCGCCGGCGGGAGCGTCGTTCACCGGCCACCCGGTCGCCTCGCGCAGGATCGCGAAGATCCGGTCGGAAGCGTCCTTTCCATGACCGTTCGGCCCCGGTTCGACGACCGCGATCACGCGAATCGTCGGCCGCGTCGGCGTGAGGAGCGCGTCGTAGGCCGTCTCGCAGGTCTTTCCGGGGTCGATCACGCAGACGACGACCGGCGCCTTCGTGCGCGAGAGGATCAGCCGCAGTCCTCCCGAGAAGGGCCGGAGCTGCCGGGGCGGCCGCTCGATCGCGCCTTCCGGGAAGATTCCGAGGGTTCCACCCGAGGAGACGTGTGCGATCGCGGCCTTGAGTGCGGCGGCGTCGCGTGTGTCGAAGCAGACCGGGATGATGCGCAGCCGACGCCAGAGCGGCACAAGCGCCGGCAGCATCATCTCCGCGCTCATCATCCACCGGATCGGGTGGTGCATCAGCGTCTGGAGCGCCACCGGGTCGAGCCCCGCGCCGTGGGTCGAGACGACGATCAGGCCGTCCGGACCCACCGACGCGGGAATGCGCTCGGCGCCCTCGACCCGAAGGCGGTGGAAGAACCGCGCGTAGAGCACCGCGAGGAGGCGCATCCAGCCGACGACGGCATCGCCGTGGAAGCTGCGCCTGCCGACCGTGCGCGCGGCGCATGCCACCGCAACCGGCACTCCAAGCAGCGCGGCCAGGAGCAGCGCCGCCGCAACGCCCGGAGAAGCCGGAGGTTCCGCGGCAAGCTGAAGGGGAACGAGGTCCACGCGGGAACGGTCGCCTCCGCCCGTCGGTCTGTCAACCGCCGGGCCGCGCGCGGCGCGGCCGAGCCTGCGAAAGAGGCGACGGGAACCGTGGGTTTCGTGTACACTCGTACGGATTTTGCGCGGTGCCCCGGCTCACCACCGGGGCCCCACGCGGGATCGCCGCCCGCACCCGCCAGTCCGCATCCGCACCTGTTCCTCCCGGGACGGTCTCACCGACCGACGACGCTCATGCCTCGCCGCGACGACATCCACACGATCCTCATCATCGGTTCCGGCCCCATCGTCATCGGACAGGGCTGCGAGTTCGACTACTCCGGCACGCAGGCCTGCAAGAGCCTGCGCGAGGAGGGCTACCGGATCGTGCTCGTCAACTCGAACCCGGCGACGATCATGACCGACCCGGCGTTCAGCGACCGGACCTACATCGAGCCGATCACGGCCGAGGCGGTCGAGAAGATCATCATCCGCGAGAAGGAGCTCGGAACCCCCATCGACGCGCTGCTGCCGACGCTCGGCGGGCAGACCGCGCTCAACTGCGCGTGCAAGCTGTTCGACGACGGCATCCTCGAGAAGCACGGCGTCGAGATGATCGGCGCCGACCGCCGCGTGATCCACCGCGCCGAGGACCGCGAGGAGTTCCGCCGGATCGTCGAGGGCCTCGGGCTCCGCCAGCCGAAGGCGAAGACGGTCACCAACCTCGAGGATGCGCGCGCGTTCCTCGAGGAGATCGGCCTGCCCGCGATCATCCGCCCCGCGTTCACGCTCGGCGGCACGGGCGGTGGAATCGCCTACAACCGCGAGGAATTCGACGACATCATCCGCCGCGGCCTCGCCGCGAGCATGATCGGCCAGGTGCTCATCGACCAGTCGGTGCTCGGCTGGAAGGAGTACGAGCTCGAGGTCGTGCGCGACAGCCGCGACAACTGCATCATCGTCTGCGGCATCGAGAACATCGATCCGATGGGCGTGCACACCGGCGACTCGGTGACGGTCGCGCCGATCATGACGCTGACCGACAAGGAGTACCAGCGCATGCGCGACGCGGCGTTCGCGATCATGCGCGCCGTCGGCGTCAACTGCGGCGGCTCGAACGTGCAGTTCGGCGTCGATCCGCAGACGGGCGAGATGGTCGTCATCGAGATGAACCCGCGCGTGTCGCGCAGCTCCGCGCTCGCGTCGAAGGCGACGGGATTCCCGATCGCGAAGATCGCCGCGAAGCTCGCGGTCGGCTACACGCTCGACGAGCTCCGCAACGACATCACGGGCTCGACGAGCGCGTGCTTCGAGCCGTCGATCGACTACGTCGTCGTGAAGATCCCGCGGTGGACGTTCGAGAAGTTCCCCGAGGCCGACGAGACGCTGACGACGCAGATGAAGTCGGTCGGCGAGGCCATGTCCATCGGCCGCACCTTCAAGGAGGCCTTCCAGAAGGCGATCCGCTCGATGGAGGTGAAGCGCTTCGGATTCGGCCTCGACCGGAACGACAAGTGGCTCGCCGCGCGCCGCGCGAGCGCCGAGGATCTCGCGAAGGGCCTGCAGGTCGCCGACCGCTCCGCGGTCGAGTGGCCGATCCCCGAGGACAAGCTCACGCGCAAGCTCGCGGTGCCCTCGCAGGGCCGCCTCTACTACGTGCGCTACGCGTTCAAGATGGGCTGGACCGCGGAGCAGGTCTTCGCGCTGTCGAAGATCGACCCGTGGTTCCTCGCCGAGTTCGAGCAGCTCGTCCGCTTCGAGGACCGGTTGTGCGAATACGCGCGCCTCGAGGATCTTCCGCGCGAGATCTTCTTCGAGGCGAAGCGCCTCGGCTACTCCGACGCGCAGCTGGCGAATCTCTACCTCGGCCGCATCTCGCCCGAGACGATCCTCACCGTGCGCGCGCACCGCAAGAAGCTCGGCATCGAGCCGGTCTACAAGCTCGTCGACACGTGCGCGGCCGAGTTCGAGGCGGTCACGCCGTACTACTACTCGACCTACGAGGCGCCGTTCACCGTCGATGGAAAGCCCGTGCTCGACGACGAGATCCGCGTCACGGCGAACGAGAAGATCGTGATCCTCGGCGGCGGACCGAACCGCATCGGGCAGGGCATCGAGTTCGACTACTGCTGCTGCCAGGCCGCGTTCGCCGCGGAGAACATGGGCTTCGAGAGCGTGATGATCAACTCGAACCCCGAGACCGTGTCGACCGACTACGACACGAGCGACCTGCTCTTCTTCGAGCCGCTCACGCTCGAGGACACGCTGAACGTGATCGAGCGCCTCAACGGCGGCGGCATCGACCGTGCCGAGCGCTCGGGCAAGGTGGTCGGCGCGATCGTCCAGTTCGGCGGCCAGACTCCGCTCAACCTCGCGCACGGTCTCGCGAAGGCGGGCGTGCCGCTCGTCGGAACCGGCCTCGACTCGATCGATCTCGCCGAGGATCGCGACAGGTTCAAGGCGCTGCTCGACGAGATGGGCCTGAAGCAGCCGCCGAGCGGCATCGCCCGCTCGCTCGAGGAGGCGATCGCCTGCGCGAACTCGATCGGCTACCCCGTGCTCGTGCGCCCGAGCTACGTGCTCGGCGGCCGCGGCATGGAGATCTGCCCCGACGAGAACGCGCTGCGCACCTACATGACCAGCGCGGTCAACGTCAGCGACCTCGCGAACGCACCGGTGCTCATCGACTGCTTCCTCAACGACGCGACCGAGGTCGACGTCGACGTGGTCGCCGACTTCGAGCCGAGCGAAGGCACGCGTGCGCGCATGATCTCGCACGACGGCGACGCGCCGCGCGCGGTCGTCTGCGGCGTGATGGAGCACATCGAGGAGGCCGGCATCCACTCGGGCGACTCGACCTGCATCGTGCCGCCGTTCTCGCTGCCGCCGAAGCTGGTGAACGAGATCCGCACCACCGCGATGCGGCTGGCCGAGCGCCTCCGCGTGCGCGGCCTGATGAACGTGCAGTTCGCGGTGAAGGACGAGACGGTCTACATCCTGGAGGTCAATCCGCGCGCGTCGCGCACCTCGCCCTTCGTCGGGAAGGCGAAGGGCGTGGCGTGGCCGTTCATCGCGGCGCAGGTGATGATGGGTCGTTCGCTCGCGCGGCTCGGCACGAAGGAGATCCCCGACACCGGCTTCTATGCGGTGAAGGAGTCGGTCTTCCCGTTCGCGAAGTTCCCCGGCGTCGACGTGGTGCTCGGCCCCGAGATGCGCTCGACGGGCGAGGTGATGGGCGCCGATCGTTCGCTGCCGATCGCCTTCGCGAAGGCGCAGATGGCCGCGGGCGTGAAGCTGCCGACCAAGGGCAACGTCTTCCTCTCGGTGCGCGACGGCGACAAGGACGAGGCGATCGCGATCGCGCGCGACCTGAAGTCGATGGACTTCGAGGTGTACACGTCGAAGGGCACGGCGGCGTTCCTCAAGACCTATTCGGTCGAGACGAAGTCGGTCCACAAGCTCAGCGAGGGCGCGCGCCCGACCGTGCTCGACCTGATCGCGAACGGCGAGATCCACCTCATCATCAACACGCCCACCCGCAAGGGCGCGAAGACCGACGAGGGTCGCATCCGCGCCACCGCGGTGCGCGCGGGCATCCCGATGATCACCACGATGTCGGCCGCGAAGGCAACCGTCGACGCGATCGCGGCGCTGCGCGCGGGCGCGTGGACGGTGACGGCGATCCAGGACTACTTCCCGCACCTCGCGCGGCCGAAGGCGGCGCGACGGAACGGTGAACTCGTCACGAGCTGAGCGACGCTCCGGCGTGTGCGTCGGGCCGGATGATGTTCGCCGTCGACGTGGGCGTCGGCCATGCCGTCGACACGGCCCCGACACGGCCCCGACATGGCGCTGACATGTGTGCCTGCAGATGGAGGCGCAGCCGGAATCTGCGGAACGGATGACGTGCGCCGTCGACGCGGGCGTCGACCATGCTGTCGACATGGCGCTGACATGTGTGCCCGCAGATGAAGGCGCAGCCGGAATCTGCGGAACGGATGACGTGCGCCGTCGACGTAGGCGTCGGCCATTTCCACCGCCAAGCGACCTCCACGTCCGGCGCTCCGCAGACTTCGTCTGCGGGCACACACGACTGTCGGAATCCCTCATTCCCCAATCCCTCATTCCCCAATCCCTCATTCCCCAATCCCTCATTCCCCAATCCCTCATTCCCCAATCCCTCGTTTCCCGCCCCTCGTTGCTCCCCAAGCCCTCGACTCGTCCCCGGATCCGGCCCCGCGCCCAGGACTTGCGCGTTCGCGGCACGCCCCGCGTCACGCTAGACTCTCCGCCCTATGGCCTCGGGTCTCAACCTCCAGCTCACGCCGGAAGTCGTCCAGCTTCTCGTCAACGTCGGACTCATCTTCGCGATGGTCCACGTGATCCTCGGTGGATGCGCGTACGCGATCATGCTCGAGCGCAAGCTCAGCGCATGGATGCAGGACCGCATCGGCCCCAACCGGGTCGGGCCGCAGGGCCTCCTCCAGCCGATCGCCGACGGCGTGAAGTTCATGCTGAAGGAGGACTACAACCCGACCGGCGTCGACAAGGCGCTGTTCTTCCTCGCGCCGGGCTTCATCGTGGCCCCGGCGATCATGGGCTTCGTCGTGATCCCGTGGGCGGGCTCCACCGACCTCACCGGCCTCGTCAACTGGCTCGGCGTCGGACTTCCGGGCGCGGTCTACGAGGTCAACTTCATCGGCGCGGGCATCAACATCGGCATCGTCTACCTGCTCGCCACCGCGGCGATCGGCGTCTACGGCGTGTCGCTCGGCGGCTGGGCCAGCAACAACAAGTGGTCGTTCATCGGCGGCCTGCGCGCCAGCGCGCAGATGATCTCCTACGAGATCCCGATGGGCCTCGCGCTCCTCTGCGTGGTGCTCGCCGCGGGCACCTTCGCCCCGTACACCATCGTCGAGCAGCAGCTGAACGGCCAGTGGAACCTGGTGCAGCAGCCGCTCGCGGCCGTCATCTTCTACACCTGCCTCCTTGCCGAGGCGAACCGCGCGCCCTTCGACCTCGCCGAGGCCGAGAGCGAGCTGATCGGCGGCTACCACACCGAGTACAGCTCGATGAAGTTCGCGCTGTTCTTCCTCGGCGAGTACCTGAACCCCTTCACCGGACACGATCTTCCGACCGCCGGCGGCCCGCTCCTCATGCTCGCGCAGATCGCGATCGTGCTCGGCAAGGTCACGCTGATGGTGTCGCTGACGATGGCGCTGCGCTGGACGCTGCCGCGCTTCCGCTTCGACCAGCTCATGCGCCTTTCCTGGGAAGGCATGATCCCGGTGTCGCTGATCCTGCTCCTGATGGTGTCGTTCTTCGTCTACTTCGACGCGCTTCCGTACCTCTGGATCGGCTCGATCGGCGCTGCGGCGCTCGTCTACTTCCTCTCGCCGATCATGAGCTCGCACGTCGAGGCCAACAAGCGCATCCGCATGATCGGAAGCCGCTTCAGCCCGCTCGTCGAGGACGGCTCGGGTCTCACGGGCCGTCCGGGCGTCGCGCTCGACGACCGCGCGATCCCCGATGCGCGCCAAGGCCTGATGTCGCAGCACTGAGCCGCCGCGACGGCGCTCCGTCGAAGCATCGAGATGATCCAGTCGCTCCTCGGTCTCCTCCGGCTTGGCATCGCGACGCGGTTCCGCACGGGTGGTGCGTACTGGAAGTGGCGCAGGGAGACGGCGTTCGGCAACGACGAATCGAAGTGGCCGTCGGCCGCGGATCGTCGCCACGCGATGCTCGACTACGCGCGCTGGGCGTGGCGCATGCGCAGGCATACGTACTGACTGAGCGCTCGTGCGCGGCTCCTGCCGCGCCCTCGCTTTCGTCGGCGCCCCTCGGAGTGAATCCTCGGGGGCCGAGATGGGTGTCTCGAGCGCTCGTGC
>JAJTGL010000013.1:64280-80518 GCA_021297795.1 Planctomycetaceae bacterium
CGCCCCTCGGAGTGAATCCTCGGGGGCCGAGATGGGTGTCTCGAGCGCTCGTGCGCGGCTCCTGCCGCGCCCTCGCTTTCGTCGGCGCCCCTCGGAGTGAATCCTCGGGGGCCGTGGTTTGAGCGCACGCAACCAGTTTCGCAACTTGCTCGCTCTGGCGCGCCCAGACGACCGGCGCTCCATCGGAGCGCCGTCCCTCGTGGCTTGTGACACGAGGCGACCACGACCCTTCGTTCGCTGCGCTCACTCAAGGCTCGTGGCACCCAACGGCCGAAGGCCGTTGGCCCCCGAAGCTCGGTCGACGTTGCGAACTCGTGTGACCTTCCGGTCGACGAAGTCGACCGGGTGCCACGAGCCTCGCGCGCCGGAGGCGCGCGAGGTCGTGGTCGCTGCGCGTTCGAGGCGTCGCGAGACGCCGCGCGCAGCGCGGCGGTGATCCTCCTGCGCCGGCAGCACGCTGCATCTTGTCTGAACACCGCGCACACGGCGCGCTTGCAGCGACCGCACGCGACACGAACGGCGCGCGAATCGCGCGCGAACGCCGCTCACGGAGTCTTCCCGACGCGCAGTCCCGCGCTTCAAAGGAACGACACCTATGCACAGCCCCCGGATGAAGAACTCCCGTCCCACGCTCATGCGGCTCCTCACCGCGACGTTCGCCACCACATGCGTCGCAACGCTCGCTTCGCACGCCCTCGCCGGCTCGTGCCCGCCCGCCGCGACCGGATGCGATCCGACGATCACCATGACCTTCCTCGGCCGCAGCATCAACCTCGGCTACGACGTCGGCGCCACCGAGATCTCCGCGTTCGACCCCGACAGCGACCGGATCTTCTCGGTGAACGGCCTCTCGGGCGGCATCGATGTCTGGGACTTCTCCTCGCCGTCGCTTCCGATCCGCACGCACACGATCTCCCTCGCGCCGTACGGCGTCGGTGCGACGAGCGTCGCCTTCGTCAACGGTTACATCGCCGCCGCGGTCGAGGCGACCGTGCGACAGGATCCGGGCAAGGTGGTCTTCATCAAGGCGAACACGCTCGACATCGTGGCCTCGGTCACGGTCGGCGCGCTGCCCGACATGATCTGCGCGACACCCGACGGCACGAAGGTGCTCACCGCGAACGAGGGCGAGCCGAACGCGGGCTACACCGTCAATCCGAACGGATCCGTGTCGGTGATCGACATCGCCGGCGGCATCCCGTCGGTGACGCAGGCGAACGTCGCGACGATCGACTTCACGGGGCTTGCGCCAAGCGCCATCGACCCGCAGATCATCGCGATCGGTCCGGCGGCGTCGCTCGCAGCCGACCTCGAGCCCGAGTACATCGCCATCTCCGCCGACAGCACGAAGGCATTCGTGACGTGCCAGGAATCGAACGCGATGGCGACCCTCGATCTCGCCACGCTTCAGTTCACGCAGCTGAAGTGGCTTGGCGTGAAGGACCACTCGGTCGCTGGAAACGCGCTGGACCCAAGCGACGCCGACGGCGGCAACCTCATCGCCAACTGGCCTGTGTTCGGCATGTACCAGCCCGATGCCATCACGGTCGTCACCGTGGGCGGCGAGCCGTACATCCTCGGTGCGAACGAGGGCGATGCGCGCGAGTACACCGCGTACGTCGAGGCTGCGCGCGTGTCGACGCTCGCGCTCGATCCGATCGTCTTCCCGAACGCGACGGCGCTCAAGGCGAACGCGGCGCTCGGCAAGCTGAACGTCACGAAGTCGCGGGGCGACATCGACGGCGACGGCGACTACGACGCGCTCTACTCCTTCGGCGCGCGCTCGATGGCGGTCTGGCGTCCCGACGGCTCGCTTGTCTGGGACAGCGGCGAGCAGTTCGAGCAGGTGACCGCGGCCGTGTCGCCCACGCGCTTCAACGCAAGCAACACGAACAACACGCGCGACAACCGGAGCGACGACAAGGGCCCCGAGCCCGAGGCGATCACGACCGGCGTCATCTCCGGTCGCACCTACGCCTTCGTCGGCCTCGAGCGGATCGGCGGCATCATGGCCTACGACGTGAGCAACCCATCCGCGCCCGAGTACCAGCTCTACGTCAACTCGCGCGACTTCAGCGCCGCCACGAACACCACCGCCGCGGGCGACCTCGGGCCCGAGGGCGCGATCTTCATCCCGGCCGCCTCGTCGCCGAACGGACGCAACCTCGTGGTGGTGTCGAACGAGATTTCGGGCACGCTGTCGGTCTGGGCCGTCGACCCGATCTGCGACACGCCGGGCGACCTCAACGCCGACTGCGTCGTCGACGCCTCCGACCTCGCCGACCTTCTCGGCGCGTGGGGTGTCTGCGGCAAGGGCGCCTGCACCTCCGACATCGACGGCGACGGCGAGGTGGGTGCCGGCGACCTTGCGATCCTGCTCAGCAACTGGGGTTGAGCGAGTGGGTTGAGAGGTGGCCCAGCGGCTTCCTCGAAGCAGCTCGATCCCGACCGCGTTCACGCTTCCCGATCCCCGGGCCACCTCGGCCCGGGGATCCTCCTTTTTGGATTCTCTCTTTTTGCACCAAACTTTTTCCGAACATCCGGGTTCCGGCCGATGCGTCGGTAGAGTCGCCGCCATGGGAAAGACACGCATCGAGTTCCTTTGCCGCGAGTGCGGCGCCAACCACCCGAAGTGGCAGGGAAAGTGCCCTGACTGCGGCGCGTGGGACAGCCTCGAGAAGTTCGCCGTCGAGATCGAGGCCACGAAGCCGGGGGCCGCTCCGATCTGGGGTACCGGCGACGAAACCGACGCCGAGCAGCTTGCGCGCGGCGGCATCGGTCGCGCGGTCGCGCTCGGCGAGGTGCCGGAGGCCACTGTTCCGCGCATCGCCACGGGGATCAGCGAGTTCGACCGCGTCCTCGGGGGCGGGGTGGTGCCCGGGTCCGTGATGCTCCTCGGCGGTGATCCGGGCATCGGGAAGAGCACGCTCCTGATGCAGGTCGCCGCGTCGATCGCGTCGAAGGGCGGCGTCGCGCTCTACGCCTCGAGCGAGGAGAGTCCGCAGCAGGTGCGGTTGCGCGCCGAGCGGCTCGAGCCGGTCGTCCGCGCCGGCGGCGCGAAGGCGCTGGGCGAGCGGCTGCTCGTCCTCGGCGAGACGAACGTCGCCCGCATCGTCGAGCAGGCGCGGCGCGCCAAGGCGTCGATCGTCCTCGTCGACTCGATCCAGCTCGTCCATCGCGCCGATGTCACCGCGGCGCCCGGATCGATCGCGCAACTGCGGAGAGCGACGCTCGACCTCGTGGCCCTCGCCAAATCGAGCGGCTGTGCGGTGATCCTCGTGGGGCACGTGACGAAGGAAGGCGCCCTCGCGGGGCCGAAGCTGCTCGAGCACCTCGTGGACGTCGTCCTCGGCTTCGAGGGCGATCGGCACTCGGCCGTGCGCGTCGTGCGCGGCGTCAAGAACCGCTTCGGTTCCACGCAGGAGATCGGCCTCTTCGAGATGCGGGGCGACGGCCTCGCCGAGATCGAGTCGGTGCGCGTACCGCTTGCGGGCGGCCCGCCGGCGCCGGGCTGCGCGTTCGTCGCCACGATGGCGGGCACGCGCTGCCTGCTTGGAGAGGTGCATGCGCTCGTCGCGACCGGCTTCCTCGGCAGCGCGAAGCGCCGCGCGTCCGGTCTCGATTCCAGCCGGCTCGCGATGCTGATCGCCGTGCTCGAGAAGCACGGCGGCCTGCGCCTCGCCGATCAGGACGTCTTCGCGCAGGCGCTCGGAGGGCTCAAGATCGCGGAGCCCGCGGCGGATCTGGCCGTGCTTCTCGCGGTGGCGGGGGCGTTTCTCCAGCGGACGCTCCCGCAGGGAACCGTGGCGATCGGCGAAGTGGGCCTCACGGGAGAGCTGCGCACCGTGCCTCACCTCGAGCAGCGCGTGCATGAGTCGCTGCGGCGTGGGGCACGCGTGGTGTTGGTGCCCGCCTCGGCGAAGATCAGCGTTCCAACCGTGCGTGGCGAGGGTGCTGCGGGCGATGCCGTTGGCGAGATTGTGAAAGTTGGCACGATCCAGCGCGCGGTCGATCTCCTCGCTCCGCTGCAGCGCGCGATCGGCATGGAGCAGGGCGGAAACCCAGCGCGCGCATCACGCGTGTCCCGGCTGGTCGAGCCTGATCCGACCCGCGCCGACACGGTCGGTGCCTCCGAAGGGGCCATATCTCGGCCCTCGGAAGGCCCTCCTTCGGTCCGCGCGCGCCGAGCGTGACGGCT
Organism: Planctomycetaceae bacterium; assembly: GCA_021297795.1. Classification (GTDB taxonomy): domain Bacteria; phylum Planctomycetota; class Phycisphaerae; order Phycisphaerales; family SM1A02; genus QWPT01. The sequence goes on from JAJTGL010000013.1 coordinate 68,479, forward strand.
GGACGGTCACGCCGCGACTGCTCCGGGCCCCGCGAATCGGCACTTCTGGCCGAGTTTTTGATCGGGAAATCCTCTCGCCGCCAAGCACTTAAGTCTCTGCAATATAGACGTTTACAAGAAGTCTGAACCCGAATCTGGCCATCGGGGGCTCCGGGGCGACCCCGGCGACTAGACGATTTCCCCTCCAGTCTGTAAGGTTCCCGCTCATCATTTCGGCCAGAGTCGGCCGATGATGAAAGACCGTCCGGTCGTGGCCTTTGGTGGTCACGACAACAGGCGGACGGGTGGATGACGTGGACCATTGAACCCGGTCCCAAAACTAGTTACGGAGAGTTTCATACATGAGTCTCACCAAGACCGTCGGCTTCTTCGCCGGTACGACCCTCGCCATCGGTGGCGCGGCCTTCGGCGCCGATCAGAACAACGAGTTCGCCTCTGAGATCGCGAACCTCAAGGCTCAGATCGCTGAGCTCAAGGCGTCGCAGGGCGACTCCTGGCTCACCGAGCAGCGCGCGGCCGAGATCCGCGGCATCGTGACCGACGTCCTCGCGGACGCGGACACCCGCTCGAGCCTCCAGGGCAGCGGCGCTGGCGCCGGCTACAACGGCGGCTTCTTCCTCTCGTCGGCGGACGGCAACTACTCGATGAAGATGAACGTCCTCGAGCAGGTTCGCTGGACCTTCAACAACCGCAACGACGCGACCGACGGCGAGGACCAGACCTGGGGCTTCGAGAACAAGCGCACCCGTCTGACCTGGTCGGGCAACATGGTTGACTCGAGCTGGTCGTACAAGGTCGCCTACTACTTCGCCTACTCGAACGACGTCGAGTTCGATGGCTCGAGCACCGACCTCGCCGACGCCTACGTCGCGAAGGACCTCGGCAACGGCCTCTCGCTGACCGTCGGTCAGTTCAAGCTCCCCTTCTCGGGCGAGTACGGCACCGACGCGGGCAACCTCCAGTTCAACGACTACTCGACCGTCAGCAACGATTTCTCCGACGGCTACGGCCAGGGCCTCATGCTCACCTACAGCGCCGACGCGTTCCGCGCCGCCGCTGCGTACGTCAACGCGCTGAACCAGACCAATGCCGAGTTCGGCGCTGACTCGCCGTCCGATGAGTACGCGCTCACCGGCCGCGCTGAGTTCAAGCTCTCGGGCACGTGGGATCAGTTCAACAACGCGATGTCGTTCCGTGGCGAGGAGATGGGCGTCCTCATCGGCGCCGGCCTCAACTGGGCCGACTCGAACACCGCCGGCGACGGCGACGTGTTCGGCGCGACCGTTGACGTCACCGTCGACTTCGGCGGCGCGAACGTCATGGGTGCCTTCTACTGGGACAACAACGACGACGCGGCCGCGGGCGAGAACCCCTACGGCTTCACCCTTCAGGGTGGCGTGTTCGTCTCCGACGACTGGGAAGTCGTCGCCCGCTTCGAGTACGGCGATGCCGACACCGACGCTGACGACAACGACTGGTCGACGCTGACCTTCGGCGCCAACTGGTACATGGCTCAGAACACCGCGAAGCTCGGCATCAACTTCGGCTACGCGTTCGACGAGATCGGTACCACCTGGGGCGGCGCGGCGAGCGGCAACAACTGGCTTGACGACGCCGCTGGCGAAGACGGCCAGTGGATGCTCCAGGCCCAGATGTCGTTCAGCTTCTGATTCGGGCTGGGCTTCGGCCCACCTGACAGAGAACGCATCCACCCATCGGGCACTTCGGTGCCTGTGACAAGAGGCTCAGCCGGCCGCTCCGCAAGGAGCGGCCGGTTTTCCTTTTTCCGCCCCGAAGAGCAACGTCACCGCCACGTGGAGGACGCCGCGAAATGTGGTGCAGGTCGAACATCGCTGCCGATATCCGGACGCTGCGCTCACCCGCAGATCAACCGAAGGAGCAGGCAGGATGCCGACCCATACGCACAGGACGTGCTCTTCTCCCCGCCTCGGCCGCATGCCGGGGCCTCTCTGGACCCCGCTCATGCTTGCGGCGCTGGGAATCGCCGGCGCCGCGCGCGCCGCGGACGTGCCCGCCCAGGCGGATGTCGGCGACCTCCTGAAGCGCATCGAGAAACTCGAGGCATCGAATCGCGCGCTCGCGACCGAAGTCGAGACGCTCCGCGCGGGCGACGACGACGCGTGGCTCACGGAGCAGCGCGCTGCCGAGATCCGCAGCATCGTCTCCGACGTGCTCGCCGACAGCGACACGCGCGCGAGCCTGCAGAGCTCCGGCATGACCGCCGGCTGGAACGACGGCTTCTTCCTCATGAGCCCCGACCAGCGGTTTCTCCTCGAGGCCGGAGGCATGCTGCAGGCCCGCTACATCTTCTCGTCGGTGCCGGACGGGGACTCGGGCGTCAACATCGACAACAGCTACATCGCCGACAACGTCGAGAACCGCTCCGGCTTCGACATGCCCAACACGCAGCTCTGGCTGCAGGGGCACGCGTTCGGTCCGGACTGGCAGTACAAGATCCGCGGCGAGTTCGCCTCGAACGGCGAGGCCGCGCTTGGCCAGTATCCGCTTTCGAACCTCGGTTCCGGCTCCGGCGACTTCAACCTGATCGATGCGTGGGTGCGCACGCAGCTCACCGATGATTTCGCGCTACGCGTCGGGCAATTCAAGCTTCCCTTCGCGCGCGAGCAGCTCGTCGACGCGCAGTACCAGCTCGGCGTGGCGCGCTCGACGGTCGTCGAGCACCTCGGCATCGGCATCTCGCAGGGACTCGAACTGTCGTGGATCTCCGACGACGTCCGCGCTGCGATCGCCTACTCCAACGGCGGCGACGACAACGTCTACGGCATCCTCAAGGGCGCGGGAAGCGATCCGATCAACAGCGCCTGGGACGACGATACCGTCGACTGGGCGGCCACCGCGCGCGTCGAGTTCAAGCTCGCCGGGCAGTGGAAGCAGTTCGACTCGATGACGAGCCCGCCGGGCGACGAGTACGCCGTGATGATCGGCGTTGCCGGAAACTTCCAGCAGGGCGATCCGAACTTCGGCAACGACGATTCGAACACCGACCCGAACACGTGGCTCATCGGCACCGCCGACATCAGTCTGATGTACGGTGGCGCCTCGCTCTTCGGCAGCTTCACCTACTCGTACATGGATTCGGACGCGGCGTTCGTCGAGGGTGGAAACGGCTTCGGCGTCCCCGTCTTCTTCGACATCGGCGACAGCAGCTCGTGGGGCGCCGTCCTGCAGGGCTCGTACTACTTCCTGCCGAAGTGGGAGGTCTTCGCGCGCTTCGAGTTCGGTCAGGCCTCGATCGACGGCATCGACGACATCACGACTCCTGCCGGCAGCGGCTCGCTCTGGAACGACAACAACCTGTCGATCCTGACCCTCGGCGGCAACTGGTACATCGACGGCGAGGATCTGAAGTGGGCCTTCGACGGCGGCATCGCCTTCAGCCCGGTCGACGGCATCTGGTGGAACGGCGAGAACGGCTGGCGCGCCTCCGCGGAGGAGAGCGAGTTCGTCATCCGCACGATGCTGCAGATGGCCTTCTGATCCGCTCCGTTCCGGCCGAACCCGCCGACCGACCGAGCTGACTGGTCGCGGCAGGGCGACAGGACGTTCCCCGAGGCCGGAAACCTCGCTTTCATCACAGACAGACGGCCCGTGGCGTTTCACGCCGCGGGCCGTTTTCCTACACTCTCCGCTCCCCCAAGGCGCGTGTGCCGTCCTGCGGCCGCGTGCCGCCGGAACGAGCCGAGCCCATGCCCACCGCCACCGATTCGAACGCGCGCACCAACAGCGGAACCTCCGCCGGCGATGCCGCCGCAGCCCCCGTCGTCCACCGCATCGAGGTGCGCCCCCGGCGCGGTCACTCGGACCCTCGCGGCGCGGCGGTGCAACGCGCGATCGAAGGCCTCGGCCTCGCGCGCGCCCCGAAGAAGGTCGAGCACACGGCCGTCTACCTGATCCAGGGCGACCTCTCGTCGTCGGAGCTCGATCGCGTCGCGCACGAACTCCTCGCCGACTGCGTCACCCAATCGGCCGAGATCCACTCGTCGAACGCGCCGGCGAACCGTGCGACGCGACCGTCCGTCGCCCCCGGAACCGCGATCGTCGAGGTGCACCCGTTGCCGGGCGTCACCGATCCGGCGGCCGAGAGCGTGCAGACGGCGATCAAGGCGCTCACCGGTCGTTCGGTCGAGGTGCGCACCGGCGATCGCTTCGACCTGCAGGGCGTCGACGCCGTCGTCGCGCGCACGGTCGGCGAACGCCTTCTCGCGAACCACGTGATCCACGCGATCCACACCGAGCCGTACTTCCCGAGCGCGTTTCCCGCGGGCAAGCCGTACGAGCTCGCGATCCGCTCGGTTGCGATCACGAAGCTCGACGACGCGGGTCTCGAGAAGCTCTCGCGCGAGGGTCACCTCTTCCTCTCGCTCGACGAGATGAAGGCGATCCAGGCGGAGTACCGTCGCCTCGGCCGCGAGCCGCGCGAGATCGAACTCGAGACGCTCGCGCAGACGTGGAGCGAGCACTGCGTCCACAAGACGCTCAAGTCGACCGTCCGCTACCGCGAGCTCTCGCAGGATCCCGCCTTCGAGGGCCAGTGGTCGCTCGTCGCCGACGCGAAGTCGCGTCCGAATCACGAGGTGGGCGCGGAAGGCACCGTGCTCGTGAAGAACCTCCTCAAGTCGACCGTCGCCGCCAGCACGCACGAGTTGATGAAGGACGGCATCGACTGGTGCCTCTCCGTCTTCGTCGACAACTCCGGCGTCGTCGCCTTCGACGATGAGCACGCGGTCTGCTTCAAGTGCGAGACGCACAACCGACCGAGCGCGATCGAGCCCTACGGCGGCGCCGCGACCGGCATCGGCGGCTGCATCCGCGACGTGATCGGCACCGGCCTCGGCGCGAAGCCCATCGCCGCGACCGACGTCTTCTGCGTCGCGTATCCCGACGTCGCCGAGGTGCCGCAGGGCTGCCTCGATCCGAAGCGCATCCTCACGCAGGTCGTCGCTGGCGTGCGCGACTACGGCAACCGGATGGGCATCCCCACCCTCAACGGCGCCGTCTACTTCGACGACAACTACGTCGGCAACCCGCTCGTCTACTGTGGCTGCATCGGCCTCATGCCGCGCAGCTGCGTGAAGGGCGCCACGCGGAAGGGCGACGCGATCGTCGCCGTCGGTGGCCGCACCGGTCGCGATGGCATCCACGGCGCCACGTTCTCGAGCGCCGAGCTCACCGACAAGCACGCCGACGAGTTCAGCCACGCCGTCCAGATCGGCAACGCCATCACCGAGAAGAAGGTGCTCGACGCGATCATCGCGATGCGCGACCGCGCGGGCGGGCCGCTCTACCACGGGCTCACCGACTGCGGCGCCGGTGGATTCTCGAGCGCCGTCGGCGAGATGGCGAGCGAGCTCGGTGCGACCGTGCACCTCGAGCGCGCGCCGACGAAGTACGACGGTCTCTCGCCGACCGAGGTGTGGATCAGCGAGGCGCAGGAGCGTCTCGTCCTCGCCGTGCCGCGCGCGAATCTCGGCGAGCTTGCCGCGATCTGCACCGACCACGGCGTCGAGTGGTGCGATCTCGGCACGTTCGGCTCCGACGACGGCGACATCGCGCTCCTGTGGAAGGGCACCGAGGTCGGTCGGCTCTCGTGCGAGTTCCTCCACGGCGCGATCCCGATGCCGGTGCGCGAGGCGGTGTGGGACGCGTCGTGGGCCGCGCAGCAGCGCGCGCCGAAGCGCGCGCCGCGCATCGCACGCGAGGTCGCGGGCGGCGCCGAGGCGATGAAGGCGCTCGAGGCGCTTCTCGCGCATCCGAACATCGCGAGCAAGGCCTGGATCATCCGCCAGTACGACCACGAGGTGCAGGGTTCGAGCGTGCTCAAGCCGCTCGTCGGTGTGCCCGTCGGTGCATCGGGCGGGGGCCCTGGCGACGCGGCCGTGATTCGTCCGAAGAAGGGTTCCGACCGCGCGCTCGCGATCGGCAACGGTCTCGCGACCGGACTCGGCAGCGACCCGTACGCGATGGCGATCGCCGCGATCGACGAGTGCGTGCGCAACCTCGTGTGCGTGGGCGCCGACCCCACCCGCATCGCGATCCTCGACAACTTCTGCTGGCCGAGCTGCAAGGACCCGCGCAACATGGGCGCGCTCGTCCGCGCCTGCGAGGGCTGCTACGACGCCGCGAAGGCCTACCGTACGCCGTTCATCTCGGGCAAGGACTCGCTCAACAACCAGTTCGTGACCGAGGACGGCCGCACGATCCAGATCCCGCCGACGCTCCTCATCTCGGGCTTCGCGCCCGTCGAGAAGGACACGCTCGCCGTGTCGATGGATGCGAAGGCGGCGGGCTCCAGCCTCGTCCTCGTCGGGAAGACAACGAATCGCCTCGGCGGATCGCACTTCGCGATGCTCTCCGGGATCACCGCGGCCAAGATGCCCGCGCCGAGCCTCGTCGACGGCCCCAAGCATGCCGCCGCGGTCGCACGCGCGATCCGCGCAGGCGTCGTGCGCTCGGCGCACGACTGCTCCGAGGGCGGCTTCCTCGTCGCCGCGGCCGAGATGGCCTTCAGCGGTGGGCTCGGACTGACCCTCGATCCGGCCGCGATGTCGGTCGACGGCGACGTTCCGCTTGTCGCCCGGCTCTTTGCGGAGGATGCGTCACGCTACCTCCTCGAGGTCGAGGAGAAGAGTCTCCCCGCGCTGGCGAAGGCGCTTGGCGATGTGCCGCACGCGGTCGTCGGCACGTTCGACGCGACGGGTGAACTGCGCGTCGCAGGTGCGGCCGCGAAGACCGCCGATCTCGGCCGCGCGTGGTCGGGAGGCCTCTCGTGGTGATCACGCTCCTGGTGCATGCACATACGGTCGGGTCCAGCACGCCGCGTACCTCTGGAAGGAACCTCCACCGATGAAGGCCCTCGTCATCACGGCCCCCGGCATCAATTGCGATCTCGAGCTCTGCGAGGCGTTCGAACTCGCCGGCTGCACCGTCGAGAGCGATCTCCTCTCGCGACTTGCGCGCGACCCCTCGCGCATCGACCGCTTCGACCTCATCGGTCTCCCCGGCGGCTTCAGCTACGGGGACGACATCGCCGCAGGACGCATCATGGCCGCGCTCATCCGCGAGTCGATCTACCCGGCGCTCGCCGCCGCGATCGCACGCGGCGTGCCGATGATCACGCCGTGCAACGGCTTCCAGATCGCGGTGCAGGCGGGGCTCCTTCCCGGCCCCGCCGCCGGCGAGGAGTGGAGCTCGACGCCCACCGAGCCGACGGTCGCCCTTGCGCAGAACGCGACCGCGCGCTTCAACGACATCTGGACCACGATGGAGATCCCCGCGAACACGCGCTGCGTCTGGACGAGCGGGCTCCGCATGGACGCCGACACCGCGCTCATGCCGTGCGCGCATGGCGAGGGTCGATTCGTCGCCGATGAAGAAACTGTCGCCGCACTCGAGGCGAACGGACAGGTGGCGGTGCGCTATGGCGCGTCCGACCACTTCAACGGATCGATCAACCGGATCGCGGGTATCTGCGACGCGACCGGCCTCGTGTTCGGCCTGATGCCGCATCCCGAGCGCTATCTCCACTGGACGCAGCATCCGCGCTGGACGCGGCTCTCGGCCGCGCAGCGCACGGGTGAGACACCCGGACTCCAGATGTTCAGGAAGGCCGTCGCGCACGCAGAGGCGGCGCGCACCGTGACCGGAGGAAGACGATGACCGTTGCTCAGAAGACGCTTCGCTGCGCCACGATCGGCGTGGGAAAGATGGGTCGGCACCACGCGAGGCTCTACGCGACCACCGACGGTTGCGATCTCGTCGGCGTCGTCGACGGTAACCACGAGCGTGCATCGAAGATCACCGAGGAGTGGGGCGGCCAGGCGTTCGGCTCGGTCGCCGAGCTGATCGCGCACGGCGTCGACGCCGTGACGATCGCCACGCCCACCGTCACGCACCGCGAGATCGTCGAGCCGCTGCTCGAGGCTGGCGTCGCCTGCCTCGTCGAGAAGCCGCTCGCCCCCGACGTCGCCGAGGCGCGCGCGATCGCCGACACCGCGCGGCGGACGGGCGCGCTGCTCCAGGTCGGGCACGTCGTCCGCTACGACCCGGTCATGGTCGCCGTGCGCGAACTCGTCGCCGCCGGCTCGATCCGCCCGCGCTTCATCGAGATCGACCGCGTCAGCCCGATGACCTTCCGCTCGGTCGACGTGGGTGTCGTGCTCGACATGATGATCCACGACCTCGATGTGCTCCTCATGCTCATGGGCACCGAACCCGAGGAGATCCATGCGAACGCCGTCTGCGTCGTCGGCGAGGCCGAGGACGTCTGCAACGCGCGACTCGTGTTCCCGGCCGGCAAGGACGGCATCCGCTGCACCGCGAACGTCACCGCGAGCCGCCTCGCGCTCAAGACCGAGCGCAAGATCCGCCTGATCAGCGAAGATGCGTATGTGTCCGCCGACTTCGTCGAGAAGAAGGGCACCGTCGTGCGCAAGACGGCGAACGCCTCGCAGCTCGAGGACGTGCGACGCCGTCTGAAGGCCGGCGAGGATCTCTCGGGCGTCAACTACCTCGAGATGATCGCGATGGAACCGCTCGCGGTCGGCGCAGGCGAGCCGCTGAAGCTCCAGCTCCTCGACTTCCTCGACGCCGTGCGCACCAACCGCCGCCCGCTCGTCAACGCCGAGGACGGATTCGCCGCCGTGCGCACCGCCGAGCGCATCGTCGCCGCCGCGCGTGCGGCCGGCGCGAGGATGGTGTAGTGGCGACGGCACCGGCGAGACAGGCTTCCGCCGCGAGGCTCGAGCCCTGCGAGAAGCAGTGGATCGGCTCGCACCTGTCGACGGCGGGATCGCTCCGCGCCGCGATCGACGAGGCCGTGTCGTTCCGCTTCGGCGCGGTGCAGATCTTCACCCGGAACCAGCGGCAGTGGACACCGAAGCCGCTGGCGAAGGACGAGGTCGCCGAGTTCCACGCGGCGCGTGCGGGCACGCTCTTCGCGGACGGGCGTCGCATCGTCAGCCACAACAGCTACCTCGTGAACCTCGCCTCGCCCGACGCCGACAACCTCGCGAAGTCGATCGCGTGCGAGCGTGCGGAACTCGAGCGCTGCGAGCTGCTCGGCGTGCCGGTTTCCGTGGCCCATCCGGGCGCCCACCTCTGCGCCTCCGGCGGCAAGCCGCGTAAGCCGGCCGACCCGAACGACCTCGACGCCCCGCCGACCACCGACGAGCTCGACGGCCTCAGGCGGATCGCGAAGTCGATCGACCGGATCCACCGCGACCTGCGTGGATACCGCGTGCGGATCGCCCTCGAGACGACCACCGGTTCGGGCACCAACCTCGGCTACGCGTTTCACCACCTGAAGACGATCCGCGACCTGGTGGCCGAACCCGAGCGCATCGCCTACTGCATCGACACCTGCCACGTCTTCGCCGCGGGCTACGACGTCTCGACACCGGCGCGCGCGAAGGCCACGCTCGAGCGCTTCGACGCCGAGGCCGGGCTCGCGCATGTCGCGGCGATCCACGTGAACGATTCCGAGGGCGCGTTTGCTTCCCGCAAGGACCGCCACGCGCACATCGGCGAGGGACTCTGCGGCGACGCGTGGTTCCGCGCCGTCCTCCGCCATCCTGCCTTCGCCGAAGTCCCCAAGGTGCTCGAGACGGAGAAGGGCGATGCGCCCGGCGGGGATGCGTGGGATCTGGTGAACGCCGCGCGCTTGGCCGCCTTTTGCGGGTCGAAGTGACTCCGGACCTGGCTCCTCGAGCCAACTCCAGCGCGCAGGAAGCGCCCGATCTGGCGCCGAAGGCGCACCATGTCGCGGTATCACCCCTCATTTGCGACGAATCGGGTCGCGAATTACAGGCTCCATCTGAACTTACCCGAAGATAGAGAGCCCATGAGTTCCTCTCGTTCCAACCGGTCGGAGCAGCCTCGCATCACCGCGGCCCGCAGCCTCGCGCTCGGAACCGTCGCGGGGTCGCTGCTCGCGGCGGGTTGCGCGAGCAGGAGCGCGCCGCCGAGCGCATCGACCGGCGTCGTGAGCCCGGTCACTCCGGCGGTGCAGGTCCGCCCGCAGCTGCGCATCGAGCCGAACGAGGCCGAGTCGAACCGTCTCGCCGACGCGCGCGCCGCCGCCGATTCCGAGGACTACGACACCGCGCTGCGCATCTTCCGCGAGCTGCTCCAGGACAACCCGACGCTGGCGCCCGCGTACACCGGCATCGGCGAGGTGCTCGAGAACAAGGGTGAGATCGAGCTCGCCGAGCCCGCCTACGCGCGCGCCGTATCGCTCGACCCGACCGACTTCACCGCGATGAGCGGCCACGGCCGCGTGCTCGAGGCGCTCGGACGCAGCAAGGAGGCGATCCGCGCCCTGCAGCGTGCGCTCACGATCCGCCCGCGCGACCTTGCGTCGAATCTCGCGATGTCGCGGCTTCTCCTCCTTTCCGATCAGACCGATGGCGCCATCGCCTTCGCCGAGCGCGCGATCCGCGTCGATCCGGCGAGCGGCCCGGCGCACCTCGCGCTCGCCCGCGCCTACTCGAAGGCCGGCCGTGGGCCCGAGGCGATCCGCGAGTACGAGACCGCCTGCGAGCTGATCGAGCCGCCGGTCGACGTGATGTTCGCGCTCGTCAACGCGTACGCCGCCGAGAAGCGCTACCGCGAGGCTGCGAACGCCGCCGAGGCGCTCACGCGCACCGCGGCGAGCGCCGCTGCCTACGAGCGGCTCGGATGGTCGCTCTTCCGCCTCAACGAGTTCGATGCCTCGGATGCCGCGTACCGGAAGTCGATCGAGCTCGATCCGGCCTACTGGCCCGCGCTGAACGGCGTCGGGGTGAACGCGCTCAACAACTGGATCAAGAACGGCAAGCAGCCCGACGATCCGCTGCGCGACGAGGCCCGCGCCATGCTGCAGCGCTCGCTGCGCGCCAACGGCGACCAGCCGAAGGTGGCGGCGCTCCTCCTCAAGTACCGCCTCTGAGTCGCTACTCGCGCGGCGCGCGCACCATTCCGCGCACCTTTCCACACGCCCTGACGCAACCGCACCTCCGGCGGCGCGTCGTACCATGCGCGCCATGCCGGACCAGAGCCCCATCGACCCGACGCTTCTCGAGTTCTTCGACTCGCCCACCGACACGCCGTTCGTGATCGAGCATGTCAGCGAGGAGTTCACCTCGGTCTGCCCGAAGACGGGCCACCCCGACTTCGCGCACGTCATCCTGCGCTACGAACCGAAGGCCGTCTGCGTCGAGCTGAAGAGCCTCAAGCTCTACTACCAGAGCTTCCGCAACGCCGGGATCTTCTACGAGGCGGTCACGAACCGGATGCGCGACGACCTCGCGCAGTCGATGAGCCCGGCGTGGATGCAGCTGATCACCGTGTGGAAGGGCCGCGGCGGCATCCGCTCGCGCGTGGTCGCGACGCACGGAGCCGTGCCCGAGTGCTGGAAGACGCGCTTGGATGCGTGAGAACGCATCGCGCGCGTGAGGTCCGCGCGGCGGTCTGAAGCGAAAGGCCGGGCCTATCAGCCGCCGAAGCGGATCTGCGGGATGTTCGCGCGGCGCTTCGCCGGCAGTTCGCCCAGTTCCTTCGCGCGATCCGCGCCGACCTCGACCAGAAGCAGATCCTGCAGCTTGCGGAACGACGTCGCCTCGATCTGCGCGAGGTCTTCACGCAGCCGCTTCCTATCGCGCTGCATCGCGCCCATCAGCCGCATCGCCTCCTGTAGATCATCATCGGCGTTGGCGTTCGCGCGCGCCTTCGACTCGCGCTCGGCCTCGTCGCGCGCCCGGATGAACTCCTCGCAGCGCGCCTCGCGCTGCTCGATCCAGTCGCCGCGGATCCGCGCGATGTCGGCGCGTGCCTGTTCGCCCACGCCTTCGAGCGCCGCCGCCTTGTCGAAGTAGGGCGCGAGGTCGCGCGCGCCGCGATAGACCGAGGGATTCGCCGCCCGGAGATACGCGCGGCGGAACGCCTTCTGCATCTCGGGGTTGCCGGCGAGCGCATCCTCGAGCGCGGTGCGCGTCGCGCGGTTCGCGGTGGCGACGCGATCGCG
>JAJTGL010000014.1 GCA_021297795.1 Planctomycetaceae bacterium
TCATCGAGGCGGTCGCCGCTGCGGCGGCTCCCTCTGGCGCGATCCACGCCAGAGCGAGCGAAAGCGGGCACCTGAACCACGCGAGGCGTCGCTTCGGCAGCCCGCGAGTCGCGAGCGCTCAAACCCAGTGCTCGGCCACCCACGGCGTCCGATGGACGTGGCGCGTCAGCTTCTTCGTCACGCCCTCGATCGCGTCCGGGGGATTCGGATGACCGTGGAACACCACGATGCGCGCGTCCTTCGGAATGCGCGGCGGAATCCACCAGTTCATCGGGAACTTCGCCATGCACTGGTACTTGAAGCTCACGCACCACTCCTTCGGCCAGTACGAGAGCTTGCCCGCGCGGTGGAGTTCGCGCGAGATGTACTCCTGCTCGTTGCGCACCTCGCGGCGGATCTCGGCGTGCTCCTTCATGAACTTCGCGAGGAGCTCGGGATGCGCACCGGCCTCGAAGCGGTAGACCGACGAGTTTCCCGTCGGTCGCCACGGACGCTTCCAATCCTTGATGATGAGGAACTGGCCGGGATGCGAGAAGAGGCAGTCGATGTTGCCGACGATGACGATGTCGATGTCGAGGAAGAGCGTGGGACCCTCGAGGTCGAAGAGCGGACGGCGGAAGGTCGAGATCTTGCGCCAGCCGCGCTCCGGCCCGCCCGGGTCGTCGAAGTCGGGCAACGGTCGTGCGTCGATGCCGGCGTCGAGCCCCGTGGCGTCGTCGGTCATGCACACGAAGCGATGTGGGATCGTGATGTTGCGCCGCACCATGCTGGCAAGGCGGTTCACGTATTCGGGCCCGTACTTCGTGCCCCACTTCATGCAGATGATGTTCGCCATCGGGCGCGCACTTTAGCCGCGAAGGCGCTTCACCGCCCGGCGAAGTCAGCCATGCCCGGCGATCAGCCGCGCGAGCGCGCGCGGATCGTGCTCGGCCGCGAGCGCATCGCTCGCCGCGGCCGCACGCGCCGCATAGCGGTCCCAGCGCGCGAGGATGCGGGCGATCGCCGCGCGCAGCGCCTCGGGCGTCCGCTCGCGGATCGCAAGACCCGCCTCGAATCGCTCGACCACATCGCCCGCCCACGTCCCCTCGGTCGCGACGACCGGAGCCCCGTGCAGGAGCGCATCGAGAACGACGCCGCTCACGCCGTCGGCGAACTTCGCGCGTTCGTACGGTGCAAGGACGAGCGCGCCCTCGAAGCGCGCGGCGTACTCCGCGCGATCGGGTGCCTTCGGATCGGCAACGAGGCCCGGATAGCGTGCGGCGAGTAGGCGGGCGACGACGGCATCCTCGCGCGAACCGTGCCGTCCTCCCGCAACGCCGGCGTGCTTCGGCGAAACCTGGACGAGCAGCGGAGGCGTCGTGAAGCGCACATCCTCGGACACGGGGGCGCCCTCGAGCTCCGCAAGACGACCGTCGCGCGCAAGCAGCTCCGCAAGACCCGCGATCACATCCAGCCCCTTGTTGATGCGTGCGGCGCCCGCCATCAGGAGATGCCGGAACGGCGCGCGCAGCCGCACGCCCTCGGCGCGCGTCGCGGGATAGGCGACCTGCGCGACGTGATCGCACTCGGCCTCGAGCAGCGCCTCGCGCACTCCGCGCGTCGGGACGATGAAGAGCGCGTCCTCGCGCGCACGGCCGGCGAGCAGGAGCTCGAGCCGCTCCGCCGGCTTGACGAGCGGCCAGTGGACGAACATCGCGAGCCGCCCGAGACGCCCGCGCCCGATGAGCGCTGCGCGATCGGCGAGGATCGCGTGCGCCGCGGTGGCGGTGAGGACGAGCGTACGCCGCCCTTCGCAGAGCGAGGCGCGAATCGCGCGGAGTTCACCGAAGGGGCCGCGCGGAAGCGCGACCGACGTGACGGCGACCTCCCCGCCGAGGGTCGGCAGGAATCGCTCGGCGCCAGGCGCCCCCACCACCTCGATCGCGCGGAACACGCCGCCCGATCTCGCGGCAAGCGCGCGCACGAACTCGGCGTAATGGCCGCTCGGACCCGCGAGATTCGGCTCGATCACGCGAAGGATCGGGAGTTCGTCGTTGCGTCGGTCGTTCTCTGGTGCGTGGCGTCCGGAAGGCACGCGCGAGAGGATACAGTGGCCGACCTGTGACGATCCGCCGAACGCCAGATGATTTCCGAGTCGACGAACGGAACACCGCGGCGTTCCTCGCGTCGATCGCGCCCGAGCGTCTGCCGTCGCATCCGTTCGTCGCCTACCGGCTCGTGAAGCGCGGGATCGCGACGCCCGACGCGGTCGGGTTCGTCGCGCGCGCGCTCCGCGTCGGGCGCGAGCATGTCGCCGCGGCCGGTCTCAAGGATCGCCACGCCGTCACCTCGCAGATCATCACGGTCGACGGCGCGGCACTCCGCGGTTCGCCGCCGCGCGAGCTCGGCGAGCGCCTTGGTGATCCGATCGGCGCGGGCGATCCGCACTCCGACGACGGCGGCTCGAGCTGGCGGATCGAGGGCGTCGGGTTCGTCCCGCGCGCGGCCGACAGCACGATCATCGAGCGGAACGCCTTCACGATCGTCGTGCGCGGACTCGACAAGTGGCACGCCGACGAGATGGCGCGACGCGCATCGATGCTCGTCGACCGCGCGGACGGGCCGCTCCTCGTCGTCAACTACTTCGGCGACCAGCGCTTCGGCAGCGCGCGCCACGGCAAGGGCTTCGTCGCGCGCGCGCTCGTCGCGGGCGACTTCGAGACGGCGCTGCGCCTTGCGATCGGCACACCCGCGCGCAAGGACTCGGGCGCCGTGCGCACCATGTCGCGCGCGCTCGCCGCACACTGGGGCGACTGGAAGACCGCGCTCGGCGCGATCCCGCGCATGCCCGAGCGCAGTGCCATCGAGGTGCTCGCGCGCGGCGGCTCGTTCCTCGACGCCTTCGCGGCGCTTCCGCGCTTCACGCAGGAAATCTGCGTCGAGGCATACCAGTCGCACCTCTGGAACGGGATCGCGCGCGAGCTTGCGCATGCGCTCGGCGAGGCCACCTCGCAGCGCACCTTCGAGGCCGACGACCTGTTCGGACCGCTGATCTTCCCGCGGGCGGCCGCGCTCACGCCCGCCTTCCGCGCGCTGCCGATCCCGATGCCCTCGCCGCGCGCGCAGATGCCGGAGTGCCTCACCGAGATCGCGGCCGGCGTCCTCGAGGACGACGGAATCACGTTCGCCGAACTGCGCATCCCCGGCCTCCAGCGTCCGTGGTTCGGTGGCGGCGACCGGCCGTTCGCCATCGAGGCGCGCGACTTCTCGCTGTCGTCGCCGGTGCGCGACGAGTATGCCGGCAACAGTCCGGCGAATCTCGCGATCACCGTCACCTTCGACCTGCCGCGCGGCGCATACGCCACGGTCGTCCTGCGCGCACTCGGGCAGTGACTGCATCGTCCGCCGATCGCCGGGCGGACCCGGCCCTCCGAATCCCGCGCGCCTCGCTACCTTGCGCGCGTGATCCGCCGACCGCACCTTCTCTCGCGCGCACTCCCCGCCGTCGCGGCGCTCCTCCTCGCGGCGTGCGGTTCGACCGTCAGGATGCAGGGAACCGCCGACGAGGTGTGGAACGACACCATCGAGGTGCTGCGCCTCCAGGGCGCGATGCCCGAGGAGATCCCCCCGGGACTCGAACGCCCTCGCGTCGACCGCGAGAAGGGCGAGATCGACCTGCCCTACGCCGAGAGCGTCTACTACGGCGATGGCGCCGCCTTCCTTCAGGTCGATGTCGACGACCCCGCCGAGAACCGCGACCGCACCGTGCGCATGTGGGTCGACTACCCCGTCGGGATGAAGGTCGTGCGCTACGGCCGAGCGATCAACGACGAGACCACCGCCGTCTTCCGCGCGACGTTCGAGCAGAAGCTCGCCCAACTCCGCTCCAACCGCACCGCGCCGGCAACCCCCGCATCGGCAACCCCCGCATCGGAAACCCCCGCATCGGAAACCCCCGCATCGGGGGAGAATCAGGCACCATGAACGCACGCATCCTTCTCCTCGGCAGCGGCGAGCTCGGCAAGGAATTCGCCATCAGCGCCAAGCGCCTCGGCTGCCGCGTGATCGCGGTCGATCGCTACGACGACGCGCCCGCCATGCAGGTGGCCGATGCGCGCGAGACGATCGACATGCTCGACGGCGCGGCGCTCGCGCGCTGCGTGCGCAAGCACAAGCCCGACTTCATCGTGCCCGAGATCGAGGCGATCCGGACGAGCGAACTGCTGAAGCTCGAGAAGGCCGGCCACTCCGTGGTCCCGAGCGCCTTCGCCGCGCACATGACGATGAACCGCGACGCGATCCGAGAGCTTGCCGCGAAGGAGCTCGGCCTCCGCACCGCGCGCTACGCCTACGCCGCGAGCGCGCAGGAACTGGCGGATGCGATCCTCGCGAAGGGCGGCGTCGGACTCCCCTGCGTCGTCAAGCCCACGATGAGTTCGTCCGGCAAGGGGCAGTCGGTCGTCCGCACGAAGGGCGAGATCGCGAAGGCCTGGAAGTACGCGATCGAAGGCATGCGCGGTGACCGGCCCGTCGTCATCGTCGAGGAGTTCATCGACTTCGACTACGAGATCACGCAGCTCACCGTGAAGGAGCGCGCCGTGCGCGGCGGCGGCGTCCACTTCGTCGAACCGATCGGTCATCGACAGGAGCGCGGCGACTACCAGGAGTCGTGGATGCCATGCCCGATGAAGCCGGCGGCGAAGCGTGCGGCGCAGGAGATGGCCGCGAAGGTCGTCACGCGGCTTGCCGGCAAGGACGGCGCGGGCATCTTCGGCGTCGAGTTCTTCGTGAAGGGCGGCGACGTGATCTTCAGCGAGCTCTCGCCGCGGCCGCACGACACCGGCATGGTCACGCTCCGGTCGCAGGATCTCTCCGAGTTCGATCTCCACATCCGCGCGATCCTCGGGCTTCCGATCCCCGAGATCCGCTATGCGGGCCCCACGGCGTCGGCGGTCGTTCTCGCGACGCGCGACTCGACGAAGGCGCCGCGCTACGCGGGCGTCGAGCAGGCGATGGCGATCGCGGGCGTCGAGGTTCGGCTCTTCGGGAAGCCGACCACGCGGAAGTACCGGCGCATGGGCGTCGTGCTTGCGCACGGGAAGACCGCGACCGACGCGCGCAAGATCGCGATGACCGCAGCGTCGATGATCAGCGTCAGGTGAGCGAGAGCGAACGCCGCACTGCCCATGCGCCGCAGGACTCAGGCGCTCAGGCCTGCTTGCGGCGACCTGCGGGTGCGCGGTAGCTCTCGCGCGCCGCATCGGGACGAACGCCCTTCGCGACCGGGATCAGCCCGTCCTCCTGCACGGCCTTGCGGAAGATCTCGAGCGTGGTGTCGTCGAGCAGCTTCTTCACCGAGGCCTGCATCTGGACCAGGCGGTTGTGCAGGGCGCAGGGCTCGCCGATGCCGCACACGCCGCCGCCGAACGGGCAGTTCGAGGAGCGATCCTCGCGCTCGAACAGCTCGTACGGCGCGCGCAGCGAGATCTGCGAGGGCGGCCGTGCGAGGGCGTAGCCGCCGCCGGGCCCGGGGTTCCCCTGCACGAGGTCGGCCTGCGAGAGGGTTGAGAGGATCTTGGCGACCATGGCGCGCGGAAGCCCACGCTGGTCGGCGATGTCGGCGGAGGAAAGCCGCGTCTTGCCGCCGTCCCACACTTCGGCGAGGCGGCTCAGGGCGGCGATCGCGGTCTCGGTCTGCTTTCCGTACATGTGTCGAACTCTCCAGAGGGGACCGGCCGCGGACCTGATGAGGGCCTGCCGGGCAGACCCACCATTCGCTATCAAGATATCCGGGATTCAGCGACCGCAAAAGTCCGGGTTAGATTTCGCCTCATCCCGCGACGCGAGTGGCTTTCGGAAGCCCCCCGGGACGCGTTCCCACCCCGTCACGCGCGATCTCTGCGGCCCGGGCAGATATGCGGCATCGGGTAGCCTCCGCGGCGCAGCAGTACCGCCAGCCGCCCGCGCCACCAGGTGCGGCACCCCGACGCCGCCCCCGACGCCACCCCCGACGCCACCCCTCAAGCCCCACCGACCACACCGCATGTCCGCCTTCTACCGACGCAGCGCGATCTACGCCGCCTTCTTCGCCCCCTCCGACGACATCCGGCGCTCGATCGACGCACTGGTGCGGAAGCACCTGCGCGGCGCCCCGAAGCGGGTGATCGACCCGGCCTGCGGGCCCGGCCTCTGGCTCGAGCACTTCCATCGCGGGGGCGCCGAGGTCGCGGGGTGCGATCTCGAGGAGAGCGCGATCGCGGGTGCGAACGAGCGGCTGCCGAAGCGCGGCGCGCGTGCGCTGGTCGGCGACATGCGCCGCCCGCCCGACGAGCTCGGCGCCGAGTTCGACTGCGCGATCAACCTCGACAACTCGATCGGGCACCTCAACGATCCGCTCGACGTCGTCGCGCACTTCGCGTCGATGCGCCAGCGTCTCTCGCGGCGCGGCATCTACGTCATCGGCCTCGCGATCCGCGAGGCGAAGGACACGATCCCGACCGGCATCGTCTTCGAACGCGGCCCCGTCGACATCGCGGGCGGCGGCTTCGCCGCGCTCCGCACCGAGTCGCTCGGCCTCGACAAGGTCACGCGCTGCGAGCGGATCCGGCAGATCACGATCACCGCGAACGTGCCCGACACGCCCGCGGTGATCGCCGAGCAGTACGACCTCCTCACCTTCACCTTCGCCATGCTGAAGGACATTCTCGATGCCGCCGGAGGCTTCGAGGTGCTCGACTGCCGCGACGCGACCGACGAGGATCTGCCGAAGAAGCCGTTCCGCAAGGGCGCGGGCGACGTCGTGCTCGTCTTGCGCGCGAAGGATCCCGCGGGGAAGGTCGTCAGGAAGGCTGCCACGAAGCCCGCACGCGCTGCTCCAAGGCGCACACCTTCCAAGCGATGACCCGCATCCACCGCCCATCCGCGCAGGCGCTGCCCGTGGGCTCGGTGTTCGCCGAGTACGACGCCCGGCATCCGAAGCGCCTCGCGCACGACGAACCGATGCTTCCCGAGGAGGAGCGCACGCTCGCCTCGTCGATCCGCTCGGCGGCGCGCCGCACGGGTTTCACCGCGGGTCGGCTCGCGCTGCACGCGGCGCTTGCCGAGAGCGATGCGCGCGCGCACGCCGCACGGCCCGTCCTCCGCGACGAGCGCGGCCGCCCGAAGCCCACGTGGGACGGGGCACCTCCGCTCTCGATCGCGCACTCGCGCGCACGTGCGGTCGCGGCGGTCGCACCGGTGGGTTCATGCGCTGCGCTCGGTGTCGACGTCGAGGAGATCGACCACCATCGCGCGCAGGCACTCCTCCGTATGAGCCTTTCGGAAGCGGAAATCGCGCTCATCCGCGCAAGCGATCCTGAACTTCTCACCGGCCCGATCGCACTCTGGTGCGCGCGCGAGGCGTGCGTGAAGGCGCATGCGCTCGAGGTCGGCTGGTTCGGAACCGCACTTGTCGCGACCGGTTTCACACCAAGCACGCCGCCGATCGACGGCGCCGCGCGCGCGTGGGCGGTCGAGATCGCGTTCGAGGGGCGCGCGCCCTTCTCCGCACTCGCGTGGGTCGGTGCCGAGGCCGTCTACGCGACGGCCGTGCGCGCGTGATCCGTTGTCAACGCCGAAAGCGTGGTACTTCACGCAGCCAGCCTGCCTGCACGACACCGTACAGGCCCACGAGAATCGCCTCGGCCGCATCGTGGCCGACATCCGCGGAAATCCCGCGCGTCTCGCTCCACGCGATCACCTGCGCGGCGATCCTCACCGCCGATTCCTTCGCCATCGCGCCGTCGCGCGACTCGCGCTCGTAGAGGAACATCGACCGCCACGCCGACGCCTGCACCGCGCGGAAATGGATGCCTCGGTGGATGGCGGCGCGCTCCCAAGCCTCCGCAAGTTCGCCACCTCCCTCGACGATGACGGAATGCACGTACGGCACCTCGTCGAGGATCGCGGCCGAGGCCGCGCGCAGTGCGTCCTTCGACTGGAATCGACGACTGCGCACCGACTCGAGCCGCCCGTCGCGCCCGTAGACGGCGATCCCCGTCGCGAGGCCGAGATCGACCGCGAGATACCGCGACTTCTCGCCAAGCATCCGCGGGCTCGCGGTGCGCAGCGCCTCGGCCGAGCGCGAAAGCCCCGCGGCCTTGCGGCGCTCCTCGGCCTCGAGTTCCGCCGCGGCCGCCGCGCGCTCGGCCTTCGGCGGCGTGCGCTTCCCCCACTTCGGCGTCTCGTCCCGATCGCGTCGACCCATGCCGAGAGCCTACCGCAGCGACACCGCGAAGGCCCACGGGTTCGCCGAGCGGCCCTCGCGGCGCACCCCCGCGTTGGAGCATTCGCGGCGATTCCCCTACATTGCGCTCCATGGCCCTTCCCCATCTGACCGACGAGCAGACCCGCACCTGGACGCGCGAGCAGAAGGACCGCTGGTGGCTCGAGAATGTGTTCCGCGGCAACATGCCGCAGCTCACGATCCGCGCGGCGATCACGGGCTTCATGCTCGGCGGCGTGCTCTCGGCGACGAACCTCTACATCGGCGCGAAGACGGGCTGGTCGCTCGGCGTCGGCGTGACGAGCGTGATCCTCTCGTTCGTCATCTTCCGCGCGCTCGCGTCGGCACGCTTCTCGAAGGACATGACGATCCTCGAGAACAACGCGGTGCAGTCGATCGCGACCGCCGCCGGCTACATGACCGGCCCGCTCATCTCGGCGCTCATGGCGTACATGTTCGTGACCAACTCGACCATGGAGTGGTACAAGATGCTCGTCTGGAACGTGGTCGCGAGCATCCTCGGCGTGCTCGTCGCGTTCCCCATGAAGCGCCGCTTCATCAACGACGAGCAGCAGCCGTTCCCCGAGGGCCGCGCGTGCGCGGTCGTGCTCGACTCGCTCTACCCGGACGCCCCCGAGGGCGGCACGAAGAACATGGTCGACGACATGCCCGTCGAGCGCCCGTCGGCGGCGGGCGACGGCGTATCGGCCGGAATGTTCAAGGCGAAGGCGCTCGCGTGGGCCGCGGGCATCGGCGCGGTGCTGCAGCTCGCCGTCGCCAGCGGCTACATGGCGGTGCTCCAGATCCTCGTCCTCGGCACATCGAAGGCGAAGGACTCGCTCGTCAAGATCCCCGACCATCTCGACGAGTGGCTCTACACGCGCGCGGCCGCCAATCCCGGCGCGTGGCTCCCGAACATCTCGGGAATCAACTTCAAGCAGCTCGGCGTGTCGCTTGCGTTCGACCTGTCGATGCTCGGCGCCGGCGGCCTCATGGGCATGCGCATCGCGTCGAGCGTCATGATCGGCATGATCGCGAACTACCTCGTCATCGCCCCGGTCATGATCCACGCGGGCGAAATCCTGCCGAAGAACATGGCGAAGATCGCGCAGGCCGACGGCACCTACGCGATGGCCGACGCGGTGTTCGGCCGCGCGCACCTCACGAACACCTGGTGCCTCTGGTGGGGCGTGTCGATGATGGTCACTGCCTCGATGATCGGCCTCTTCGCGAAGCCCAAGCTCCTCATCAGCGCCTTCACCGGCCTCTTCATGAAGAAGGCGAAGACCGACGACTGCCTGCGCGAGATCGAGCTGCCGATCAAGTGGAGCCTGATCGGCATCCCGATCGTGTCGGCGGTCATCATCTACATCAATCACGAGTGGTTCGGCGTCGACTGGTGGATCGGCGCGCTCTCGATCCCGATGATCATCGTGCTGACGCTCATCGCCGCGAACGCCACCGCGCTCACCGGCACGACGCCGACCGGGTCGCTCTCGAAGATCACGCAGTTCACCTTCGGCGCGATCCAGCCCGCGAACCCCGCCACGAACCTCATGACCGCGGGCGTGACCACCGAGGTCGCAGGCAACGCGTCGAACCTGCTGATGGACATCAAGCCCGGCTACATGCTCGGCGCGAAGCCGCGCCAGCAGGCGATCGGCCACTGCATCGGCATCGTCGCGGGCGCGCTCGCGTCGACGCCGCTCTTCTACATCCTCTTCCTCGCGAACAAGGCCGAGGAAACCTCGATCAAGGACCATGTCACCCAGACCTGGGCCGTGCCCGGCGCCGTCCAGTGGGCCGCGATCTCCGATGTGATCGGCGGCATGGGCAAGTCGACCGGCACGGTCGTCCAGACCGGCGCCGACGGCATCGCGAAGCTCTGGGGCGTGCTGCCCGTGTCGGCCGCATGGGCGATGCTCGCGGGCGCGGTCATCGCGCTCGTGTTCGAGGTGCTTCGCACCGCGACGCGCGGCAAGTTCCCGCTGAGCGCGGTCGCGATCGGCCTCGGCGTCGTGCTGCCTCCCGAGGGCACGCTCATGATGTTCATCGGCGCGTGCATCTTCGCGTTCTTCGAGGGCCGCTACCACGAGAAGATCGGCACCTTCGGGTGGAGGCTCTGGGTCGACTCGAAGGAAGCGGTGTGCGCAGGCCTGATCGCGGGCTGGGCGATCCTCGGCGTCGGCGACGGCATCATCGCCGCCTTCGGACCGAAGATCGGCATCTTCGACACCGAGGAGAAGCTCAACGAGGCGGAGGCGAAGAAGCAATCCGCCGCGCTGACGCCGGCGGAACTCGAGGCCGAGCGCGTGCTGAAGGGCTGACCTGCATGGTCGCGGCGCGAACGCATCGTTTGCGTCGCCGCCAGCGCAGACGATGCGCGGGCCTCCGTTTCGCAGCGGAGCGAGCGCCGGCTGCTTGACGACGCTTCAGCGATGGGTGGCGCAAACGCGTGCGACGATCTCGGCCGCCTCCACGAGGCCGAGGTCGTCTTCTGGCTTCGGTTCGCCGCGCGCTTCACGGCCACCGGTGCGGCGCGCCCGGCGGGTCGCGCGAGCCGCGGACGTCCCGAGAGCGAGCTCGATGCGATCGAGGTGCAGGTCGCGGAGTGGAAGCCCGTGACGCGGTGACGCGATGTTGCGCGTGCACGATGGTCGATGTCGCGCAGGTGCCGTGGTCCGAGCGCATCGCTCGGCGCCAGGCCGGATCGGGTGTTCACCCCGACCCGCTCGACGTTTGCATTTCTTTGCATCGAACTCTTGACGGCGTGCGAACCGCTCCTACCCTCCGCGCCTCGCCACGGACATCGACACCATGACCGCTCAGCAGTCCATCGCCGCCGCCACGAAGAAGCAGATGCAGAAGCACATGCACTGCATGCATGTCGCTCGCAAGAGCATGCCGGCCTCGGACCATCGCTGAACGGACCCCTCGACCGTTTCTCACCCGACGCCGGCCCCCGCCGGCGTCGGTCGCTTTTCGCGGTCCTCGTCGGCGGAAACCCCGGTTTCACCCTGGAAAGCCCGCAGTTCGACCGCACCACGCCCCTCCGGACACCCCGAGGGAACCCGACGAAGGAAACCACCATGACCGCCTGCACCGCCAGCTTCTCGATCTCGATCCCGCCCTCGTCCGACGGCCGCACCCCGCCTGTGCCGACGACCGTCACTCCCCCACCCGAAGCCGGAGGCGCGCTCCGACGCGGACTCGTCGAGCGCCTCGCCGCACGCATCTCCGCGGGGTCCGACGAAGTCCTGCCGTTCGCCGACGAGCGCGCGGCGACCGCCGCACTCGCGCGTCGCTTCGCGCGCGGGCGACGGATCGGCCTCGCGCTTGGCGAGCGCAACACGTTGATCGATTCGCTGCGCGCCGAATCCGGTGAGCGTCGCGAACTGGCGTGGGCCGCGCGCCCCTCGCTCGACGACCTCGTCGCGCTCGCACGCCAGGTCGACACGCTGTTCATCGAGGCGCCGATCGTGCGCGACGGCGTGGCGGTCGAACCAATCACGCCGCGCGAACTGCTGGCGCTGCGCGCTCGGGCGCCGCGTCCGCTGCTCGTGCTCGACCTCCGCGGCGAGGATCTCGCGCGCACGCCGCTCACGCAGCCGGCCTTGCTGATTCCGGGAACCGTGATCGTGCGCGGCTTCGGCGCACTGTGGGCGCGCGAGGGCGCGGCCGAGCTCGCGCGCACCGCCTTCGTCGCAGGACCGGCGGATCTCGTCGCAGGGCTCGCGGGTGATCTGGGCAGCGCGAGCGTTCCAGACGATGCGCAGGCCGCCACGCTCATCGCCGAACTGGACGCGCCGGACCTCGAGCGACGCGTCCAGTGCGCCGCGCGCGCGCTGCGCTGCCGCAACGCATGATCGCGGCCCCGCAGATTCCTCGCGATGGAACCCGCCGGCGGGTTGTCGTTCCGCGCAGGCGCCCCTCCGTGCGGCGGGGACTTCCCTCGGAAGTGCGCTATACTGCGTCCTCGCGCGGGTGTAGCTCAGTTGGTAGAGCGTCAGCTTCCCAAGCTGAATGTCGCGGGTTCGAGTCCCGTCTCCCGCTTGATGGAGCGCTCGCAACTGGCGGCGGGGCGAAGCACCGATGCTGCTTCGCGACCGCCGCCTTTGCTCGCTCTGGTGCTGCTCAGAACCGGGCCGCGCGCATCGCACCGCATCGCATCGAGAGGGTGCCCCGGAGTGAAGCCCGGGCAACACCGGGCGTACGAGTCGAATCGATCGCCCGAGACCCGGCACGCGAGGGGAGAGGGTCTGAGAGGGGCGCGCGCCGCTGAGAGGCCCGGCGTCGCCTCCAACCGCGGACCGTCGATTTCATCCGGATGGAATTTCCACCGGTAAATCTGCCGGAACCATCGGAGGTGCCGCAAACGCGATCTACATTGCAAGGAACCCCCCGCGGCATCGGCGACGCGTACGTCCCCCGGCCGCACAAGGTCCGAGGATCTCGAAGATGCGCTCCACCCCGACCGTCCGGCTCCATTCCTCCCTCCTGCTCCCCACGACGGCGCTCGGCCTCGCGGCCATCCTGCTCGGACAGGTGTCCGCCCGCGCGGGAGGCAGGGGCGATGGCGGCGTCGCCGGAGGCTCGACCGACTGCGCAACGGCCGTCGCGGCGGTCGTGGGCGACAACGCCTTCAACACCACCTCGGCCACCGCATCGGCGTCGATCCCGGCGGGTGGCAGCTGCTCGGCGCACACGATCTACAAGGCGAACTACTTCACGTTCACGCCTCCGACGAGCGCGAGCTACACGTTCTCGATCTGCGGAAACGCGAGCTGGGATACCCGCATCGCGATCATGAGCGCCTGCCCCGGCACGTCGGGAGCGACCTCCATCGCCTGCGATGACGACGCGTGCTCGCTGCAGAGCCAGACCACCGCGGCGCTTGTCGCCGGAACCACGTATCGCGTGATCGTCGGCGGATTCGGCTCCTCGAATGGCGGTGCAGGCATCCTGACCATCGCCGAGGGTTCGGGCGGTGGCGGCGGTGGTGGCGGCGGCGGCCTCGGTGCGGACGTCATCGTCGGAGCGATCCCCGACATCGCGAAGTACGGCTCCGTCGTCGTCAACGGCCAGACCATCATGGCCTACGCGATCGGTACCACGAGCTGCAACATCGGCACGGCGCAGCTCGAGTGGTTCGCGCAGCCCGACAACCGCCACCCGTTCATCCCGCAGAACATGTTCCGCCACAAGGACGGACGGCTCGAGCAGATCGGCATGAGCTGGGGCAAGCACGGCTTCACCGCGCTGCAGGGGACGCTCTGCGGCGCCTGCCAGGCATCGAGCACGGGCAACTACCTCGGCATCGGGTGCTCGGATCCGTACAGCGCCGGCCTCAACGGCGGCCAGAGCGGCCTCGGAACGCGCAAGGAAGTGAACGCGGCCACCGGCATCTTCCCGGGCACCTACAACTCCGGCATGCCCACTGCGCCGGCGACCATCGGTCGTCGTCTGCAGGTGAACGCGAATGATCTCAACCCGAGCCTGAATGCAGGCGCGAGCTATCTCGTCGAGGCGCAGTACATCCACGCGCAGGATGCCGCCGGTGGCAACGACAACAACAACGCGTCGTGGCGCGCGCTGACCGTTGGCTCGCTCTCGTCGGGTGCCTACACGCTCACGCTCACAGGCGCCACCATCCAGCAGCGCGCGGCGATCGAGGCGTGGCCAACCTTCAACCCGGCGGTCGTGCTCGCGAACGTCGATGTCGAGGGCGACGGACGCTTCATCGTCGGCAACTACGCGAAGGACAACGGCAACGGCACGTGGCGATACGAGTACGCCGTGTTCAACATGAACTCCGACCGTTCGGGCCGATCGTTCTCGGTTCCGATCCCGGCCGGCGTCACGGTGTCCAACGCGGGCTTCCGCGATGTCGCCTACCACTCGGGCGATCCGTACGACCTCACCGACTGGTCGATCTCGACGAGCGGCGGCTCGGTCACCTGGACCGGCGGCACCTACGCGACGAATCCGAACGGGAACGCGCTCCGCTTCTCGACGATGTACAACTTCTGGTTCGACGCCTCCACGCCGCCCCAGAACGTCGCGGCCACGCTCGGACTGTTCAAGCCCGGCGCAGCGGGTGCACCGGATGCCATGACTGCTCCGGTCAAGGGCCCCTCGTCGGCGTCGATCCCCGAGGATCTCAACGGCGACGGCGCGGTAAATGCGTCCGATCTCTCCACGCTGCTCGCCAACTGGGGCAACGCGGGCGTCGGCGATGTCAACGGCAACGGTTCCGTCGGCGCCGAGGATCTCGCGGCGCTGCTCGCCGCCTGGACCGGCTGAGCCCCCCGGGACCGCCGGGTTCATCGCCGGACCGGGCCGAAACACGCGCCGCCCCACCGGGGACCACCTCCTCCGCGGGCCGACTTTCCGGACGTCGGGCCTTGCGCCGACGCCGCCCGTCCTCCGCTCACGACGGTGTGGCCTGTTCATTCATCCATCGGCACTTGTGCCTCCGCAAGACGGGGTTACTCTCTCCGCGTCCATCTGGCCCCCGCTCCCCACACCGGAATCCCCATGACGAAGACCACGATCGCCCTCGCTTCCGCCTCGCTCGGACTCGCCGCCATCCTGCTCGGACAGTTCAACGCCTCCGCCGTTCCCGCAGCGGGCGGCGACGGCGGCACCGCCGCCGCGGGGGCCGATGTCATCGTTGGCGCGATCCCGAACGTCTCGAAGTATGGATCGGTGGTCGTCAACGGGCGCACGGTGATGGCGTACGCGATCGGCACGACGAGCTGCAACATCGGCACGGCCCAGCTCGAGTGGTTTGCATCGCCAGACAATCGCCACCCGTTCATCCCGATGAATGCGTTCCGCTACAACAACGGACGGTTCGAGCAGATCGGCATGAGCTGGGGCAAGCACGGATTCACCGCCCTGCAGCAGACGCTCTGCGGAACGTGCCAGGCCTCGAGCACCGGAACCTACCTCGGCATCGGCTGCTCCGATCCCTACAGCTCGAGCCTCAACGGCGGCCAGTCGGGCCTCGGGACGAGAAGCGAGGTCAACGCCGCGACCGGAACATTCCCGGGAACGTCGAACGCGGGAATGCCATCCGCGGCGGCGACGATCGGCCGACGTCTGCAGATCGACTCGACGTTCCTCGACCCCGCGCTCAACGCGGGTACCCAGTACTTCTTCGAGGCGCAGTACGTCCATCAGCAGGACGCGACCGCAGGCAACAAGATGAACAACGCGTCCTACCGTCCGTTCACCGTCGGCACGCTTTCCTCCGGCGCCTACACGCTGACCCTGACAGGCGCCACCATCCAGCAGAAGCCCGCGATCGAGGCGTGGCCGCTCGTCGACGCGAACGCATCGATCGCGAACGTCGACGTCCCGAACGACGGCCGCTTCATCGCGGGCGTCAGCGTGCGCTCGAACGGCAACGGCACGTGGCGCTACGAGTACGCGGTGCACAACCTGAACTCCGACCGCTCGGGCCGCTCGTTCTCGGTGCCCGTCCCTGCCGGCGTGACGATCACGAACGTCGGCTTCAAGGACATCGACTACCACTCGGGCGATCCGTCGAGCCCGACCGACTGGACCAGCTCGGTCTCGGGAGGTGCGGTGACCTGGACCGGCGGCACCCACTCGCAGAGCGCGAACTCGAACGCCCTGCGCTTCGCCACCATGTACAACTTCTGGTTCGATGCCAATACGGCCCCGCAGGTCGTGAACGCGACCATCGGCCTCTTCAAGCCGGCGACCGTCGGCGCCCCGACCTCGGTCACGGTCGCCTCGAAGGGCCCTTCGGCCGCGTCGAATCCCGCCGATCTCAACGGCGACGGAATCGTCGGCGGCGATGACCTCGCCACCCTCCTCTCGAACTGGGGTACTGGTGGACTGGGCGACATCACCGGCAATGGCATCGTCGACGCCGAGGATCTCGCCGCCCTGCTCAGCGCCTGGGGTTCCTGACCGGAGCCGACAACGATCGTTGCAAGGTTCTCGGGTCAGGACTCAATCCCTTGGACGCGTTGACGATTGGAGTCGTCATACCGAACCATTTATCAGGGACGAAGCACCGCGTTCACGCAAGGTGCCTGCAGGGTGGAGCCGATACGCTGACCACGGTATGAGTTCGCCCGAAGCCCCCGAATCCCCCGAATCCATCGACGTGCTGATGATCACCTATCGGCGGCCGCACTACACGCGGCTGACGCTCGAGAGGCTGCTCGCCACGTGCGACGAGAACATGCGGGTGTGGGTCTGGCACAACGGCGACCATCAGGAGACGCTGGAGGTGGTTCGGAGCCTCTCCGACCATCCGCGCTTCCATCGCTTCCACCACTGCCCTGAGAACCTGAAGCTGCGCGTGCCGACGAACTGGCTGTACACCGAGTCGAAGGGCGGCTTCGTCTCCAAGGTCGACGACGACTGCATGATGCCGTTCGGCTGGGGCGAGACGCTGCGCAAGGCGATGCGCGACGAACCTCGCTTCGGCATCCTCAGCTGCTGGCATTTCCAGGAGGAGGACTTCGTTCCCGAACTCGCCAAGGGCAAGTTGCAGACCTTCGGCAGCCACACGGTACTGCGCAACATGTGGGTGGCCGGCAGCGGCTACCTGATGCGTCGCCGGGTTGTCGAGAAATACGCGCCGATCCAAGAGGACGAGACCTTCAGCGGATTCGGCATGCGTGCCGCGCTGGGCGGCGAGATCGTCGGCTGGTACTGGCCGCCGCTCCGTCAGCTGCATCTCGACGACCCGCGCGAGCCGCTGACGGCGATCAAGACCGACGAGGATCTCCTGAAGGAGCTTCCGCTCTCCGCGATCAAGAGCGGCGTCAAGACGCGGGCCGATTGGATCGCGCGCCTCAAGCGCAGCGCGCGGGAAGTCCAGTCGGCGACCATCGATCCGTCGTACTACACGCCCTGGCGCCGCGCGGTGCGGCGCGGCATGACCAAGGTCAAGAAGTTCCTCGGCATCGACCGTCATGCCTACTGAACCCGCCCGCGATCTCGCGCCACGCACGCGCGACATCGGTCGCGCGATTCGCTTCGCCGCCACCCAGCTTCGCGAATCGCAGGCGCCGACGATGGCGGCGAATCTCGCGTTCCGCACGCTGTTCGGCATGCTGCCCGTGCTCGTGGTCGCCACGATCGTCACGCGTGCACTGCTCGGCGACGGCTTCAGCGAGCTGGTCGCGCACGCGACCGAGGCCCTCGCGCTCGATCAGGTGGCCATCGAGGGTTCCGACGGCGGCTCGTCCGTCCCGCTCGGACAGTGGATCCAGTCGCTCGTGGGCGAGGCCGCGCGCATCGATCTCTCGGCGATCGGGCTCGTCGGCGCGCTCGCGGTGGTCTTCTCGGCGGTCTGGACGATGGTCGCGATCGAGTCGAGCTTCAACGCGATCTACCGTGCGCCGAGCGGAAGGCCCTTCGTCCGCCGCATCCTCATCTACTGGTTCGTGATCACCGCGGGGCCCGTGCTGTTCGCGGCCATCCCGCTCGCCTTCAAGGCCTTCTCGAGCGCACTCGGCTCCGAGAGCGTGATCCTGGGCGCGTCTGCGTGGCTGTTCTCGCTCGTCGGCGGATTCATCTCGCTCTGGATCCTGCTTTCGGCGGCGTACGCGACGGTGCCGAATGCGAAGGTCGACCTTCGCAGCGCGATCATCGGCGCATTCGTCGCCACGCTCCTCGTCGAGATCGGCAAGCGCTTCCTCGGAGCATCGCTCGCGGGCAGCTTCTCGGCGAGCCGGCTCTACGGCTCGCTCGGACTTGTTCCGCTCTTCATGATGTGGATCTACCTCATGTGGCTCGTGGTGCTCTTCGGGCTCCAGATCGCGGCGATCCTCCAGAGTTTCATGCGACAGGGCCGCAATCTCGCGAGCGCGCTGAGCGCGCCCGACGTCTTCGAGCCTGCCGAGGCCATTCCCTGCTTCGCCGCGCTGTGCGACCGCTTCCGCGAGGGCAAGGGTGCGTCGGTCGACACGCTCGTCCGTGCCGCCGCGATCGCGCCGGCGAACGCGAGGCGCCTGCTCGCCGGCTTCGAGAAGGCTGGGCTTGCGCATCGCATCGACGGCGACGAGCGTCGATACGCCCCGTCGCGACCACCCGAGGGGATCTCGCAGCAGGAAGTGCTCCGAGTCGGCTTCGCCCTGAGCGACGGCGGCGCCGAATGCCACTCGAACGACACCATCGCCGAACTGCGCGAGGCGCAGCTTACGCGGCTCGGCGACCGCACCTTCGTGCCGGCCACGCCGGGGAAGTAGCGGGTCGCCCGTCGTCCCCCCGCGCGATCACGCGATCTCAGAGCGGACAATCACCCCAGGCGGCGAGCAGCAGCGAGAGGTCCGCCGCGCCGACCTCACCGTCGCCGTCGATGTCGACCCCGGACGCAGGATTGCCCCAACCAGTCAGGAGAAGCGAAAGATCCGCGGCCGTCACGAATCCATCGCCGTCGAGATCGGCCGGGCACGGGCCGCCGCCGCCACCGCTTCCGAGGATCTCGATGACCGCGATGTGCGGGAATCCCGATCCACTGTTGCTCAGATCGTTCCACTTGCCCGTCGAGCCGAGCATCTCGGCGTAGTCCTCGGTGCCGCCCGAGTTGTTCGGCTCACCCGCGTTCCAGTTGGTGTACTTCGCCGCGGTGCCGTCCGACCACTCGAAGGCGCCCTCGGTCGTCTGATCGGAGAATCCGATCCAGATGCGGCGGTCGACCCCTCCGAGCATGCGGAAGTTCTGCCAGACGAAGTCCTGTTCCTCCGCATCGCCGATCGAGACCAGGTGCCCACCGAGCGAGACGCCCAGCGTCTCGGCGGCCGTCCACGTGGTGGCGTTCACCGCGACGTAGCGGACGCCGGTCACCTTGTTCGTCACGTCGCCGAGAAGCGCGATCGGCGAGATGGTGATCGAGCCGCTCCCCGTCGCTGCGGAGCTGTAGCTGCCGACCCGGATGTAGTAGGTCGCGCCCGCGGTCGTCGCGAAGGTGACGCGCGTCTGCAGCGCGCAGTTGTCGTCGGAGCAGGCGATCACAGGGCCGGCGCAGCTTCCGTCGTAGATGGCGATCTTCGAGTCGAGCGCCGAGGCGCTGCAGTTCGTCACGTCGACGACGAAGTCCTCAGGCGCCACGAAGCGGAACCAGACGTCGTTGAAGATGTTTGACTGCGATGAGAAGAGACAGAGCGCGTCGGCGACTCCGTCGGTGGTGGCACCGGCGGTGTTGAAGGGATACGAGCCGTAGCCCTTGACGTACTGCGCATCGATGCAGTTGTTCGCACCCTGCGCCGCCGCGGAGCCGCTCCACGAGAGCACCGTTGCGGCCACGGCCGACACGACCAATCCGAACACGCCATCCTTCACGACCTTCATGATCTCGACTCCTCTGCTCGGGGCTGATCCATCGGGGAGTACCGGCTGGCGGACTCCGGCGACGCGGCGCGGGGCGATCCCACGCGGCAGACGCGACCGCCACAGGATCGCCCAGAAGTCGAACCGCGCAAGGTCTGGACCGGATCTTCCGGCGTGAAAGCCCGGAAACCGTCGAATCAGGCGCCGATTTCGGTCCCGGGTGAGCCGATTTCCGCAATCCTGTTCGTCCGAGCGCCGTTTCCATGTCGGAACCACGGCACCGCGGATCCGGGAAGGTCAGGCCCATGATGCGCCCTCGCGTCTCGCTCCTCCAATCCACCATCCACGTCGCAGCGCTCGCCGTCGCATCGATCCTCGGCGCCGCGCCCGCCGCTGCACAGATGAGCGAGGAGATCGGGGAACGACCTGCGGGCATGGACGACCTCGCGAGCGCACCGATCCTCAGCGCCGATGACCTCAGGTTCTTCGAGTCGAAGATCCGGCCGATCCTCATCGCGAACTGCTACGGCTGCCACTCGACGTCGTCGGGCAAGTCGAAGGGCTCGCTCCGGCTCGACACGCGCGAGGCGACGCTCAAGGGCGGGGAATCCGGTCCGGCCGTCGTGCCCGGCGACACCGACTCGAGCCTGCTGATCCGCGCCGTGCGCTACCACGACAGCGAGTACGAGATGCCGCCCGCCGGCAAGCTCCGCGACGAGGACATCGCCCTGCTCGAACAGTGGGTCGCGATGGGTGCACCGGATCCGCGCAGCGAGTCGGAGGCGCCGAAGGGCGCGTCGCCCGGCACCGCGCATCGATGGACCGCCGAGGACATCGCGAAGGGGAAGGAAAGCCACTGGTCCTACCGACCGATCGTCGCACCCGAAGTGCCGAAGATCGGCGGCGACCTCGCCGCGTGGGTGAGGACTCCGATCGATGCCTTCATCGCCGATGGCCTCGCGGAGCGCGGATTGACCCCCGCGGAGCCGGCGGATCGCCGCGAGCTCCTCCGCCGCGCAAGCTTCGATCTCGTCGGGCTTCCGCCGAGCGTCGAGGAGATCGAGCGCTTCGAGAAGGACGCCTCTCCCGACGCGTTCGCGAGGGCGGTCGACCGCATGCTTGCGAGCCCTCAGTTCGGCGAGCGCTGGGGCCGTCACTGGCTCGATGTCGCGCGCTACGCCGAGTCGAGCGGCAAGGAGGCGAACACGCTCTATCCGCACGCGTGGCGCTACCGCGACTACGTGATCGAGAGCTTCAACGAGGGAAAACCCTTCGACGAGTTCCTCGTCGAGCAGATCGCGGGCGATCTGCTTCCCGCGAAGGACTCGGCCGAGCGCGCCGAGCAGCTCGTCGCGACCGGCTACCTCGCGATCGGCGCCAAGAGCCATAACGTACGTGGCCGCCCGCAGTTCCAGATGGATCTCGCCGACGAGCAGATCGACGCGCTGACGCAAGGCATGCTCGGGCTCACCGTCGCGTGCGCGCGCTGCCACGATCACAAGTTCGATCCCATCCCGCAGAAGGAGTACTACGCGCTCGCGGGCATCTTCCTCTCGACCGAGACGCGATACGGCACGTTCGAGGCGCAGCAGAACAACCACCCGGCGAAGCTGGTCGAGCTTCCCGATGACTCCGGTCTCCCCCTCGGTCCGAAGATGGCCACGCAGCAGGTCTCGATGCTCGTGGAGGCCGAGGCACGCGCGAAGGCGGAGGTCGAGAAGGCGAACGCGGTGATCGCCGAAGCGCAGGCCGCGCGACGACGTGGCGAGGCGGTGCCGGCGAACATCCAGCAGCAGATCGTACGTGCGCGCGCCACGCGGGGAGCCGCGGCGAACGTCGGCGCGATCCTCGACCGCTTCGACGAGAAGGGCGAGCCGACGATGGACAACCTCGTCGCGATGGGTGTCGTCGACAAGGCAAAGCCCGTCAACGCGCCACTGCTCGATCGCGGCGAGATCGACAAGCCCGGCGCGCTAGTCCCGCGCGGCGTGGTCGAACTCGTCTCGTACGGCGAGAAGCCGCGGATCACGAAGGGAAGCGGCCGGCTCGAGCTCGCCGAGTGGATCGCGGATGAACGCAACCCGCTCACCGCGCGCGTCTGGGCGAACCGCGTGTGGCTGCACCTCTTCGGCAAGGGGCTCGTCCCGACCCCCGACAACTTCGGCATGAGCGGGCAAGCACCGACGCACCCGGAGCTGCTCGACCATCTCGCCACGCGACTCATCGCGCTCGACTGGAATACGAAGGCGCTCATCCGCGAGATCATGCTCTCGCGGGCCTACGCGATGTCGAGTGAGTTCGACGCGAGTGATGCCGAAATCGACCCCGACAACGCGTACCTGTGGCGCATGCCAAAGCAGCGGCTCGAGGCCGAGGCGATCCGCGACGCGATGCTGTCGGTCGCGGGGCTCCTCGACCCGACCCCGCGCGTCGGGTCGCCGATCAATCTCGCCGAGGGCGGAATGCGCGGCCCGCAGGTCGAGCGCATGTTCGGAACGATGCTCTCGACCTCCGATCGCCATCGCAGCGTCTATCTCCCGATCGTGCGCGACCGTGTGCCCGAGTCGCTCGAGGTCTTCGACTTCGCCGAGCCGTCGTTCGTGACCGGCCAGCGCGACGCCACCAACGTGCCCACACAGGCGCTCTATCTCCTCAACAGCGCCGAGATCAGCCGCATCTCGGACGCCTTCGCGCGCCGCGTGACCGAGGCGTCGGACGAGGAGGCGGCACGCATCGCGGAGGCGTTCCGGCTCGCGTTCGGCCGCAAGCCGACCACCTCGGAGAGCCGCGCATGCCGCGACTTCCTCGACGACTTCCGCAAGGCGCTCGACGCCCAGCCGGGCGGCGCGCAGGTCGCCGCCAACGACGGCCCGCGCGCGGGCACCGTGCGCGAGCGGATCCGACAGCGGCTCGCGCAGCGGGCGGGATCCGCCGGCTCCGCGGCGGACGCGCCTCCCCGCGACGCCGAGTGGTCCGCGCTCTGCCAGGCGCTCCTACTCTCGGGCGAGTTCCGAACCATCGACTGAACCACGTTCACGCTCTCCGCGAACCGATCACGACTCCGACGAATCGAGCACGTCATGTCCGAACTCTGCAGCAACCGGCTCCCCACCGCCCTCAGTCGCCGCGAGATGCTCCGCCTCGCAGCGTGCGGCTTTGGCTCCGTCGCCTTCGCGTCGATGGCCGCGCACGCCTCCGCGACGTCCCTTCTCCTTCCCGACGACGACGCGCTCAATCCGCTCGCGCCGAAGAAGCCGCACTTCGCCCCGCGCGCGAAGCGCATCATCTTCCTCTGCATGGCCGGTGCCCCGAGCCACGTCGATACCTTCGACTACAAGCCGGAACTCGCGGCGATGGACGGAAAGAGCTTCCGCGGCAACTCGAAGCTCCTCGCGAGTCCGTGGAAATTCCGTCAGTCGGGCAAGTCCGGGCTCTGGGTCAGCGAGCTCTTCCCGAATCTCGCGAAGGAGGCCGACAGCCTCTGCCTCCTCCGCGGCATGAAGGCCGAGATCCCCGCGCACGCGCAGGCCTCGATCCAGCTGCACACCGGATCTTTCCAGTTCGTGCGTCCGTCGATGGGCGCGTGGAGCCTCTACGGGCTCGGAACCGAGAACGAGAACCTGCCCGGCTTCGTCGCGATCAATCCGCGCGGCGACAACGGCGGCGCGCAGCTCTACGGAAACGGCTTCCTTCCCGCGGCCTATCAGGCGACGCCCGTCAAGGTCGGCGGCAACCGCGCGAACCAGTCGCAGGACGCGATCCCGCACATCGACAACGACCGCTACGGCACGAAGGCGCAGCGCGAGCAGATCGACTTGATCCAGCGGCTCAACAAGGAGCGGCTCAGGCGGGAGAAGGAGGATCGCGAGCTCGAGGGCGTGATCCAGAGCTACGAGCTCGCCTTCCGCATGCAGGCCGAGGTGCCGGATCTCGTCGATCTCTCCGACGAGAAGAAGTCCACGCTCGAGATGTACGGGATCGGCAAGGAGCCGACCGACGGATTTGGCCGGCAGTGCCTGCTTGCGCGGCGGCTCGCCGAGAAGGGCGTTCGCTTCATCGAGGTGAGCCACGGCGGCTGGGATACGCACCGCAATCTCCGCGAGGAACTTGCGAAGCAGTGCGGCGAAATCGACCAACCGATTGCGGCGCTCCTTGCCGATCTCAAGCAGCGCGGCATGCTCGACGACACGCTCGTCCTCTGGGGCGGCGAGTTCGGGCGCACGCCGTACGCGCAGAATGGCGACGGGCGCGATCACAACGCGAAGGGCTTCACGATGTGGATGGCGGGCGGCGGCGTGCGCGGAGGCATGAGCTACGGCGCGACGAACGAGGTCGGCGACACGGCCGTGGAAGGGGTGATGGACATCCACGACTGGCACGCCACGGTGCTGCACCTCTGCGGACTCGATCACGAGCGCCTCACGTACCGCCATGCGGGTCGAGATTTCCGCCTCACCGACGTCAAGGGCAAGCCGAACACGGCGATCCTGCGCGCGTAGCGACCCGGTGCCAGGCAGTGCCAGATGGTGCCTGGCATGTGCCAACCGGTGCCTGGCACCGCATGGCACGTGTCTGGCACCGCGACTCCAACCCAATGAGCCGCGGAAATCGCAAGGCGGGCGCTGGTGATACCCGGTGCACGGCACGTGCCGTCTGGTGCCAGGCACCGCACGGCACGTGCCGTGCACCGTCTCCAGTATCTTCCGACGCATGTCGATCGCCACGAATCCCGGGCTCCGTCCCGAACTCGCGTCCGTGGTCAGCGCCGAACTCCGGCCCGAAGAAGAGTTGTGGTACGCGGCATCACCCGTCCCCGACTCTGTCGCGCGCTCGTATCGCTTCACGACCTACCTCGGCGGATGTCTGACCGCGCTCGCCCTCGCCGTCGCCGTCTTCTCGATCCTGTACATCCTGTATGCACCCGCGCCGGCGCACGGCCCAGACCAACGCTGGAGCGATGTCGGCCTGGATATTGCGCCCTTTGCGGTCCTGTGCCTCGTGTTCGGGATCGCGAACCTGATGATCCCGGGGTTCCTTCGGCGCGCAGCCGCCCGAACCGCCTACTGCATCACAAGTCAACGCGCGATCATCATCAAGATCGGCCGCGTGACGAACGTGTCGTCCTACGGCCCGGATTGCCTCGTCGACGTGATCAAGAAGATCCGGCCGGACGGAACCGGCGACCTTCGCTTCATCCAGCTGAGCCCAGGTCCTAGCCAGACGAGCAACGGGTCTCCCGAGAACGCAGGCTTGTCGACGCCGCTGCTCGGTGGCTTCAGCCATGTTCCCGACATCGAGGCATGCGAGGCCGCGGTGCTTGCTCTCAGAGCGACGACTCGCACCGCTTCCGACCGGCAAACAGAAGCCTGACCTCGGGGTCGACCACGACCTTGACGGGCCTGAATGACGTCGCGATGCGGAACGCCGCTGGCTCGCCATCCTTCAATCGCACGGACACGTCCTCGAAGGGCGCCTCCTTCAGCCCCCTTCCATCCGCGGGCGGCTCCACACCCGGTTTGCCGTACACGCGCACCACGACCTCGACCTCGCCACCGCCCATCGCGATGTTCGACAACGTCCCGTCGACGATGAACGCCGCGGTGGCCGTTCCTCCCGCGTCATCGAGCGCGACCGAAGTTTCGCCGAGCTCGAGCTCCGGCAGCCTCGTCCCGAAGATCCACTCCGAGACAAACCGGTCGAAGGCCGCCGGATCCGGCGCATGGGCGCGCAGACTCTCGACCATGTCCTCGATCAGCGGGAAGTCGAGGCCTTCCGGCGTCTCGACGCCGTTCTTCCACCTGTCGACGAACGCACGCAGGCCCGCGACCATCGCGTCTTCACCCATCTTCTCGCGCAGCATCCAGAAGACAAACCCCGCGCGGTTGTAGGTGACAACCTGGTCACCTGGACGCGTCCCGTCGGTGCGGTTGATCGAGCGCTCGTCGTCGGGGCTTCGACCAAGAACGTATGCGCGCTCCCAGCGTCGGCGAAGCGCCATCCCCTGTTCTTCGCCAAGCTCGTGATGGACGAGCATCAGCGCGCTGAACTCGGCAAGACCCTCGCTGATGATGTTGCCGCCTGGGCCCTTGCCCGGCATGACGATGTTGCCCCACCACTGGTGCCCCGACTCGTGCGCGACGATGTAGAACGCGACATCGAGCGCGTTGGATTCGTCGGTCTCTGGAGGGGCGCCATCATCGAAATCCCTCTCCGGGTCTTCCTCGCCAGCGAGCGGCTTCGCGAGGTAGCCGATCCCTTCGGAGAACGAGATGTTGCCGGGGAACCCCTGCGCATAGCCCGCAAGCCCCGGGAACTGCGTCACGCGCAGGTTCGTCCACGGATACTCGCCAAACCACGCTCCGTAGCTCTTGCGCGCGGCGGCGAGCGCCTTCACCATCGTGTCGACGTTGTGCGGCGTCCGCCGCGAGAAGTAGACGCGCGCGCCGTCGCCCTCCTTCGAGTCGAGCGGACCGCCGACGATGTTGAAGAATCGCACGGGGTGCTCCGTCTCCCAGACGGTGCGCCTGCGGCCATCCGACTCGGTCGACTCCTTCTCGACGCCTACGACATTGATGACCCAATCGGACGGGCCCTCGACCGCGAGACGCACGTCGGTTTCCCATGCAGGACCGAACGCAGGATCGACGCGCGACTTCCAGTGGTCGAGCGGATACTCGCGCGCATCGCGGCGATTCTCCGTGTCGATGCCCACGCCCTCGACGAACCCCACGACGGGCAGGAAGCTCGGGCTGAAGCTCGTCAGCACGACACCCGACGGAAGCAGGAACTCACTTGCACCGGCGCCCGAGCGCGACCATCCGCGCGGAAACTCGCCCTTCAGCTTGAACGAAATGGCGACCGTCTCGTTGCGCGCGAGCGGCTTCGATGGAATCACGACATAGAGCCCACTGCGGTTCTCGATCGCGGGAAGCTGCTGGTCGCGCTTCTCGGGATCGGTCGCGACGCCTTCGACCGTCCAATCGCTGGTCGTGAAGTGCGAGCCCACCGTGATCGGCACCTCCGCCATCGCCTTCATGTGCGGATTTCGCAGCACGTAGGTGGCGACGACCTCGAGCGAGCGCGTCTCGGGATAGATCTTCACCTCGCCGTCGACCTTGTCGAGCGCCGGAACGGGCGCGTTCTCCCATGTGCTTGAATTCCGCTTCCAATAGGCCTTCTGCGCATCGCGCTCCGGTGCGCCTTCGTACCCCGCGCGGACGGAGAGTCCCGCATAGGTGCCGATCGCGAACACCGGCAACGCCGCGAGTACCGGCACGATCGACGCCCGGAAGAGCGGCCACGGCTTCGCGCGGTCCGCGACGGCGCGGATGTCAGGGAGCCGCCGCGGCCAGAGTTCGAGTGTCGCGACGATGAAGAACGCCGCAAGCGACAGCATGAGTACGCGGTTCACGACGATCGCGTCCCACATGAAGGCGAGTCGGTCGAGTTCGCTCCACTGGATGCTGCTCCACATGTGCCACTTCGTGACCCAGTTCAGGTAGCCGAACTGCGTGGCAAAGCCAGTCGCGATCAGCGCGCCGAGTGCGACGCCGTAGACGACGAAGCGATTGCGGAGGAGCGCGTAGAGGAACGACACGAACGCACCCCACACGACGAGCGTCGGTGCGAGCAGCACGCCGAGGATCAGGAAGAGGACGGGCACCTCGAAGTCGATGTCGATTCCGGTATCAATCGCCTGCTTTCCAAGCACCATCGCGATCGCAAGCGACGCGCAACCGATGATGACGAGCGCCATCGCCGCGTTCGCAAGCACCTTGCCCGCGAGCACCGACGCCGTCGGCACGGGGGAAGCGCGGAAGATGCCGCTGAGTCCGCAGCGCTCCTCGCGCACGAGGCTCTCGACGGTGTAGAAGAGGACCAGGAAGCAGAGGAGGAGCGTGAGCGTATTGAAGACGCCCGCGGCGGCAAAACCCGTGGTGACGAGCGTCTCGGTGTCGAACGGCCCATCGCGGAAGGCCGTCGCGCCCCACGATTGAAGCAGGATGAGCGGACCGAAGAGCCAGACGCCTGGCGAACGGAGAAGTGCGCGCGTCTCGGCGCGCAGCACATGCCAGGTGGCAACCACGAATCCGGGCGGCCGCACGGTGCATTCGGGCGGACGACCGCGCGCGGCGATCGCGGCGTGCTCGGTCTCCGCGAAGTTCGATGCGCTGGTGCGCGCCGCCGCAAGCAGCGCGATCGGGTCGCCGACGTGGCGATCGTCGTGCTCGGTGCGTGCAAGGCGCCGACCAGTCGCGACGGTCGCGACGAGTCCGATCGCGACAAGCGCGGCTCGGCTCAGGAGGAACGAGGTTTCCGGCGCGAAAGCGGCGGTGTTGTAGTACGAGACGCCGCGATCCTCGTCGACGAAGGTGCGCAGCATCCAGCGCACGCCCGCCGGGTCGGCATGCTGCATCAGTTGACTCACCCAGAGCGGAAGCCGCGGCGAGTTGTAGACCCAGACGAAGAAGAGGCCCGAGACGACGATCACGACCGGCAACGCGAAGACGAGCACCGGCTGGCGCGTGCGCACGCCGAGCCACATCGAGACACCGCCCGTGAAGACCGCAAGCGGCAGCGTCGTGATGAGAAGCGGCGCGAGGTAGTGCCAGAGGTTGAACGCTCCACGCACGCGGTCGTTGGCATCGAGCGGATAGAGCTCGTAGATCCCGATCTGGACGACGAGCCACAGGCCGAGAATCAGCGCAATCACCGCAAGGGAAGCGAGAAACCGCGAGAACGCGTAGCCCACATGCGAGATCGGCGTCGCGGCGATCAGGCGGTTGATGCGGCGGTCGAAATCGCCGAGAACGGGCATGCCGAAGATCACCGCCACGAAGAACGGCAGGAGCAGCGCGAACAGAAGGATGTCGGAGAACGCGAGGTTGAACGCGGAGTTGATCTCGACCTTCGCGCCGCCCGTGTCCGCGCTCCCCGTGCTGATCTGGACGCCACCAGCCACGAATCCGAACGACATCAGACCGAGGGCGAGCAGCATGATCCAGTGGAGCGGACGCTTCCAACTGTTCTTGAGTTCGAGGAGCGGAATGGCAAGCGCACGGGCGATCACGCAACACCTCTCGCCATGGCGGGCGCGGCACAACGCGAGAGCGCCGGCGGAGTCTCGTCGCTTGGGCAGCGCATCAGCACGAGATACGCGTCTTCAAGCGTGCCCGGGCTGTGCGAGAACCCGACAGGTGGCACGCGGCCGGG
Source organism: Planctomycetaceae bacterium (assembly GCA_021297795.1). GTDB lineage: Bacteria > Planctomycetota > Phycisphaerae > Phycisphaerales > SM1A02 > QWPT01. The sequence continues at coordinate 28,775 of JAJTGL010000014.1, forward strand.
TCCCACGAACACGCGCACGCGATTGTTGCGGCCCTCGTTGAGGACGGCGCTGATCACGCGATGTGCCTTCGCAAAGTCAGGAAGCTCGGCATCGGCCACGAAGCCTTCGTAGATGGATCCGTCGACCGCGCCACGCGCGCCTGTCGGCGTTGTGTCGGCGACGACCTCTCCCGCGCGAATCACGGCAAGCCGCGGACAGAGCGTCGACACATCATCGACGATGTGCGTCGAGAGCAGCACCACGCGGCCCGCGCTCATCTCCGAGAGAAGGCGGTAGAAGCGCTGACGCTCCTCTGGGTCGAGACCAGCGGTCGGCTCATCCACGATGAGAACGCGCGGGTTCCCCGCGATCGCCTGTGCAAGGCCAAGTCGCTGCCGCATGCCGCCCGAGTAGCCGCCGACCTTGCGCTTTGCAGCGCTCGTGAGATTCACGCGCTCGAGAAGTTCGTCGGCGAGCGCGCGTCGGCCGTTCGGACCCGTCACGCCCTTCATCTTGAGCAGGAACTCAAGCATCGCGCGGCCCGTCAGATCGGGATAAAAGCCGAAATCCTGCGGGAGATACCCGAGGCGTTCGCGCATGTGCCGCGGATTCTCGACGACGTCGACGCCGTCAAGAAACACCTTGCCCGCCGTCGGCTCGACGAGCCCCGCCACGATGTTCATGAACGTCGACTTGCCTGCGCCGTTCGGCCCGAGCAGGCCGAACATGCCATCGGGGATGTCGATGTCGACGCCGCGCAGCGCGCAGACGGGACCGGGGTGGATCTTGACGAGACCGCGGATCGAGAGGCCGCGGATAGGGAGGCTGGGGATAGAGAGGCCGCGGGAGGTGACAGGTTCGTTCTGCATGTTCGGTGCCCTTGCTTCACTTCCTGGCGCCGCGCACGGTGACGCGGCCATTGCTCGTGTCGATGGTGGCCTTCGCCTTCGATCCGTCGCCGACGGTCATGATCCTCGTGCCCTGCTTCGTCACGACCTCGCCACCCGACAGCTCGATCCTGCCGTTGCTGGTGTCCGCGGTGACGGTCCCCTGCCACGCCTTGCCGAGTTCGATCGTCACGTTGCCGTTCGAGGTGTCGAGTTCAATCTCACCCTCGGCGTCGTCGGCGAGCGAGATCTCGATGCCGCCGTTGGAGGTGTCCGCGAGGATCGGCGCACGGACGCCGGAGGCACGGATCGCGCCATTCGACGATCGTGCTTCGATCGGACCCGCATGCGCCTTGATCTTGATCGAGCCGTTCGAGGTCTCGAGACGCGCGGGCCCGGCGAAGGCTCCGACGTCGATCCCCCCGTTCGTGGTCATGACGTCGATACCGTCGAGGTTCGCCGCCCGGACAACGATGGTCGCGCCGTCTTTCGAGAAAGTGCCACCATCGACGCCCGAGCGTCCATCCGACGGGAACTCGACGCCGATCCGCACGAGGCCACTCTCCTCGCGCACCGCGACGAGCCTCGTCGCCTTCACGCGCTCCGCGGCCTTCTCCTCCGTCTCGCCCGCGCAACGGATCCGCGCGGTGATCTCGATCGCGGTCGCGGCAGGGTCGTGGATGAGTTCGACGCCGCCGTTCTTCGTCGCGATCGTCACCGACTTTCCGTCGGCCACTTGCTGGCTGAGCTCGCCGACGGCGGTCGGGGAGCTGACCACGACCGAACAGGCCGCGGACAGGAGCGCGAAGGTCGCGCACATCGGCATCACGATCACGGCCGGCGACAATCCGCAATACACCCGTATGAGCGCGCGGCGGGAGCGGAGAAGGAAGCCTGTGGTCTTGCAGCGTGTCATGATGTGATCCTCAGGAGGTGGCTCGGGCTGGTGCGATGCTGGCGCGTTGGCTGGTCTTCATGGCTTGGTGCGGGCGGCGCCTCGTACGCGCTTCGTCCCCGCGGACGCAGTACGCGAGGCGGCTTGCGAGACCACGCCCGGCTTCCTTCGCCTTGCCCCACGCTTGCGCGTGACGGGCAGCGCGACGAACGCGCCGAGGTAGAGCCGCTCCTCCGGGACATCCTCGCGGCGGCGCTTGCGCGCATCCATGAACTCCTTCGCACGCATGAGGATGTCGCGCAGGTCGTTGAATTCCGCGGGCGTGAGCCAGGCATGCTCGATCTTCCCGATCACGTTTCGATGCACTCCCATGCCGACGAGCTGGCAAGCCCTCGCCGAATCGCGCGCCGTCCGGGCCGCGATCTTGAGCAGCGACTGCAACGTGTCGTCGTAGGCCTTGTTCGCGGCGCGCTCCGACACACCCTTGAAGCCGATGCGGAAGTCGTCGGCGACGAGGTCGAAGACCTGCTCGGTCCGTCGCCCCGCGCGGCGCGCACCCGCTGCGGTGACGAAACCTGCCCGTCGGAGCTTCTCGATGTGCCGGTAGAGCGCGTCGGCCGGTCGGTCGAGCGCGCCGGCGATCTCGGCGATGGAACACGGCGCGATCATGCGCATGGTCTCGACGATCTCGAGGCGAACGGGCGCGACGAGCACGGCCCAGGAACGCGGGCTGGCGACCTGATGGATGGCGGGACGGGGCATGCGCGCAGCATACGTTGTTGTTGTCTTTTGTAAAGAGAAATCAACAGTCTCCCGGGACGCACCCGACGAGGGCGACGCGGCCGATCGCAACTCCGCGCGGAAGGCTTCGGTTCATCGCGGCGTCGTGGTCGGGCGCGGACGCGCCACCTGGATCGCCTGCACCACGTGGCCATAGACCCAGCCCATGCCGCGAACGAGCCAGAGCGTCGCGGTCAGGAGCACGAGTCCGACAAGCAGCGCCGGGATCGCGGCCCCATCCGGCAGCCACAGATTGCCGTTCGCGTCCGGCTTG
>JAJTGL010000103.1 GCA_021297795.1 Planctomycetaceae bacterium
GACGAGGATCGACGCGATCACGACCGCACCCACAGCCCGCGCAAGCGCGTTGGGATGCGCCACATCGGTCGCGGCCGACGCGATCGTGGACTTCATCATCGACGTCATCATCGACGTTCCCGTCGACGTCACCACCGGCGGCGCCACGCACGCCTCGCGCGGCGTTCCACCCGACAATCCGCCCGCATGCACCGTCATCCCGTCCTGCCTCCGCCCTTCGCAAACCGGGCGGGGCCAGCCGAGAGATCGCGACGAAGTCCAAGCAACCGCTCGAGGGTCGGCTTCGGCTTGCCTCGGACATCGATCAGGCCATCCGACGCGCCGCCGGGCGCATCCTGGAGCCTCGACCACCACGCGCCCTCGACGAACGAGCGCGCAAGCGCGATCTTGAAGAGCGACTCCGCCCAGTCGGCCTGCCGATCGGGAGTCCAGCCGCCCCCCGAGCGCCAGACGCCGCGCGCATCGTCCTGCGTCGAGGTCGAGGCGCTCGGAACACCGAATCCAGTCACGAAGATCGAGAGTTCGCGCCCGATGTAACCATCGAGCATGCCGCCGATCGTCATCAGGTCGCGCACCGGATCGGCGGACCCGCCCTGCGTGATGCGCACGCCGGCCGCCGTCAACGCCAGGTTCTCAGTGACCAGCTTCTGGAGGAACGCGGTCGGCCACGAACCTCCCCGCGCGCCGCGCCACGATTCGGCGCCGGGCGACTGGATCTCGACCACCACGCGCGCATCGCGCTTCACCTCGCGCACGGCGACGACCGCCGTGCGCGTCAGTTCGATCATCCGGTCGATGCCTTCCTCCTGCCACCCCGCGCAGTTGGAGCCGCTCGCCGCGACGAAGATCGGCGTGATGTTCTGGTAGCGCGACACGACCGCTCGCACCTGCGTCCAGACGAGTGCGCGAAACCGCTGCGCATCGCCACGCGCCGCCAGCGCGTGCGGCGGCAGCTCGGTCGGCACGCCATCGGTGGTGCCAAAGTCGACGACCGGGCCGAGCACGAGCACCTTGCGCTCGGCGGCGGCCCACTTGACCCACGCATCGATCGCCGCGAAGTCGTAGCGCCCCGCGTTCGGCTCGATCAGCTTCCACGGCGTGCGCAGTGCGATGATGTCGAACAGCTTCGCCGCCGCCATGCTGGTCGCATTGGGCGGCACGCTCGGATCGACGCCCACGCCAAGCGTGGTGGTCGTGGGCGCCTTGCGGAGATAGCGCCGCGCGAGCAGGTTCGATGCATGACGCACCGTCATCGACTCGCCGGCATCGATGCCAAGCCGGATCGAGCGCCGCGCCAGGCGCTCGGCCTCGAGCGGATCGGTCTGGCGCAGCGCCTCGCGGAACGCATCGCGCGCGGCATCCCACCTCGTGAACGCATCGCCCGACAGCGCCGGGTTCCACATCTGCCATGTCTCGCATTCCTCGACGAACTGCTTGATGAACCAGCGCGCGATCTCGAGGAAGAGTTCGTACGGCTCGTCTCGCGGCGGGAGAAAGCAGGTCTGGAGCACGATCCGCCCCGCCTGTTCGGTATCGACGAGAAGCGCGATGCCGATCGGCCCATCCGAAGACGCACGGCACACGATCTCGCCATCCACGACCTCGATGGCACCGCGCGTCGGTCGTCCATCCGGACCGAAGAGGTAGGCGCTGCGGAGGTCCCAGCGACGAGAGCCTTCGGAGGCGGCAAGCCGAAGGCCCTGAGGATCATGGACGCGGAAGTGGATCACGAAGACGGGAGTTGAACGTGCGGTGGAACGGGCGGTGAAACAGGCTTCGGAACAGGCTTCGGTACAGGCTTCGGAACAGGCTTTGAAACGAGCGAGACGGGGTCAAGACGGGTCGGATCGGACATGCAGCGAGCGAATCGAACGGAGATCCGGTCGCACAACCGCAGGTGCCGTCCTCCGTGCGGACGACGGCGGTCGCCCTCCGAACGCACGGCCAACCGAGAACAGACGGCGACCTTCGAACAGAAGGCTACCCAAGAACAGAGGGCTACCCTCGGCACGCACGGCGAGCCGCGGATGGACGCTCCAACCCGCGCAGCATGGCCAGCACCGCGCGGATGACCAGATGAGGCGAGCGGACCGGCTTGGACGCCGCCCCGCCGGTCACACCGGGCAGCGCCGAGTGTACCCTGTGCCGCGATGCCTACGACGATGTCCGGAACTTCTTCCGAAGCGGTCTTTCGCACCAACCTCTCGCTCCCCGGACGACGACAGGGGAAGGTTCGCGACGTCTACCGCGCGTCGGATGCCGCGGGCGCTCCGCTGCTCATCGTCGCCACCGATCGGCTCAGCGCCTTCGACGTGGTGATGCCGACACCGATCCCCGGCAAGGGACGGCTGCTCACCGCGATGAGCCTCGGCTGGTTCGGGTTCCTCCGCGCGAAGGGCATCGTGCGCGACCATGTGATCGGCACGGATCTCTCCGGCGTCGCCGGCCTCTCCGATGCGGAACGCACGATGCTCGCCGGCCGCTCGATGCTCTGCCGCGCCGCGAAGGTCGTGCCGATCGAGTGCGTCGCCCGCGGCTACCTCGCGGGCAGCGGATGGAACGAGTACCGCGCGCACGGCACCGTGTGCGGGCTGCCGCTCCCCCCCGGCCTCGCCCTGTCGAGCCGTCTTCCCGAGCCGATCTTTACGCCCGCCACCAAGGCCGAGGAAGGTCACGACGAGAACATCTCCTTCGCACGGGCATGCGACCTCGTCGGACGCCCCGTGATGGAGCGCCTGCGCGCGCTCACCCTCTCGATCTACGCCGCGGCCGCCGAGTACGCCCTCGCACGCGGTGTGATCCTCGCCGACACGAAGTTCGAGTTCGGTTTCGCGCTTGACGCCGCGGGCAACCCGACCGACGAGTTGATCCTCGTGGACGAGGTGCTCACTCCCGACAGTTCGCGCTACTGGCCGGCCGATGGCTACGCGCCCGGCCGCGAGCAGGCGAGTTTCGACAAGCAGTTCGTGCGGAACCACCTGCTGGAACTCGTGTCGCAGGGCCGCTGGAACAAGGAGGCCCCCGGCCCGGAACTCCCGGAATCGGTGGTGTCCGCCACGATCGGCCGCTACGAGGAGGCGCTTGCGCGGCTTGCGCTGCCCCCGTTCGCCGGAGGAAGCCGATGAGCGCGCGGCTGGTCGACGGAAAGGAACTCTCCGCGCGCGTCCGAGCCGAACTCGTCGCGCGCATCCAGGCGGCCGGTCGACCGGTGCGTCTCGACGCCGTGCTCGTCGGCAACGATCGCGCGGCCGGGATCTACGCGGAGAACCAGGCGAAGACCTGCGCCGCCGTCGGCATCGACTATCGCCTGCATCGACTTCCGGACGGCGCGGGATACGACGACATCGCCGGCCGCATCCTGCTCCTCAACACCGAGGAGGACGTGCGCGCGATCATGCTGCACCTGCCGCTCCCGGCGGGCGTCGATCAGGAGCGCGTCCAGTCGCTCATCGCTCCGGAGAAGGATGTCGAGGGCGTCAATCCCGCCAACATCGGCAACGTCGTCTACGGACGCCGCAGCCTCGTGCCCTGCACCGCGCTCGCCTCGGTCGAGATGATCGAGTCGACCGGCGTCGAACTGCGCGGCGCGCGCTGCGTGATCGTGGGCGCCTCCAACATCGTCGGCAAGCCGATCGCCGTCCTCCTCATGCGTGCGGAGGCGACCGTGATCTCGACCAACAAGTTCACGCGCGGCATCGCCGATCTCACGCGCACCGCCGATGTGCTGGTGGCCGCGGCCGGAGTACCCGGGCTGATCCGAGGCGACATGGTGAAACCCGGCGCCGTCGTGATCGACGTCGGCATCAACCGCGTCACCGGTCCGGATGGCAAGCCGATGACCGTGGGCGACGTGGCCTTCGACGAAGTCCGCGAGGTGGCCGGTTGGATCTCGCCCGTCCCGGGCGGTGTCGGGCCGATGACCGTGGCGATGCTTCTCCGAAATACGGTGGATGCCGCGCTCCGCTGAGGATGCCGCGCTCCGCTGAGGATGCCGCGCTCCGCTGAGGATGCCGCGCTTCGCTGAGAACACAGCGCTCCGCCGAGGATGCCGCGCGCCGCTCGAAATCACGGGTTTTCGTCGGTGGTCCCCCGCCTTGCGCCTTCGGACACGTTGGTATCCTGTGGCCCTCGCTCGCTTTCGAGCGCAGAAAGGAACCGCATGTTCATCGCCACTCTCGCCGTGACCGCGCTCTTCGCACTCCAGCAGGACGCGGCACCCGCCGCTCCCGCCGCGACCACCCCGAAGCAGGCCGCACCCGCGGCAGCCGCCGCCCCGAGCCGCCTCTCGATCGGCGACCCGGCGCCGAAGCTCCAGTACGACGAGTGGATCAAGGGCGACAAGATCGACGGCATCGAGAAGGGCAAGGTCCACGTGATCGAGTTCTGGGCGACGTGGTGCGGTCCGTGCATCACCGCGATGCCCCACCTCTCCGAGCTCCAGAAGAAGCACCCCGAGGCGGTCGTGGTCAGCGTCGCGGCGAGCGAGCGCGGGCCGGACGAGGCCGCGAAGATCTCGAAGGTGCGCAGCTTCGTCGAGGGCAAGGGCGACACGATGTCGTACCGCGTCGTCTACGTCGGCGACCGTGAGAAGATGTCGAAGCCGTGGATGCAGGCCGCCGGCCAGAACGGCATCCCCTGCGCGTTCATCGTCGACAAGGATTCCAACATCGCCTGGATCGGCCACCCGATGAGCATGGATGCGCCGCTTGCGGGCGTCATCGACGGCACGTGGGATGCGGCCGCCGCGAAGAAGCAGCAGGACACCGAGCGCGCCGCGATGGAGATGCAGCGCGGCGTCTCGATGGCCCTTCGCGAGGCCCGCCAGACCGGCGACTACACCAAGGCGATCGAGGCGCTGCGAAAGGCGCTCGCCATCACGCCGAACGACGCGATGAAGATGCAGCTCTTCGGCGTGCTCGCCGGCCCGGGCAAGCAGCCCGACGAGGCGTGGAAGCTCGGCGAGGAGATCTACGCCGCCAAGAAGGACGATTCGGCCTCGATGAACGGGCTCGCGTGGATGATCGTGGACCCGGATGCCGGTGTCGAGAAGCCCAACCTCGATCTCGCGCTGCGCGCGGCCGAGGCGGCGGTGAAGAACTCGAAGGGCGCCGAGGGCGCGATGCTCGACACCCTCGCGCGGGTCGTCTACCTGAAGGGCGACGTTGCGCGCGCGATCGAGATCCAGAAGGATGCGATCGCAAAGACGCCGGCGGGCAACATGCGTGAAGGCATGGAGAAGGCGCTCGCCGAGTACGAGGCCGCGCTGAAGAAGGCCTGAGCGGCGCGGGCGGCGATTCGCCCGAACCTCTCCCACCGGACGAACCTCACGAAGCGCGGAGCGGCACCACCGCTCCGCGCTTCTTCTTGGACCGCGCTACGCTGCGCTCCATGTCGAGCGCGAACATGGCAGGTCCCTCCGCACGCACGGCGAACAGCCGCCACGTCGTCGTCATCGGCGCAGGCATCGTCGGCGCGTCGACTGCGTGGCACCTCGCGCGCAAGGGCCACCGCGTCACCCTCCTCGACCGCGAACCCCCGCGCGCGCTCACCGACGGCGCAAGCGGCGGCAACGCCGGACTTCTGTCGATCGGTCACTATCCGCTGACGCGGCCGGGCGTCTCGATGCGCGGCCTCAAGTGGATGTTCTCGCGGACGGCGCCGCTCTACATCAAGCCGCGTCTCGACCGCGAGCTCGTCTCATGGCTCTGGAACTTCCACCTCCACTGCAACAAGCGGCATCTCGACCGCTGCATGCAGGTTCTCTGCGCGATGGGCTGGCAGACGCTCGAGGTGCTCGAGGGGATGCTCGAGGAGGAGTCGATCGCGTGCGACTACGCGCGCGACGGATGGCTCGACGTGGTCATGAAGCTGGAGAACATGGCCGCAGCCGAGCACGAAGCCCGCAGCCTTGAGCCCTTTGGCTACAAGTGGGAACGAATCGACGGTGACGAGCTGCGCCGCCGCGACCCCTGCTTCACGCGCGATGTCGCTGGCGCGATCCACATGAAGGACAGCGCGCACTGCGCGCCGAACGATCTCATCGCAGGACTACTGCGCGCGCTGCCGCGCCACGGCGTCGAGACGCGCTTCGACGCCGAGGTGCGCTCGTTCCGACGTACGCGTTCGGGTGCGGTGACCGCGGTGGATCTCGCAAACGGCGAGTCGATCGGGGCCGATGCGGTCGTGCTCGCCGCGGGTGTCTGGAGCGACGCGCTCGGTCGGCTCGCGGGCGTCAAGATCCCGATGCAGGGCGCGCGCGGCTACCACCTGCAGTTCGACTATCCCGCGGACAACCCTCCCCCGCTCCCGTCGACCGGCATGGTGCTGCACGAGACGTTCGTCGCCATCACTCCGATGCGCCGCGAAGGAAAGCAGCAACTCCGACTGGCGGGCACGCTCGAGATCGGACCGCTTGGCCAACCCTGGATGCGCGAGCGGCTGGAGATGCTCGTGAAGGGTTCGGTCTCCTACCTCGAGGGACTCGACCGACTCAAGCCGACGAGCGAATGGGCGGGCTACCGCCCCTGCACCTCGGACGGCATGCCCGCGATCGGCGGCGTGCGCAGCGCGCCCGGTCTCTACGTCGCGACCGGTCACGCGATGATGGGCATGACGCTCGGTCCGGTCACCGGCAAGGCGATGGCCGAGATCGTCAGCGGCGAGAAGCCGTGCTTCGACGTCGCGATGCTCGATCCCTCCAGATTCGGTTGAGGGTCGCGTGAGCGCCCCCCGAGGCGGCCCCGGAGGTGACCCCCGAAGCAACCCTGCGGGTTGCACTGCACGAAGCACTGCGGGCGACTCGTCCGAAGGCCGCCGTGTGCGTCGTCCTCGGAGATGCTCGGAGCTGGGAAGAAAGCGGCCCCGGCGTTGCCGCCGGGGCCGCGTGAAGACAATGCGTCAGGACATCAGCGCCGCTCGCCCCAGCGCGCGAGCAGGAGCGCGAGATCCGCGGTGTCGACGACGCCATTCAGGTCGAGGTCGCCCACAAGCTGGCCACTCGGGACCTCCTCGGAGGCTCCGAACGACTCGAGCATCATCGCCAGGTCGCCTGCGCCAATCACGCCATCGAGGTCGAGGTCGCCGGTCGCCCGATCGCACGTGTCGATGACACCGTTGTCGTCGAGGTCGGTGGCCCCGATCGCGAACTGGCAGCGATCGAGCATGCCGTCGAGGTCACAGTCGAGCTCCGGATCGAGCGCGATCTCCTCGACATCGAGGATTCCGTCGGCGTCGCAATCATCTGGGTTCGGGAACGCGCCCTGCGGGGGTGCGAACGCCGAGGATCCGACGAGCGTGACCTTGATCGTGCCGACCGTACCACCGGCGCTTTCGCCCGTGGCGATGTCGGCGATACGGATCGACCAGGTACCCGTGGTCGGCGCGCTCGCGAGCACGCCGCTCATCAGGACCTTCGCCGAACTGAGCGCGGCCGTCGCGTGGTAGTCGCCGCCGGCGACGATCGCGTCCGTGCCGGAAGCCGCCGCGGCAGCCGTCCAGACGCTCGACGCATAACTGTCAGCGAACCGGTAGGTGTTCGCGATCGACAGGTTCGAGTCGTCGCCCTTGTCGCCACTCGCAAGCACCTTGCCGATGCGGTTGAAGATCGAGGCCTTCGCACCATTCGGCGCAATGATCTCAGCCATCAGGTCACCGGTCCACGTGTGCGAGATCCCGTTGAACTCGACGCGGATGTCGGCAAGCGGCGCATTCACCGCGCCCGCAGGCACGGAGAAGGTTCGCAGCAGACCCGTCACGTTGGCGTTCGGGATCGTGCCGCCGGTCAACGTCGTGGTGAACGTACCCGCCGCCTCGTTGCAGTCCGGGATACCGTTGTTGTTGGCATCGGTATCGGGGACACCGCAGCCGCAGGCGCCAGGCGATGACTTCAGCGGATCGAGCGGGCAGCCGTCGCATGCATTGCCGATGCCGTCACCGTCCGAATCGGACTGATCGTTGTTGGCCACCGTCGGACAGTTGTCGCACACGTTGCCGCGTACGTCGCCATCGGTGTTCGCCTGATCGGCATTCGCCGTCGCCACGCAGTTGTCACATACGTCGCCGTCGCCGTCACCATCGCCATCGAGCTGATTGGCGTTGGCTGCGAACGGACAGTTGTCGCTCGAGTCGGGCACACCGTCCGAGTCGCTGTCGGAAACACCAGCCGTGCCAACGAGCGTGACCTTGATGCCGGTCACGCTGCCGCCGGTGGTCTGACCCGTCGCGATGTCGGCGATGCGCACGGTCCAGGTGCCCGTGACCGGTCGACCGTTGAAGGCCGTCCGCATGAGCACCTTCGCCTGGCTGAGCGCCGCCGTCGCGTAGAAGTCACCGCCCGCCACCGGAGCGGTTGGACCTGCGGCAGCCGCCGCGGCAGCCCACCCACTCTCCGTGTAGCTGTCGCCGAAGCGATACGTGTTCGTGGACACGAAGTCGGAGTCGTCGCCCTTGTCGTTGGTCGAGAGGACCTTTCCGATGCGATTGAACAGCGAGGCCTTCGTGCCGTCCGGACCCACGATCTCCGCCATCACATCGCCGACCCACGTGTGGTTCAGGCCAGTGAACTCGATGCGGATATCGGTGAGCGGTCCGTTCAACGCACCCGCCGGGACGGTGAAGGTCCGGGCGAGTCCGGTGAGGTTGTTGTTGGGGATCGTGCCGCCGGTGAGGTTCGTGGTGTAGGCACCGGCGGTCTCGTTGCAATCGGCGATGCCGTTGCCGTTGAGATCGAGGTCCGGAACACCGCAACCGCACTCGCCGGGACCCGTCTTCAGCACATCCGTCGGGCAACCGTCGCATGCGTCGCCCGCTCCATCGCCGTCCGTATCGATCTGATCCGAGTTGGCGACCGACGGGCAGTTGTCGCAGACGTTGCCGCGCGTATCGCCGTCGGTGTTGGCCTGATCGGCATTCGCGGTGTCCGGGCAGTTGTCGCAAGCATTGCCGTCGCCGTCGCCGTCGGAATCGATCTGAGACGGATTCGCGACGGTCGGACAGTTGTCCGAGGTGTCCGGGATGCCGTCGTGGTCTGACCGGTCGCGATGTCCGCGATGCGGAAGGTCCACGTACCAGAGAGCGGCTGTCCACCGAAGACGTTCTTCATCAGGACCTGCGCCGGACTCAGTGCCCCGGTCGCCTGGAAGTCGCCGCCGGCGATCGGTGCGTCGGTTCCGACGGCGTTCGCCGCCGCCACCCATGCACTCGCCGTGTACGAATCGCCGAACCGGTACACATTCCCCGGCACGAAGTTCGAGTCGTCGCCCTTGTCGTTGGTGGCGAGCACCTTGCCGATGCGGTTGAAGACGGACGCCTTCACGCCGCTCGGACTGATGAGTTCCGCCATCAGGTCGCCGGCGAACGTGTGGTTGAGACCGGTGAGTTCGATGCGGATGTCCTGGAGCGGAGCGTTGAGCACGCCCGCGGGAATGGCGAAGGTCTTCACGAGACCCGTGATGTTGTTGTTCGGGATCGTGCCACCCGTGAGATCGACGGAGTAGCTCGAGGCCGACTCGTTGCAATCCGGAATGCCGTTGCCGTTGGCATCGGTGTCCGGAACACCGCATCCACACGCGCCGGGCGAGGTCTTCGCCGGATCGAGCGGGCAGCCGTCGCAGGCGTTGCCCACGCCGTCGCCGTCGGTGTCGGCCTGATCCGAGTTCGAGACCGACGGACAGTTGTCGCACACGTTGCCACGCGTATCGCCGTCGGTGTTCGCTTGATCGGCGTTCGCCGTCGTCGGGCAGTTGTCGCACGCATTGCCATCGCCATCGGCGTCGCCGTCGGCCTGATCGGCGTTCGCGACGCTCGGGCAGTTGTCGGTGGCGTCGGGGATGCCGTCCGAGTCGGCGTCGGACACGCCGACCGTACCCACCAGCGTCACCTTGATCGCAGCGACCGACCCGCCTGCGGTTTCGCCGACGCCGATATCGGCGAGGCGCACCGACCAAGTTCCCGCCAGCGCCTGTCCGGCGAAGGCGTTCTTCATGAGCACCTTGGCCGAACTGAGCGCGCCGGTTGCGTAGTACTCACCGCCCGCGATCGGCGCGTTCGTGTCCGGAGCCGCTGCAGCAGCCGCCCAGATACTGGCGTTGCTGCTATCGGCGATGCGGTAGACATTCGACGGGACGAAGTTCGAGTCGTCGCCCTTGTCGTTGGAAGCGAGCACCTTGCCGATTCGGTTGAAGAGAATCGCCTTGGCTCCGCTCGGCGCGATGATCTCCGCGAAGAGATCGCCGGCCCAGCCATGCGAAAGGCCCGTGAACTCGATCTTGATGTCGGTGAGCGGAGCATTCACCGCACCCGCGGGGACGACGAACGTCCGGACGAGACCAGTCGTGCTCGAGTTTGGAACCGTGCCACCCGTCAGATTCGCAGTGAACTGCGAACTCTCGAGGCAGTCCGGGGTTCCATTGCCGTTTGCGTCGGTATCCGGAACTCCGCATCCGCACGCGCCGGGCACGCTCTTGAGCGGATCGTTCGGGCAACCATCGTTGCAGTTTGCCGTGCCGTCGCCGTCCGAATCCGTGTCGGGGACCCCGCAGCCGCACTGGCCGGACTGCGTCTTGGTCGGATCGTTCGGGCAGCCGTCGATGCAGTTCGCCGTGCCATCGCCATCGGAATCCGTATCCGCCACGCCGCAGCCGCACACGCCGGCCGCGATCTTCGTCGGATCGTTCGGACAGCCGTCGATGCAGTTCGCCGTGCCATCACCATCGGAATCCGTATCCGCCACGCCGCAGCCGCACACGCCGGCCGCGATCTTCGTCGGATCGTTGGGGCAGCCATCGTTGCAGTTCGCCGTGCCATCGCCGTCCGAATCGGTATCGGCGACGCCGCAGCCGCACTGGCCGGGCGCCGTCTTGGTGGGATCGTTCGGGCAGCCGTCACCCGCCACGAGCACGTAGCCCGTGGGCGGGATGCAACCGGTGAAGGTCGACGACGCATTGCCCGCGCCATCGCCGTCGTTGTCGGCGTACCACACGGTGGAAGGATTGATCTGCGCGTTCGAGTCGTTGCAGTCGGTGTTCGACGACACGTAACCCGCAGGCTGCGAGCACTGGTTCAGCACGCCAGACGATGCCGCGCCGAAGCCGTCACCGTCCGCATCGGCGTACCAGACGCCGAGTCCGGGGATGTTTTCGCAGCTGTCGGGAATGCCGTTCGTGTTGCAGTCGAGCACCGCGCCCGAACCGATTTCACAGGAGTCGACCACGCCGTTGGCGTTGCAGTCATCGCTCCCCGCGAGCCCGACGAGGGTGAATGCACCTCCGCCGGCGATGCTGGTCACCGGCGGG
>JAJTGL010000104.1 GCA_021297795.1 Planctomycetaceae bacterium
TGAATCCGTTCCTCGCGTACGACGAGGAAACGCCGAGCGCGCGAGACAACAAGCGCGAGGCACACCACTGCGGCGCTGCGCGGTGGCTCACCGGTCGAAAATGTTCTCGAAATTCCCAAACATCGGGGAGTCGAGAACCGACCGGGGCGAGCAACGCCGCGGGTCGCGGGCGCCGCGACCGTAGAAACCAACCACCCGCGGAAATCAGTCGCGGACTGCGTGGTGCAAGGATGAGGGCAGGTTCGGAGATTGTCCTGCCCGACTCAGCGGCGCGAAGGACCAGTGTTCCTGCCGGGCGAGACCATAGCGCCGATGCAGGGCCGGGCAACATTCCGCACAACATTCACCGGAAAAGAGTTGATTTTGCGGCGGCGGCTGTCCCATCTTTCAGTGTTTGGGCGCGCCGCCTCGCTGATGCGGCGGATGGGATGGGAGGAATACGGTGCGGCTCGAGAGGGAAAGGACAACGCCCGGCGCGAGGCGCCGGGCGTTGGGAGTTGCTTTTCAATCGTCGCGATGCGGACCTGACGGCCTGCTTCGCGGACCGTCGTCGTCAGACGCTCTCGCCGTTCTTGATGCGGCGGGTGTAGGCGTACTTGCGCTTGATCGGCTTCACGACGAGGCCGTCGCGGATCGCCCGCGTCGAGGCCTTCACGCGCACCGGTGCGCCGTCCTCGACGATCGTCACGGTCTGGAGATTCGGCTTGAACGTGCGACGCTTGCGCGAAGTCGTCTTGATGCCGACGCCGCCGAGATACTTGGCCTTGCCGCGGTACTTGCAGACCCAGCCAGAGGAGGTGGAGGCACCGGTGAAGTGGCAGACGCGTGGCATTGGAGCTTCTCGAGAAGTGTGCGAGTTCGTGACCGTTTGCCCGTCCGGGCGTCGCAACGACCGGTAGGGCTCCCTGGGAAGGCCGAAGCCGCCCTCGGGCGAGTTCCGCACTATAGCGAACCGACGCGATCCTGCAAGCGGTCGGCGCGAACCGGGGGGGTTCGGTCGAGGAGCTGCGCGGCGCGGAGCACGCCCTCGAGGCCGCGGATGTCGGCGGCGCCGAAGCAGGCGACCTCGTGGCTGTCGAGGTCAAGCACGCCCCAGCAGGCGCCATTCCGATAAATCGGCATCACCAGTTCGGATCGGTCGCGCGGGTCGCAGGCGATGTAGCCCGCACCGAGGAGGGCGACATCCTCGACGAGGCGCGTGGCTTCCTCGAGGAACCCCTGGCCACACACCCCGTGGAGGCCGATGGGCGAACAGGCTGGCTTGTCGCGACGCGCGGCGAGCAGCATCGCGCCCTCGCGTCGTTCCCGGTGAAGGGGCAGGCTTGGGTCGATCAGATAGAACCCGCCCCAGCTGAGGCCGCAGGGCGACAGTGCGTCCCAGAGGAGGTCGCTCAGCGGCTGAAGCCGCGCGTCGGGTGCGAGCCCCGCGAGTGGCTCGGCGCGCAGGCGAAGCGACGCGTAGAGCGCATCGTCACCTGCGCCGCGTCGGGCGCCGCCGTTGCCATCCGCGTCGGGCGTCATCGGCAGGCCCCAGGTCAGGCGGATTCCTTGCTCACGCGACGCACGAGCTGCGTCAGGGGGAGCTTTCGATGGATCGCCTCCGCGTCGATCGTGTAGATCGCGTCGCGGTTGTCGAGATCGGGCAGGTGATACATGTGCGGCACCATGATCTCGTCGATCACCGCGCGCAGCGCGCGGGCACCCGTGTCGCGCGCAAGCGCGCGATCGGCGATCGTCTCCAGGGCGTCGGTCGTGAACTCGAGCCGCGCGCCCTCGATCGAGAAGAGGTGCTGGTACTGCCGGACGATGGCGTTCTTCGGCTCGGTCAGGATCGAGATCATCGCGGCGCGATCGAGCGGCATCAGCGGTGTGATGATCGGGAGGCGGCCGACGAGTTCGGGGATCATGCCGAACTCGAGGACGTCCTCGGGGAGCACCTGCGCGAGCACCGAGCGGAGATTCTCCTCCTTCGCCACGTTCTCGTGGATGTCGGAGCCGAATCCGATGCGGCGCTTGCCGATGCGCTTGCGGATGATGTCGTCGAGTCCGACGAACGATCCGCCGCAGACGAACAGGATGTTCGTCGTGTCCATCTGGATGTACTGCTGCTCGGGATGCTTGCGGCCGCCCTGCGGAGGCACGTTCGCGACGGTTCCTTCGAGCATCTTGAGGAGCGACTGCTGGACGCCCTCGCCCGAGACGTCGCGGGTGATCGACACGTTCTGCGACGTCTTGCCGATCTTGTCGATCTCATCGATGTAGATGATGCCGCGCTGTGCGTTCTCGAGGTCGTAGTCGGCCGCCTGCAGCAGCTTCAGGAGCAGGTTCTCGACGTCCTCGCCGACGTAGCCGGCCTCGGTGAGCGTGGTCGCGTCGCCGATCGCGAAGGGGACGTTGAGGATGCGCGCGAGCGTCTTCGCGAGCAGCGTCTTGCCGGTGCCCGTCGGACCGATCAGCATCACGTTCGACTTGTCGATCTCGATCGCGTTGTCCTCGCTCTCGGCGACGGACAGGCGCTTGTAGTGGTTGTGCACGGCGACGGCGAGCGAGCGCTTCGCCGCATCCTGGCCGATCACGTACTGATCGAGGAACTCCTTGATCTGGCGCGGCGAAGGGATCGTCGCGAACAGGGGGCGCGCGGCGGCGACGCGGCGCTTCTCCTGCTTGAAGATGTTCTGGCAGAGATCCGTGCAGTTCGAGCAGATGTAGACGTCGCCGGGACCCTCGACCATGGCACCGACCTCCCGCGAGGTCTTGCCGCAGAAGGAACAGGTCGAGGTCTTCTTGCCTCGGAATCCGCCGTCGCCACCACCGCCACCGGAGCCACCGCCGAAGTCGCCGCCATCGCCGCGACCGCCGGATCCGCCATGGCCACCATGACCGCCGTGACCGCCGGGTCCAACGCCCGAACCTGTACCGCCGCGACGTGGCGGCTGGCTGGTCGCCATGGGGTGGGCATGCGAGTGGGGCGGGTGCTGTGGGTTGGGCTGCATCATGTTGGGACAGGAGAAGGGCGGTGGATCGGCGAGTGTCAACTGTATCGGACGGGAGAATGCGGCAGGGTCGAAAGCACTTTCATTCCTCACGCTTCCCCGTGCCACCTTCGGGGGGACGGCGGAGGATGTCTGGTCGTCGGACCACGGTCTTTCCGTGGTTCGAACCGCCCGGTTGGTCGGTGAACTGGGTCGGAGAGCGCGCTTCGCTTCCCCGGTTCGATGCTCGTTCGGCCTCGCGTCGTTCGGCCTCGATGCTGCGCGCAAGCTCCGGGTCGACCGACGCGCCGCCGGAACGGTCGGACTCCCGTGTCTTCTGGGATCGGACCGCCCCGATCATGGCTTCGCGCGCACGCTGGAACTCGGCGTCGCTGAGCTTTCCCTCGCGGTGCAGTCGGCGCAGGTCATCCAGAGTGAACGGCGCCGACGTGTCTTCGGACGTGTGCATCCAGGCGCGGATCCGGACGATCGCGAACCACCCGGCGACCACCACGGCGATCAGTCCGAGAACGGCGCCGCCGATCTGGAAGATGAAGCCGCCGGGATCCCCGTCGGCGTTCAGGAGGATGATCGGGGGAAGGAGGGGCATGGTCCGCGCCCGAACGGGCGACTCTTCCTTCGACGAAAACGGCGGCGGCGGATTGGAAAAGCCCGGTGGACGCGGGTGCGATCCACCGGGCTTTCGCGAGGTCGGGGCTCAGGCCTTCGCCTTCGCCTCGACCAGCTTGTTCCACTCGTCGGCCGCGATGTCCGACACCTTCGCCTGCGAGATGATGCGGTCGGCGACCTTCGCGTCGCGGATCATCGAGACGACCTCGCCGCCACGGCCGGCCTTCTCGATCTGCGCGCGCATCTGCTCGGGGCGCATGTTCTGCTGCGCGGCCATCATCGCGATGCGGCCGTTGAGCTCCTGCTCGGTGACCTGCACGCCGAAGTGCTCGGCGAGGCGGGCCATGATGAAGAAGAGCTTGAGACGGTCCTTGGCGACCTTCTCGCTCTTGCCGCGGAGTTCCGCGATGCGGGTCTCGACGGAGGCCGGGTCGACGCCGCGCGAGAGGAGTTCCATCCGCTGCTGCTCGAGCGTGCGGGTCGCCTGCTCCTCGCTGAGCTTCGCCGGAAGGGCGAAGTCGATCTTCGCGACGAGCTGCTCGGAGATCTGCTCGCGCATCGCCGAGCGCTGCTCGCCGTCGCGGCGCTGCTCGAGCGCGTCCTTGACCTGCTCGCGGAAGATCTCCTCGCTCTCGACGCCGTACATCTCGGCGAGTTCCTTCGCCGAGCGCGGGGTGATGCGCTCGGCCTCGGCGATCGCGTACTCGACGGTGATCTTCTTGCCGCGGAGTTCCTCGCGCTCGTGCGAGTCGGAGCCGGTGGTCGACACCTTCACGGTGTCGCCGACCTTCTTGCCGATCAGCGCCTTGTCGAGGTTGTCGAAGATGAGGCCGAGCAGCGCGCCCTTGCCCTCGTCTTCCTTCGCCGGCACGACGCAGAGCGCCTTCTCCGCTTCGAAGTAGTTGCCGTCGCGTCCATCGACCGTCACGACGGCCTTGCCGAGCATGCGGTCGAGGTTCTCGAACGGACCCTCGATGCGCTCGGGCGTTCCCCAGCGGTAGCTCTGGCGGAGGATCTCGCCGTCGACGTGCTCGTTGGTGACCTCGATGGTGGGCTTGCGCACATCGAAGCCGCTGAAGTCGGGGAGGTCGAACTCGGGGGCGACCTCGATCTCGACGCTGAACGCGAAGTCGCTGCCGCGCGCGAGCTCGGGCACGGTCTCGCCGGCCACCGGGCGTGGATCGGTGATCGGGCGCAGCTTGTGCTCCTCGACCGCGCGCGAGTAGGCCTCGCTCATGACCTGCTGCCGGGTCTCCTGCACGATGGCGGGGCCGAAGCGCTTCTCGAGGAGCGCCTTCGGGGCCTTGCCCTTGCGGAAGCCGGGCAGCGAGGCATCTGCCATGAACGTCGCCATCGCCATGTCGACGCGCGCGTTGACCGCGGAGGCGGGAACGCGGAGCCGGATCTGCTTGGTGCAGGGGGCGGTCTCGGTGACGGTGATCTCGACGTCGAGCTGTGAATCGGTGGCGGTGGCCATGGAAGGTCCTGTCGTGTGGTCGGTCCGTGCTGCGGGAAAGGGGGGCGAGTATACCGCGAACGGAGGGGGAACCGCAACGCGTCTGAGAACCGCCGGGGAGTCTTCCGCGGTGCGACTCGGCGCCCCGTTCGTCGGTGGAGGCCGCAACGGAAAGGCCCCGCCACCGGAAGGTGACGGGGCCGTCGGTTCATTCCGTTCCGGGCGACGCGCGCAGCGGAGGCCGTGCGCGTCGAACTCGGTGGTCTCAGCGGGTCGAGAAGAGGAGCTCCCGGTAGGTCGGCATCGGATAGAGGTCGGCCGGCATCACCTTCTCGAGGGCGTCGCAGCACTTGCGGGTCTCGAGCATGGCGGGCAGCAGGTGATCGCGGTAGTGCACCGCGTGCTTGCCATGGTCGCCGTGGAAGTCGTCGGCCTTCTCGACGGCGGCGACAGCCTTGCGGAGGCTCTCGACGAGCGCGACGACCTCGCGCAGCTGCGCCTCGGTGCCGGGGCACTCGACGCCGCAGTTCTGCGTCGCGCCGACCGTGTCGGCGAGCTCGGCCTGGAAGCGCAGCGCGCAGGGGAGCACCGCGGTGCGCACGATGTTCTGCAGCGTGCGGGCCTCGATGCGGAGCAGCTTGATGTACTGCTCCACCATGATCTCGTGCCGCGCCTCGAGCTCGCGCTTCGAGAGGATGTTGAACCGCGTGAAGACCTCCGCCGCCTTCTTCGTGCCGAAGACCGCGATCGCGTCGACGGTCGAGCGGTGGTTGGGAAGGCCGCGCTTCGCGGCCTCGTCGTGCCACGCCTTCGAGTAGCCGTCGCCGTCGAAGCAGACGCGGCGGTGCTCCTTCACGACCTCCTTGAGGAGGCTCTTGACCGCCGACTCGAGCTTCGCCTGGGTCGGGTTCTTGCCGGCGCGCTTCTCGAGCTGCGTGGCCATGAAGTCGAGGCTCTCGGCGATGATCGCGTTGAGGACGGTGTTCGACCACGCGACCGGAGCGCTCGAGCCGACCGCACGGAACTCGAACTTGTTGCCGGTGAAGGCGAACGGCGAGGTGCGGTTGCGGTCGCTCGTGTGGCGCGGGATCTGCGGCAGCGTGGTCGCGCCGAGCTCCATCGCGCTGCCCTTCATCGTCTTCTTCGGATTGCCCGACTCGAGCTGGTCGAGGATGTCGGTCAGCATGTCGCCGAGGAAGATCGACATGATCGCCGGCGGCGCCTCGTTCGCGCCGAGGCGATGGTCGTTCGCCGCGCTCGCGATCGAGCCGCGGAGGAGATCGGCATGCAGGTCGACCGCGCGGATCACCGCGCAGAGGAACACGAGGAACTGCATGTTCGTGTGCGTGTCGTCGCGGGGATCGAGCAGGTTGACGCCGGTGTCGGTCGAGAGCGACCAGTTGTTGTGCTTGCCCGAGCCGTTGACGCCTGCGAAGGGCTTCTCGTGCATGAGGCAGACGAAGCCGTGGCGCTCGGCCGTCTCGCGCAGGACGCTCATCGTGATCATCTGGTGATCGACGGCGACGTTCGCGTTCTCGAAGGTGGGCGCAAGCTCGAACTGGCCGGGCGCGACCTCGTTGTGACGGGTCTTGACGGGCACGCCGAGCTCGAACAGGCGACGCTCGACCTCGGCCATGAAGGCGAGGACGCGCTGCGGGATCGAGCCGAAGTAGTGGTCCTCGAGCTGCTGGCCCTTCGGCGCGGGTGCGCCGACGAGCGTGCGGCCGCAGATGAGCAGGTCGGGGCGCTGGTGCGCGAGCTCCGCGTCGACGAGGAAGTACTCCTGCTCGACGCCGAGCGTGGTGATGACCTGGTTGACGCCGTGATCGGCGCCGAAGATGCGCAGGATGCGGAGCGCCTGCCTCGATACCGCCTGGATCGAGCGCAGGAGCGGAGTCTTCTTGTCGAGCGCCTCGCCCGTGTAGCTGACGAACGCGGTCGGGATGCACAGCGTGGTCTGCTCGCCGGAGCGGTAGATGAACGCCGGGCTCGTCGCGTCCCACGCGGTGTAGCCGCGGGCCTCGTACGTGTCGCGGATGCCGCCATGCGGGAAGCTCGATGCATCGGGCTCGCCCTGGATCAGCTGCGAGCCGCTGAACTTCTCGATCGCGCTGCCGTCCGAGGTCATCGACAGGAACGCGTCGTGCTTCTCGGCGGTCGTGCCGGTGAGCGGCTGGAACCAGTGGCAGTAGTGCGTGGCGCCATGCTCGAGCGCCCAGTCCTTCATCGCGCTCGCGACGGTGTTCGCGATCGCGGGGTCGAGCGGCGAGCCGTTCTTGATCGTCCGCTGCAGGTTCATGAAGACGTCGGGCGGAAGACGCTTCAGCATCACGTCGCCGGCGAAGACGAGCGAGCCGAAGATGTCGGAGGCGCACTGGTTCATGGTCGAGTCCCTGTTCGTGGAGGTTCCGGTGTGCATGGTGTGTCGGAGGTTGGAACGGTCGCGGGCTCGCCTGAGTCCGGTTCAGGCGAAAGCGCGAGTATCGGACACAAGCCCGAGACCCGCAAGGGCATTCCCTTCGGTACCGAGGCGGTTGCCCCGGACGGGGAGCCGGGCGCCTCCGCCTTCGGGCAGGCGCGGTCGAGCCCTCGGATCAGGGGTGGTCCTTCGGCATTTTCCCCCCGTGACTTGGGGCGCGGCTCGACTTTGAGGCCCGCGACTTGCGCCGGGAGAGCATCACCGACAGCGGCCAGGCCGATTCAAGGGTGTTTCCGGTCAGGACGGAAAGGCTCGAGGTGCCGTTCGAGGCAGGGGTGCGACGTCGCATGGGGTCGCCAATCCAGCCCTTTCGCCAGAAGAAGATGAGGAAACTGACGACGGAAAGCGCCATCAGGCCGAGCGCGAAGGGGTAGCCGAACCGCCAGCGGAGCTCCGGCATCGCCCAGGGGCCATCGTGCTCGAAGTTCATGCCGTAGATACCCGCGATGAGGGTGAGCGGCATGAAGATCACGCTGATGATGGTGAGCACCCGCACAATCTCGTTGAGGCGGTTGCTCGCGGCGTTGAGATAGAGGTCGAGGAGATGCTGGGCGCTGTCCTTCTGGAACTCGACGAGGTCGAGGAGCGCGCCGAGCTCGTCCTGGAGTTCGCGCAGGGCGGCGAGTCGCGCCCGGAACCGTCGATCGTCCTCCTGGCGCGCGACGAGCGACGACTGCAGGTTCGCGAGGGCCTCCCGGAGCGGGGCGAGACCCTGGCGCAGGAAGAGGAGGTCTCGACGGTGGCGGTGGATCCGGTCGAGCATCGACGAATCGGGGTGGCGCACGAGTGCGCGCTCGAGCTTCTCCAGGCTCGTCGAGAAGCGTTCAAGCAGCGGGCGATAGCCGTCGCAGACCGCGCGCCCGAGGAGGAGGAAGACGACGTTGACGTCCGCGCGAATCATGCGGGGCGATTGCGTCGAGAGCCGCTCGCGCACGCCGTCGAATGCGTCGCCGCCGACCTTCTCCTGGATCGTCACGAGGACGCGCGGCGTGAGGAGGAAGTCGACGAACTCGACATCCCCACCGGGAAGATGCGCGCGCATCGTGACGATCGTGATGTCGTCGAAGTCGTCGGCTCCCGGACGACGGATGCCCTCGACGAGCGTGTCGCAGGCGAGCGGCGCGATGCCGAGGGGCGCCTCCATGGCGTTGACCGCTTCGATCGCGCTGATTCCCTCGACATCGATCCACGCATGTCGGTAGCGCTCGCTGAGGGCCATCGCCTCGGCGACGGTCGCGACGGTGCTGCGTTCGATGCCGGTATCGGTCCAGCCGAAGAGCTCGATGCGTGCCGTTGCGGGCTTGGAAGCCTCGGAGGTGGTCGGAGCCTCGCCCATGGGGCGGAATGTAGCGGTTTCGGCCGCACCTCACGGACCGCACCTCACGGACCGCGCCTCACGGACCGCGCCTCAC
>JAJTGL010000015.1 GCA_021297795.1 Planctomycetaceae bacterium
TCTCGCGATCGTTCGAGACCGCGCTCTCGACGGTGGTCGCGAGCAGGTGCGAGGGATGCAGTGCGTGCCGCAGGACGTCGAGCGCGTCGACGAGCAGCGCCCGGTGGTGGAAGCTCGCGAAGACGAACAGGATGTCGGGCCGCGCGGCCGACGCGGCGTGGAGCGTCTCCGCGACCTCGCGTGCCGCGAGGCGGGTCTCGAGGCGTTCGGACACGGCCGAGTTCGCCGAGATGCTGCGTACCGTTTTCATCCGCATGCAGTATGTCCGCGACAAGCCCCGACGGAAGGGCGCTCTTTTGCGTGGATCGGAGGTTCCGGCGAGAATCCGGGGTCCGGGTTCGGAGTTCGCGAGCGCGGGGCAGGGCGTCGTCGGGGCCTCCGGGATGCTTTCCTCGCCGTGCGGCGGTTGCCTTGAGCGTCGGCGGTCGGCGAGCGTCGCAATCCGAGAGCGCCGGGAGTGGGGACGGAGGCCGGGGGCCGGGATTGGAACGAGGGAGTTCGGAACGGGACCAGTCGCGCCGTCCGAGAACCGCTCGCCCCCGTGCCGCTTGCAATCCGGGTCGGGTTTCGGCATCATCCCCGATTCTCCCGGAAGGGGCGCCGGACCGACTGCGGTTTGTCGGGGCGTCGGCTCGTCCGGGTGTTGTGTGTGCCTCGAGGAGGCTTGGTTCGATCGGCGATCGCCGACGGACTCCCGACTCGCGGCGGCGGTGCCGACGCACCGTGCGACGTCCATCATCCTTCCGATCCGAGGGATCGGAGCCGATCGATCCCGATCGAGCCCGATCCAATCAGAGTTTCCAACGCAGGACCGACTGTGCCGAATACCGAATCAGCCAAGAAGCGTCTCCGTCAGACCACCGTCCGCAACGCGCGCAACCTCTGGCGCAAGCGTCGCGTGAAGTCGGACATGTCCGATTTCCTCAAGGCCGTCGCCTCGGGCGATGCATCGGCCGCGGAGAAGGAGATGCGCAAGGCCGCGCGGACCCTCGACAAGGTCGCCGCGACCGGCACGATCCACAAGAACACCGCGGCGCGTCGCAAGAGCCGCATGGCCGCGAAGGTCGCTTCGATGAAGAAGAAGTGATTCGGGAGTGATGCGCTGCGCGGCAGCACTGCGAAGGCGACCGCACCGCATGTGCGGTGGCGAGCAGTCCGATGCCGGGCGCACGGGGGCGCTTCGCCCGAGCCGCCGGGATGATCTCCCTCGGTGACTTCGATGATGGCCGACCGCAGCCGAAAGCCGTCGAAACCCGCCTCCGCGCGATCCGCGCCGGGCGGGTTTCTCTTTGGCTCCGCGCTCGGTGGCGACTACCTGGGCCGCTCGTACGGCGAGGCGTCGCGCAGGCCGCTCGAGATCCTCTTCTTCCTCTTGCCGTTCATCGCGTACTACGAGTACGAGCTCGTCCGCGCGCTGCGCTCGCCCGACGGCCTCGTCACCAACGGCGCGCACCTGGCGATCCTGCGGCTCTTCGATGTCTTCGGACTCGACGCGGTCGCGCTTTCCCTGCCGGGATTCCTGCTGGTCGCGGTGTTCCTGATGCAGCACGTGCTCTCGCGCGGCCCGTGGATCGTCGACCTCTCGATCGTGGCGCGCATGCTGCTCGAGAGCATGATGCTGTCGGTGCCGCTCCTCGTGTTCGCGGCGCTCCTCGAGCGGTTGACGCCGCTCGCGGGCGGGATCGACCAGTTCAGCGCGCTCCCGCTCGGGGCGCGCATCGCGGTGTCGATCGGGGCGGGGCTCTACGAGGAACTCGTCTTCCGCATGGCGCTCATCGGCGCCTTCACCTTCATCCTCACCGAACTGACGTCCCTGCGCCGAGGTGCCGCGGTCGCGACGGCGGTCGTCCTGTCGTCGATCGCGTTCGCGCTCTATCACCCGCTCGCGGGTCCGGATGGCTCGGTGATCGCGACCCGCATCGTCTTCCTCCTCGGTGGCGGTCTCTACTTCGGTCTCCTGTACGTGCAGAGGGGCTTCGGCATCGCCGCCGCCACGCACGCGATCTTCGACATCGCGACCGCGCTCATGATCCCCGCGGCCGAGGCCTCCTGAGTACGCTCTCGGCATGCTGCCCCTGCGACGCCCGAAACCCATGCCCGAATCCGCGCTCGCGGTGTCGGCGCTGCATGGACTGCGCGCGGTGCAGACGGCGGTGAACGTCGGTCAGACGATCGGCGAGGCGCTCGCCGATCTCCGCGCGCGGACGATCGATCATCCCGTCGTGTACGTCTACGTGCTCGACGACGATGACCGGCTGGTGGGACAGCTCCCCACGCGCGCGCTCCTCTTCTCGCCGCCCTCGACGCCTGTGCGCGAGGCGATGCGACGCGAGCTGACGACCGTGTCGATCGACACCTCGCTCGAGGAGGCGCTTGCGGTCTTCGGCAAGAGCCGGCTGCTCGCGCTTCCGGTGGTTGACGGCGACGGGCGGCTCGTGGGCGCGATCGACGTGGAGCAATACGCGCGCGAGCGGCTCGCGCGCGCGGAGCGCGAGCGCGTGCGGCAGGTCTTCCAGACGCTCGGCCTCGCGGTCGATCATCCGGAGGCGCTCACCGCGCGCGAGAGCTTCCGCATGCGGATGCCGTGGCTCCTCTGCAACATCGGTGGCGGCATCCTGTGCGCGATCGTCGCCTGGCTCTTCACCGATCTCCTCGAGCAGGTGGTGCTGCTCTCGTTCTTCCTGCCGCTCGTCCTGACCCTCGGCGAGAGCGTGGCGATGCAGTCGCTCGCGCTCACCGTCGGTGGCGAGGAGGATCGCCGCGGCCTCTCGGGTGCGCTGAGGGCGCTTCGGAGCGAACTGGGCGCGGCGGTGCTGCTCGCGCTCTGCTGCGGGGCGATCGTCGCGGTCGTGAGCCTGGTGTGGGGCGGGGGTGCCGCGGGTGCCGCGACCATGTTCGCCGCCGTGGGCGCGAGCATGGTCTTCGCATCGCTTGCCGGTGGCGCGATCCCGATGGCGCTGCACGCCGTCCGCCTCGATCCATCGGTCGCGGCCGGACCGATCGCGCTCGTCCTCGCCGACACGGCGACCACCGCGATCTACTTCAGCCTCGGGCTCGCGATCTTCGGCGCATCGGCCGCGTGACTCGATCGGCGCGTTTCGAGCGGAGGAGGCGCGTCCTCCGGCCGAACCGCGGTGCGGGACGCGGGTACACTCGCGGCGTGTCGCAAGCCACCCACCGATCCGAGCCGAACTTCGCCGCCGGCATCCGGCTGCTCTGTCTCGATGTCGACGGCGTCCTGACCGACGGCGGCATCTCGATCGACGACGCGGGGCATGAGACGAAGCGGTTCCATGTGCGCGATGGCGCCGCGCTGCGGATGTGGTCGCGCCTCGGGCTCGAGATCGCGGTCATCACCGGTCGAAATGGCATGGCGCTGCGTCATCGCCTGCGCGAGCTTGGCGTGCGCCACGTGATCGCGGGCTCGAAGGACAAGGGCGCCGCCTTCGAGTCGCTGCTTGCGGACCTCGGCATGCGCGCGGCCGAGGCGGCGATGATCGGCGACGATCTGCCCGATCTCCCCATCCTGCGGCGCTGCGGACTGCCGATCGCGGTCGCGGATGCGAGCGCCGAGGTGCTCGCGGTGGCGCGCTACGTCACGACGCGTCCCGGCGGCAACGGCGCGGTGCGCGAGGCGATCGAGCGAGTCCTCAAGGACGCCGGTCGCTGGGAGGAAGCGGTGCGGACGTTCGATCCCGAGTTCGGTGCGCCGGCGGGAGGCGTCGCGTGAGGTTGCCGCGGCTTCAGGATCTTCTTCTGCACCGTCGTGGTCTCGTGTTCGCCGTGCCGGCGGGTGCGCTCGCGGTGCTCGTGATCGTCGCGGCCATGAACTTCGACGCTGGCACCGAGACGCGCAAGCGTCCGAGCCGCATCCAGGATGCGCAGGACCTGCTCGCGCCGCGTACCGCGACCGCGGAGGAACTGGCGCGCGCGTCGGGGTCGGTGGGCGATCAGGCGGCGGTGTCGCTGGCGGCGGGCGCGTGGATCCAGGTCGCGGACGAGACGGGCCGGCTCGCGCAGCAGTACAGCGCCACGCGGCTCGAGCCCCTGCAGGGCAGCCAGCTCGCGATGACCGAGCCGCGCGCGATGGTCTATCTCAAGGACGGCCGCGTGCTCGTCCTCTCCGCGCGCAAGGGCGTCGCGTACGTGCCGCGCCGTGCGCTCGAGTCTGGCACGCTCGAGGAGGACGTCGAGGTGCGGCTCTTCCGACCCGAAGGCGGCCGTTCCGTGGACATCGAGCGCGATCTCCCCGCGGTGGTGGTGACCGCCGCGCAGGCGCAGTTCGACGGAGTGCTCGGCGAGGTTCGTTGCGCGAAGGCGGTGCGGGTGTCGACCGACGCGGGAACCTTCGCGGGCGAGGGGCTCACGCTCCAGCTCGATGCCGATGGCGATGGTCTCGAGCAGCTCGTCGTCGATCGCGCGACCGAGCCGATTCGCATCGACCGCGCCGCGCGCGCTCTCTCGGCGAAGCGCCGCGAGGCTCGCGCGGATGCGCGTGGAGCCGTGCCCGCGCTGCCCGAGGGGAACCCAGCCGACGGCGCGTCGGCGTCGGTCGTCGCGGACGGATCCGGATCGGCCGCTCCTTCCTCGGCAGCACCAGCCGCCGCCGACCGTCGCAATCGCCCGAAGCGCGCCGACCGTCCGCCGTTCTACCGCCTCACGATGCTCGGCGGTGTCGAGGTGGTGCGCATCAAGGATGGCGTGCGCAGCACCATCACCGGCGAGGAGATCGTCGCCGTGTTCAGCCTCGAGTCGCGCGGACTCGACGATCTCGCGTTCCTCCCGCGCCCGAACGACGTCCACCGCGAAGCACCGAACGACATGCGCATCCACGCCTCCGCCGCCCACGCGGCCCTCGCCATGGTCCCGCTCGTCTTCGCGGCGCCGCAGGACGCGGGAGCGATCGGAGCATCCGACGCCGACAGCGTCACCGTCACCTTCGGTGGCAAGCTCGTGATGGTTCCCGCGCTCGATCCGGGCGACCAGCTCGCGTCGCAGGACGAGATCCGCCTCGACGTGGTGGGGCCGCGCGTCGAGGTGCTCGATGGCAAGACGGGTTCTCGCATCGTGTGCACGCGGCTTCGCTATGGAGTGCAGGAGCAGTACGTCGAGGCGACCGGTACCGCCGAGAGTCCGCTGCAGGTCTCGAACCCGCGCATGCGGCTCGATGGAACGCGCTTCTTCGCAAGCCTCGCGAAGGGCGAGGGCCGCATCGACGGCGCGGGCCGGATGCAGCTCGGGCGCGGACTCTCGCGGAAGGTCTCGCTGCTCGGTGACATGCCGCACGTTGCGGTCGATGCGTCGCGGATGCTCGTGTCGGCGGACCCTGCGGCGATCGCGGTGGTCGCGGCGGCGCCGCGCGCGCAGGACGCCGTCGCCGGACAGGCCGGCGCCGCGTCGCCGGGCGACTTCCGCTTCGATCCCGCGACGCAGGAGATCGAGATCACCTGGAAGGACGGCGTCGACCTTCGCTTCAGTGGCGAAGGTGACGATGCGAAACTCTCGCTCGCGCGCTTCGGAGGCGGCGTGAACGTCTTCGGCCGCCAGTTCGAGCTCGACAGCAACTCGCTCGAGGTGGCGTTCAGCCCGAACGACGCCGAGCGGATCGACGCGATCATCGCCGACGGCGGGACGCGCGTGCGCCGGCTCGGTGGAGAGGGCGCGATGGCGGCGGGCCGCATCGAGCTCTTCCTGGGTGAGGATTCGCGCGGCGACACGATCCCGCGGCGTCTTGTCGCGCGCGGCGCCGTCGAGGCGCGCGACGAGCGGCAGACCGTATGGACCGAGGATCTCGTCGTCGCGTTCCGCGAGAAGGCGAAGGAGGCTGCGGCGGCGAAGCCTGAGCGCGAGCAATCCGCCACGGGACTCGTCGGCGACACCGATCTCGGCGCGATCGACATCGACACCGTCGAGGCGAAGGGCGGCGTGCAGGTGCTTCTCAAGGAAGGCGCGCGCGTCTTCGCGGAGACGCTCGTCGGCGACGCGGCGCGCAGGCGCCTGCGGTTGACCGGCGAGAACGTCGCGATCGTGCGGTCGAACGTGATCGCCGACAATCTCCGCGACATCCGCTTCGACGACGCCACGCGCAGCGCGCGCAGCGACGGACCCGGCCGGTTCCGCGCGTTCCGCCAGCCGCTCGCCGTGGGCGAGGGCCGGGCCGAGAGGCCGAACCCCGACGCGCGCCCGACGCTCGAGGCTGCGTGGGGCGAGAGCCTTGAGTACGCGGAGGTGGCCGAGGATCGCGGCACGCTCGACATCCGAGGCGAGGTGAAGGTGCGGAGCCGACCGAGCGAGACCACTTCAGATGCAGTGGATGCGCAGTCGATCCTCCTCGAACTCGGCATCGATCCTGCAGCGCGTGGATCGGACAAGAAGGATGGCGAGGGCGCCGCGGGCGGTCGCGCCGATCCGAGCGAGGCCGCGCGCAGCTTCGAGCACTTCATCGCGAAGGGCGGCGCGCGGCTCGAGAGCCGCACATGGCCGACTGCCGAACGGAAGGGTGAGCCGCGCGTCTTCCGCGTGAGCGGCGAGCACGTCGAGTACGACATTCGCACGCGCGAGGGGCTCGTGGTCGGCGACGGCACGATCCTCGTCAACATTCCGCGCGCCGAGGACGGCAAGGCGGTCGATCCTGCGGCCGGCGCACGTGCGCCCGGTGGCATCGCGCTCGGCGCCGACGGCACCACGCGCTTCCGCTGGAAGGAGCGCATGGCGCTCGAACGGCAGTACGACGACGTGTTCCGGATTCGCATGGAGAAGGACGTCGAGATGCTGCACGCCGGCATCCGTGCCGACGACTCGCTCTCGATGCGATGCGACACGCTCGAGGCCACGGTGAAGCGGCCGGACGAATCGAAGAAGGCGGGCGAGGGCGGGGCACGCACCGAGTCGGACGGCGGCGTCGACCTCGGCGGACCTGCGGAACTCGTTGGCGTGAAGGGCATCGGACGCGTCTTCATCCGAACGCCCGAGCAGGACATCGAGTGTGGAGAGTTCGACTACTCGGTGACCACCGGAGTCGCAACGCTCACCGCGGAGCCGGGTCGCACCGTGACGATCGCGATCAAGGGCCAGCCTGCGCCGATCCGCGCGCAGCAGGTGACGTGGGATCTGCGCAACGGGCGGATCCAGATCTCGAAGATGTCCGCGACTGGTGGTCGTTAGCGAAAACGAGCCGCGACCCCGCCTTCCTGGCTTTCGCTACCCTGCGCGCGTGCAGATCACCTACGGCAGCTATCTCAAGGTTCCCGAACTTCTCGCACTCCAGGTGCCCGCGTCGCGCGATGCCGCGAGCGGTCGCGCCGAGCACGACGAGATGCTCTTCATCGTCATCCACCAGGTGTACGAACTCTGGTTCAAGCAGCAGCTCCACGAGGGTGATCGACTTGCGCGATGCCTGATGTCGAACGAGGTCGAGCCCGCGTGCGCGACGCTGAAGCGGATGCTCACGATCCTCAAGACCATGGTGCAGCAGGTGGATGTGCTCGAGACGATGACGCCGGTGTCGTTCCTCTCGTTCCGGAGCTTCCTGTCGAGTTCGAGCGGATTCCAGAGCGCGCAGTTCCGCGAGTTCGAGTTCCTGCTCGGCAACAAGAATCCGCGCGTCCTCGCGCACAATCCCGAGGGCAGTGTGGAGCATGCGGCGATCGCTGCGCGCTGGCCGCAGCCGACGCTCTACGACGCGTTCGCGCGCTTCCTCGCCGCCCGAGGGCATCGCGTGCCGCAGGCGCTCCTCGAGCGCGATGTGACGCAGCCTCCGCAGGAGTGGCCTGAGATGCAGGAGACGCTGGTCGACGTTTACAAGCACCATCCAGTCGAGCGGCAGGTGTGCGAGCTCCTCGTCGACCTCGATGAGGGCATGCAGGAGTGGCGCTATCGCCACGTGAAGATGGTCGAGCGCACGATCGGCTTCAAGCAGGGGACGGGCGGGAGCCCCGGCGCCGCGTACCTCCGCACCACGCTCTTCAATCCGCTCTTTCCGGATCTCTGGGCGATCCGGACGCGGCTCTAGCGCGGCGCGCCATCACGTCACCCGCAAGACCGTCAGGCAAGGTTCCGGCGGCGCCTTCATGCGATCGCGGTACCATCCGCGCTCCCTGGAGGAACTTGCATGAATGCCGCCGTCCGTTTCCATCGTTGCGCCGCCGTCCGAGTGGCAGTTCTCGCCTCGAATGCCGTGCTCTCGCTCGGGCTCGTGGGCATGCTCGGCGCATGCGTGCCGAAGGATGGGCCGTCGGGCTTCGTCTCGGCACCGCAGGATTCCTCGACAACGACGCCCGCGGTGAACGCGACGAATGCCTCGGGTGGTGCGGGATCGATGCCCATGCAGCCTGCGCCTGCTCCCGACGCGCGTGAGAACTCGTTCCCGCGCGTCTTCACGTCGGGCAGCGACTCAATCACGGTGTACCCGCCGAACTTCCAGTCTTGGAACGGGCATCTTCTTTCAGGCACGTGCGCGTTCTCCGTGGCGAAGACCGGCGGACAGTCGCAGGAGTTCGGCACGCTCGCGTTCACCGCGAAGACCGAGGTGAACAAACTGAACCGCATTGTCGCGGTGAACGAACTCGAGGTGACCGGCGTGTCGCTCCCGACCGACCCGGCGGCGCAAGATCGGCTGTCGCGTGAGATCGAGGAGCAGGGGAAGGGGAAGACGCTGCACGTGGCGCTCGACCGTCTCGAGGCCGCGGCGCCCTCGATGAACGCGGCACCGAGCGTGGCCGTCGCGCCGCTTCTCAACAATCCACCCGCGCTTTCGATCGTGTCGACGCCCACGGTGCTTGTGCCGATTCAGGGACAGCCGACGTTCGCGGGGATTCCCGGTACCGGGCTCCAGCGCGTCCTCAACACGCCGATGCTGCTCGCGCAGGACGGCGCCGGCAACTGGTGGCTCAAGATCGCGGACGGTTGGATGACGGCGGGTTCGCTCGCCGGCCCGTGGTCGGTCGGCACGGCGACCGCCGACCTCGCGACGGCGGCCGAGTGGGCGAAGTCGCAGCCTTCGCTCAACCTCCTCGCGCCGAGCTCGACCGACACGGCGATGCAGTCGAACCAGTCGCAGACCGTGTCGCTTGCGGTTTCGGCGCCGGCGATCGTCGTCTCGGCCGCGGCCGCCGAGATCCTCGTCACCGAGGGCACGCCCACGTGGGCGGCGATCCCGTCGAGCGGACTCTCGTACATCTCGAACACAAGCGCGAACATCTTCAGGCTTGACGCAACCGGTGCGTGCTACGTGCTCGTCTCGGGTCGGTGGTTCACCTCGAGCGGGCTTTCGGGGCCGTGGACGTACGTGGCGGCGAACCAGCTGCCGACGGCGTTCATGATGATCCCGCACGACAGCCCAAAGGAGAACGTGCTCGCATCGATTCCGGGCACCGCGCAGGCACAGGAGGCGGCGATCGCGAACTCGGTGCCGCAGATGGCGCGCGTGCCGGTGACGCAGGCGCTCGCAACGCCGACGGTGATCGGCTCGAAGCCCGAGTGGACGAAGATCAAGGGAACGAGTGGTTCCGGTTCGGTCGAGGTGCTCTCGAATTGCGTGACGCCGGTCTTCCGCACCGCATCGAACACGTTCTGGGCGGTCGAGAAGGGCGTGTGGTTCACCGCGACCGCGATCGCAGGCCCGTGGAAGGTGGCGTCGTGGGTGGCACCGATCCTCTACACGATCCCGCCGTCGAGCCCGTACTACTACGTGACCTACGTGCGCATCTACAGCACGACGCCGACGTACGTGGTCGTGGGCTACACGCCCGGATACTTCGGCGCGTACGTGCAGGACGGCGTGGTCGTCTACGGCACGGGCTACTGGTACGACCCGTACTGCACCTCGGTGTGGGTGCCGGTGCCGATGACGTACGGTTGCGGCGCATCGATGTGCTACAACCCGTGGGCAGGCTGGGCCTTCGGCTTCGGCTGCGGCATGGCGGTTGGTTGGGCGATCGGCGCGAGCACGTGGCACTGCGGCCCGTATCCATGCTGGGGTCCGTACTGGGGCGGCTACGGCCCGCATGGTGCGTATGCGTGGGGTCCCGGCGGCTGGGCTGCGACCACCGGCAACGTGTACCACCAGTGGGGCAACGTCACGACGATGTCACGCACGAGCGAAGGCTACAACGCGTGGACGGGCAACCAGTGGGCCACGCACACGGGTGCTGCGTACAACTCGGCGACGGGTGCGCGCGCGGCTGGTCAGCGCGGCGTGGTGCAGAACGCCTACACCGGCAACTGGGCCGCGGGTGCGCGTGGTGCGGGCTACAACCCCGAGACGGGGAACTACGCGTCGGGCCGCGTGGGTGCAGTCGGTACGCCGGGCCAGACGGATGCCGTTGCGGGTGCCGCGACGGTCGGCAACACGAAGACGGGGCAGAGCGCGTCGGTTGCGGGCGTGAAGACCGATGACGGCACGTGGGGTGTTGCCAAGGGTTCGGACGGGGCAGCGGTGTCGACTGGCAACAACGTCTACGCGACGCATGATGGCAACGTCTACAAGTACAACGACAGCTCGAGCTCATGGCAGCAGTACGACAAGTCATCGGGTTGGAACGATGTGAACGACGACGCGACGAAGAACTCGCTGAGCCAGCAGGCGGCGACGCGGTCGGACGGCGACTGGCGGAGCGCGAACGCGAGCCGCTGGCAGACGGGCGGCGATGGCTTCTCCGATCGCTCGAGTAGTTCCAGCCGTTCGTCGTCGATTCGGGCGCTCGGGCGGATTCAGCGGCGGATTCCGCGGATTCGGCGGACGTCGGTAGTAGCCGAGCCGTGCAGCCGAACCGTGCCGGGTAGCTCGCGGGTACGAGCGGGTACAAGTGGGTGCGTACCCGGCACCGCGCGTCATCGCTGTAAGTGCGGGGCGATGCCATGTTTGGAATCACATCTGTCGGTGCCGTGCACCAAGCGGGTGCGATCAGGTACGAGCGGGTCGCTGGGCGGCACGGTACCGATCCCCGCCGATTACCCCCGTCGAAGGCCGTGCCGGGTAGTTCGCGGGTACGAGCGGGTACGAGCGGGTGCGTACCTGGCACCGCGGGTTCTTGCTCGAACCTTCGGGCGCGGCGCGACTTGCGAGCGCCGCCGTCGGTGCCGGGGAGCAAGCGGGTACAAGCGAGAATGAAGCGGTCGCTGCGCGGCACGGTTCGATGAGGTGCCCCGCGCAGGGCGCGCTGTCATACCTCCGCGAGCACTCCGCCCCGTTCGCGGGAGAGCACCGCATCGACGCGGCGTGCGTGCGGTGCGTCCAACGGGCTCTTCACGCCGCACTCCGCACAGAGGAGACGGCTCGTGATCTCGCTTGCGAGGAAGATCACCGGCAAGCCCGATCCCGGGTGCGTTCCGCCGCCGACCGTCCAGAGGTTGTCGAAGCCCTCGAGACGGTGCTGCGGGCGCCAGTGCAGCATCTGCGTGATGTTGTGCGCGAGGTTGAACGTCGCGCCGTGGTTGATGTTCTGCGCGCGCCAGTCGTCGGGCGTGAACATGATCTCGGCCTTCACGCGGCGCGCCGCATCGGGAATGCCCATCACCGTCGAGAGTCGGTGGAGCGTCTCCTCGCGGAGGCGCGGTCCGGCCTGTGACCAGTCGATCGGGGCGCCGTCGGCGGCGGCCCCGGTCCTTCCAGCCTTCGTGTTCGCGGTCGGCACGAGCACGTAGAGCGAACTGTCGCCCTTCGGCGCGAGCGTCGGGTCGATGCGGCTCGGATTGCACACGTAGAACGACGCGTCCTCCGACAGACGGCCCTCGCCGATGTCGGCGAGATTCTGCCGGTACTTCGTCGAGGTGTAGATCGTGTGGTGGGGGAGTTCGACCTCGCCCTCCATGCCGAGGTACAGCATGAACGTGCTGCACGAGTAGCGCTTCGCGTCGAGCGCGGCGTCCTGCTGCCCGCGGCTCCGCAGCTCCGAGGGAATCAGGTTCTTCATCGCCCAGGTCGCGTCGGCGTTGACGACGACATGATCGAACGCAAGCTCCTCGCCGCGCACGACGACACCCGTCGCGCGCTTGCCATCGAACCTGATGCGGTCGACCGGGCTTGCGGTCTCGATGCGCGCGCCGAGCCGCGAGCACGCCTCGGCCATCGCCGAGGTGAGCGCATTGCAGCCACCGATCGGATGCCACACGCCGTACTCGTATTCGATGAACGGCAGGATCGAGAAGAGGCTCGGGCACTCGAACGGGCTCATGCCGAGATACTTCGACTGGAAGCTCATCGCAAGGCGCGACTCCTCGCTCTTGAAGTAGCGCGTGAGGTGCGTGTAGATCGACTCCCACGGACGCAGCACCGGCGCGACCTTCATCGCGTCGAGCGTCATGAGGTCGGCAAGCCCGCGGATCGGGCTCCGCAGGATCGGCTCCATCAGCGAGAGCTTCCGACGGTTGTCGGCGATGAAGCGGAGGAACGCGTCGCCATCGCCCGGCTGCACGGCGTTCAGCCGCGCGGCCATCTTCGGAAGGTCGCCGGTCGTGTCGATCTGGGTCGGCTGGGTGCCGCGGTCGTTGCCGATCAGGAGCCGGTACATCGGATCGAGCCGCTTCATCTCGACGAAGTCGCTCGTCGCCATGCCGACCGATCCGAAGATCTCCTCGAGGACGTACGGCATCATGAAGAACGTCGGGCCGCAGTCGAAGGAGTAGGGGCCCGCCTCGAGGCGCCGCGTGCGGCCGCCGATCACGGGCTGCGATTCGAAGATCGTGACGTCGAGGCCCGCGCCCGCAAGCAGCATGGCGACCGAGAGGCCGCCCGGCCCGGCGCCCACGATGGCCACGGAGGGTGCACCCCCGTTTCGGCGGGTTCCGGCGGAGTCGGGGCGGGGGGAGGATCGGGGCGCGTTCGCGATCATGGCCCCCGTTTCGGGATCGCCGCGGGGGTGGATTCGGACGGGTTCGCGCGATTTCGCGCATTTGCAAAAAAGCGTCGCCGCGACGAATCTAGCGACCGCACAACGCGAACCGCGCCCGCCCGATGCGAGATCCTGCCCCGCTCGCCGACCGACTCCGCTGGCTCCGCCGCTTCCGCGACGCGGTGAAGTCGCACCACCCTGAACTCTGCGCCCTCGCGTCCGACGAGGTCGGCAAGACCACCTTCGAGGCGATGGCGGCCGACATCCTGCCGCTTCTCGCCAGTTGCAACTGGCACCTGCGCCACGCATCCGGGCTTCTCGCCCCGACGCGCGTCCGCGGCGGCGGACTCTTCGGTCTCGGCCACCGGGTCGAACGCCGGCGACTCCCGGTCGGGCGGGTCCTCGTGATCGCCACCTGGAACTATCCGGTCCAGCTCCTTGGAATCCAGCTCGTGCAGGCGATCGTGGCGGGCAACACCGTGGTGGTGAAGCCCTCCGAGCGCGCGCCCCGCACGCAGGCGCGTCTGATCGAACTCGCGATCGAGGCCACGCGCGAAGTCCCGTCGATGCGCGGCGCGATCGAGGCCCGCGCCGCGACGCGCGAGGAGGGCGCCCGCGTCCTGCGCGACGAGCACTTCGATCATGTCGTCTTCACCGGGTCGACGGCCGTCGGTCGCGCGATCGCCGAGGTCTGCGCCGCGCGCCTCATCCCGAGCACGCTCGAACTGTCCGGCTCCGACACCGCGATCGTCCTCGCCGATGCCGATGCGAAGGCGGCGGCGCGCGCGGTGTTCCTCGGATGCTCCGCGAACGCCGGTCAGACCTGCATGGCTCCGCGCCGCGCGCTCGTCGAGCGCCCGGCGCTCGCCGCCTTCACCGATGAACTGGCTCGGCTTGTCGCCGGGGCCCGGCGCGTACGGCTCGTCGACGCCGCGGCCGCGCACGCGACGCATGCGGTGGCCGCCGCCGCGATCGCCGCCGGAGGGCGCTCGATCGCGGGAGCGCTCGAGCCGCCGTTCTCCTCGGACGATGGAACCGACTCCGCCGGCGCTGGCAACGGTCGCGCGATGCGCCCGATCGCGATCCTCGACTGCCCGGTTGCGACCGATCTCTTCCGCGGGAAGCACTTCGGCCCGGCGATCGCCGTCCGGGCCGTCGATTCGCTCGCGGAAGCGCTCGAACTCCACGGCTCGATCGGCCAGTACCTCGCGACCAGCGTCTGGACCCGCGCCGGCGCCGCGCGCCAGGCCGAGCTCGAGCGCGCGATCGCCGCGTGCGGGTCGAGCCTCGTCCACTTCAACGCGGTGTTGCTCCCGTCCGCCCACCCCGGCGTCGGACTCGGCGGCCACGGCGCGAGCGGCTGGGGCATCTCGCGCGGCACATCGGGACTCCTTGGCCTCACCCGAGAGGTGACGGTCACGCGCACGTCGCGCTTCCTCGCGCCGCCCGTCCAGGAGCCCGATGCCCGCGCGCTCGCGTGGCTTTCGCGCCTGATCGCCTGGCCAGCGAAGCCGAGATCGACCGCGGGTGCATCCAACCCAGTGTCGCCCACCGAATCGAATGCGCGCGACGCGGCGTCCAGCGCCGCGGCGACCGCACGCCCGAACCCGTCACGTCAACCGGAAGTCCACGCATGAAGCGCACCATCGTCGTCATCGGAGGAGGCCTTGCCGGCCTCGCGGCAGCCACCGAACTCACCACGCAGATGCGCGGCGAGGCGGAGATCGTGCTCGTCGAGAGGAACCGCCACCTCGGCGGCAAGATGAACGTCCTCTCCGAGAAGGGCTATCACTTCGACATGGGCCCGACGATCATCACGATGCCCGAGGTCGTGCGCGGCATCATCCGCCGCAGTGGCCGGAAGGTCGAGGACTACCTCGAGCTCGTGCGGCTCGATCCGCAGTGGCGCTGCTTCTACGAGGACGGCACCGTCCTCGACCTGCGCGACGACCCGAAGGTGTTCGCGGCCGAACTCGACCGGCAGTTCCCGGCGATGAAGCCGGGCCAGGGCTACCTCGAGTTCCTCTCCTTCGCGCGGCGCATGTACGGCCTCAGCGAGAAGGTCTTCTTCTACAAGGACCTCGGCGGCGTGCTCGACATGATGAGGAAGCCGCCGCAGGAGCCGGGCGTCCTCGGCGACGCGCTCGCGATGCGCATGTACTCGACCGTGGCGCGCACATCGCACAGGTCGATCCAGGAGCCGCACCTCGCGCAGCTGACCGAGCACTTCATGCAGTACATCGGTTCGAGCCCGTTCCTCGCGCCCGCGATCCTCTCGCTGATCGCGAGCGCGCAGGGCGACTACGGCTGCTGGTACACGATGGGCGGAACGCGCATGGTCGCGCGCAGCCTCGAACGGATCTTCACCGAGCAGGGCGGGCGCGTCGAGCGCGGCGTCGGCGCGAAGCGAATCATCGTCGACAGCGGACGCACGACGGCGGTCGAACTCGAGGACGGCCGCACCATTCCCTGCGACGCGGTCATCTCGAACTGCGATGTCCAGCGCACCTACACCGATCTCGTCGGCACGCCCGCGGCGCTCGCCGAGCAGCGCAAGATCGCGGCGAAGTACGAGCCCGCGTGCTCGGGTGTCGTCCTCTACCTCGGCCTCGACCGCCGCTACGAGCACCTCCGTCACAACTGCTTCATCTTCTCGGGGAACTCGCAGCAGGAGTTCGACGACATCTACCGGAAGGGCGACCCTGCGCGCGATCCGACGCTCTACCTGTGCGTGCCGAGCGCGACCGATCCCGCGCAGGCCCCGCCGGGCGGCGAGTCGCTCTACATCCTCGTCCACACGCCGTACCGACGCGATCGTCACGACTGGGACGCGACCGGCGACGACGCGCTCTTCGCGCGCTACCGCCGCGTGATCCTCGACAAGCTCAAGCGCTTCGGCATGGAGGACATCGAGGACCACATCGTCGTCGAGCGCCGCCTCACGCCGGCCGCGATCGACCGCATGTACAACGCGACCGGTGGCGCCATCTACGGCCTCGCGTCGCATGGCCGGCTGCACGGAGGATTCAAGCCGCGCAACACGAGCCCGGTGGCGAAGGGCCTCTTCCTCGCGGGTGGCAGCGCGAATCCGGGCCCGGGCACGCCGATGGTGATGATGTCGGGCGTGACCGCCGCGTGGAGCGCGTGCGAATCGCTCGGGAAGTCGCCGGATCGGAGCGCCACCGACCTCAAGAACGGTTCGACCGTCGGACGCGAGAAGCCGTTCGAGAGCCTGCTCTCGGGCGAGTTCGACATGCATGCGGGCACGCAGAGCGGAGCGAAGCCTTGGCGCGAAGCGCTGGCCGCGTCGCACTGATCCCCGCGACGCCGTCGCCGCGCGTCCGCACCGTCTTCACCGGCATGGTCGGTCGCAAGATGCGCGGCGCGTTCCACACGGTGCGCATGGCGCATGGCTCGCGCGCCGTGCTCGAGCGGCTTGCGACCGGCGACCGTCCGGCGCTCGTCCTCCTCAATCACGCGTCGTGGTGGGATCCGATCCTCGCGCTCATGCTGTGGCTCGAGTTCTTTCCGAAGCGCGAGCCGTATGGTCCGATCGACCGCGACGAGCTGCAGCGCTTCGGCATCCTCAAGAAGGTCGGCCTCTTCGGGATCGATCCGGATGATCCGGCGTCGATGACGGCGATGCGCGACTACCTCGTCGAGCTCGCCACGCGCGACCCGCGACTCGCGCTCGTGGTGACGCCCCAGGGGCATTTCGCCGACGTCCGCGATGAGGTCGTGCCGCGACCGGGCGCGGCGGCGATGGCGGCGACGCTTGCGCCGGATCGTGCCGTCTCAGTGGCGGTCGAGTACGCCTTCTGGGTCGATCAGAAGCCGGAGATCTTCCTGCGCGCCGTCGAGATCGATTGTTCGGAGGCGAGCACGCTCGGCTGGCATCGGCGCATCACCGAGGCCATGCGGGCGAACCAGGCCGCGCTCGCGCCGCTTGTCCGTGCGCGCGATGCCGCGGTCTTCGAGCCGCTGTCTCCGTTGTTCGCACCCAAGGTGACCGGGACGAACCCGGTCTACGACCTCTGGCTTCGACTGACGGGTCGTCGCGCGAAGGCGGAACTCGGTGAAGCGCGCGGTGCACGGGAAGCACGACGAGGCACGGCTCGATGAACGCACCCAACGAAATGGCTGGTTTCGAACAGGTTCTCGCCTCGCCGTGGCTCGGCGTGGCGTCGTGCGTCGCGGCCGCACAGGCGCTGCTTGTGGGTCTTGCGAATATGAAGCGCTACCGTGCGGCGCCTGCACTTGCGGACGTCGCGGCGTCGACGCGTGCGGTGCGCGTCGCCGTCTGCATCCCCGCGCGCAACGAGCGCGAGAACATCGAGGCGTGCGTGCGCAGCGTGCTCGACTCGCGCGAGGTCGACGTGCGCGCGTACGTCTACGACGACGAGTCGACCGATGGCACGGGCGAGATCGTCGCGCGGCTTGCAGCCGAGGATGCGCGCGTCGTCGTCGTGCCGCGGCGCGCTCTTCCCGCGGGCTGGAACGGCAAGCAGCACGCCTGCTTCCGCATGGCCGAGCACGGGCTCGGCTACGACCCCGAACTCGAGTGGTTTCTCTTCACCGACGCCGACGTGCGGCTTGAGCCCGACGCCGTCGCCCGCGCGCTCGGGTTCGCGCAGCGCGCGGACGCGGCGCTCGTCTCCACCGTTCCGCGCGAGATCACCGGCTCGATCGGCGAGATGCTGCTCGTCCCGCTCATCCACTTCGTCCTGATGGGCTACCTGCCGTTCGGGCGGATGCGCGCGACGAGCGACCCGGCGGCGAGCGCCGCGTGCGGGCAGTTCATCCTCGTCTCGCGCGCGGCGTACCGCGCGAGCGGCGGACACGAGGGCTTCCGCGACTCGATGCACGACGGCGTCAAGTTTCCGCGCGCGGTGCGCCGCGCGGGGCTTCGCACGGATCTCTACGACGGCACCGAGAGCGTCTCGTGCCGCATGTACCGGGGCTTCATGCAGACCTGGCGTGGCTTCGCGAAGAACGCATACGAAGGGCTCGGGAACCTCGGACTCCTCGTCTTCATCACCGTGTGGCATCTCCTCGGGCACATCGTGCCGTGGATCGTGATCCTGACGGCGCTCCTGCAGCGCGATGCGGGGAGCGAGGCCTTCACCGCCCGCATGCTCGCCGTGGCGGCCATCGGGTGTGCGCTGGCCTACCGGTTCCTCCTCTGCCTGCGTTTCCGCCAGTCGTGGCTGAACGTTCCGCTCCATCCGCTTTCGATCCTCGCGCTGACCGCCGTCCAGTGGTGGAGTCTGTGGCTCGACCGCACCGGTCGCCGCGGCTGGAAGGGGCGGATCGCCGGAGCCCCCGCGAAGAGTTGATCGAACGGGCGATTTCCCTGCGGTTCCATGTTGCGCCCGCGCGAGACGCTTGGGAAAGTGCGGCCATGACCGACCTTTCCGAGGGTGGCCAGTCCGGCGATGGCGCAGCGTCCGCGAGCGCGGCCAAGGGCGCTCGTCTCGCGGAGCTCGAGCGCGAGATCGCCGCACTGCGCGAGCGGAATGCCGCGCTCGAGTCGCGCCTCGCGGAGTTCGAGCGCTCGTCGATCGAGCGGACGTCCGCGCCGGTTGGCGCGGCGCATGCGACGTCGAGCGCCTCTCCGAGCACGCCGCCGACGACTCCACCGACGACTCCACCGACGACTCCACCGAGCGCGCCGCCGCCGTTGCCGCCGACGCCGCCGGGTGCGCATCGCGGAGCGGCAGCAGGCGCGTCTTCGAGTGTCGGCCTTGACCCGAGTGCCGGCCTCGACCCGAAGCCCGCCTTCGATACCGAGCGCTTCATCGGGCGCCGCGTGGTGCCCGTCGTCGGTGCCGTCGCGGTGATCGGTGCGGTCGGGTTCCTCGTCCACTTCGCGATCGACACCGGCCTCTGGGGCAGGATGCCCGGCGAGTTCCGCTTCATGCTCGGTCTTCTGATCGGCGCTGCGCTCCTCATCGGGGGCGAGTTCGTGCGACGTCGTGCGCCCGGCGCGGCGGTCGGCCTCGACGCCGCGGGCGTCGGGGCCTTCCTCGTCACGATCGCGATCGGCGTCCACGGGCTCGAACTCTTCGATCCGCAGACAGGCGCGATGCTCTCGGGTGCGGCAGGCATCTTCGGTGCCGCGTGGAGCGTGCGCACGCGATCGGCGGTGGTCGGCGTCTGCGCTCTCGCGGGGCTGCTCGGCGCCCCGATCACCTTCGGACTCCTGCGCGGGAGCGTCATGCTCGCGGGGTCGCTCCTGACCGTCGGCATCCTCAGTGGGATCGCGATGCAAGTCCTCGCCGACGCGGCTTCACGCCCTCGATTCGAGGTGCCACGATTCATGGCGCTTCTCGCCGCGCTCATCGGCGGCGCCTATTTCCTCGACGTCCTCGGTGGGGGGCCGAGCGTGGTGGCCGTGGGCTTCATGCTGCTCTGGTTCGGCGCGTTCGTCGCGGGAGCCGCACTGCTGGCGCTGCGAGGATACGGCTCGGGAACGAGCGCGTTGGTCCTGGCCTTCGCGAGCCTCGGTGCGTTCCTCGTCCAGATCCGCATCTGGGGCATGACCGCCCCGGGCGATCTGCGCGCCTGGTTCCCGGCGCTCGCCGGCGGACTTCTCGCGGCCACGTCGCTGCTGCTCCGATCGTTCGCGCCTCCGAAGCCGTCGCCCGACGACGTGGTCGACCCGCGCGAGGAAGTCGATCGCACGGGGATCGAGTGCGATCGGCTCGGTGAGGCGACGCTCGCGCTTGGAATCACGCTGTTCGTCGGCGGATTCGTCCACTTCGCGCCGCAGGGCGGGCAATCGCTCGTGGTCGCGCTGATCGCGCTCGGGTTGACCGTCGCAGCTGCTCGGTTGCGCGGCGTCTCCTTCGACATCCTCGCGGCATCGGCCGCGATCATCGCCGGTCTCTTCGCGTGG
This sequence comes from Planctomycetaceae bacterium, assembly GCA_021297795.1. Classification (GTDB taxonomy): domain Bacteria; phylum Planctomycetota; class Phycisphaerae; order Phycisphaerales; family SM1A02; genus QWPT01. The sequence goes on from JAJTGL010000015.1 coordinate 19,729, forward strand.
TGGAGCGCGTTCGAGTCGATGTCGGCAACCAAGGTGCCCGTCAGGCTTCCGCTCGGCGCCGAGATCAACCTACGGCTCTCGTGGGAGATGGCGGGCGTCGTCGCCGGAGCCTGCGTGCTGTTCGCCGCGACATCGCTCCGCGTGCGGACGTTGACCGACTCGATCCGCGCCGCGTTCGCCGCGTTCGCGTGGATCGCGCCATCGCTCCTCCTTTCGCCGGACATCGTGATCGCCGGCATGTTCGCGCTTCCGGCGCTCGTGGTCGGATTCGCGCCGAAGGCCCGGCGAGCGCTCGTCGTCGCGGCGCTCGCGCTTCTCCCGCTCGGCTATCTCCTCTGGAGCCTGATGCTCGAGGATTGGCTCGACGGCGTCGCTGCGGGCTGGGCGCGGCTCGAGATGGGTGGTTGGTCGCTGGCGCTCCTCGCGGTCGCGTCGGTCGCTGCTCCTCGCCATGCGTCGCTTGGCCGCGCGCGCGCGATCGTCGCTCCGATCGGTCTCGCCGTCACCGCGCTCGCGGTCGCCGGATACGCGGTCGGCTGCGGCGACATGGCGGGGCTCGTGGCGGCGGATCTCGCCCTCGTCTTCGTCGCGGTGTCCGGCATCCTCGCCGCGGTGCTGGTGCTCGCGCTGCCGCGGCTTTCAAGGACGTCGGTCGGCGACGCGGCGGCCGCCGGTCTCGCGCTCGCGATCGTGTCCACATGGGTGGCTGCGATCGTGGGATTGATGCAGCTCCTCGATCGAGACGGGGGCGGTGCGCCCGACGGGTGGCTCGCGCTCCTCGCGATCGCCGCGGTGGCGGTGGCCGCCTGGTCCGGTCGCATCGCTCTCGCGGGCTCTCCGCGGTTCGCTCGCTACGCGGTGGGATCGACCACGATGTTCGCGGTCGCGGTGGTGCCGCTCGGAGCGCTGCTGCTCGCGTCCGTCCTTCCCGGTGGAACCAGCTCGGGCCTCGGCGCACTTGCGGTCGCGGCCTGGATCCTCCTCGTCGGCGTCGGAGAGATCGGTCTCGGATTCGTGCGCGGCTGGCCCTCGCTCCGCTGGGGCGGGCTGATCGCGTTCGTGATTCTCGTCGTCCGGCTCTTCTTCGTCGACCTTGCCGAGGCTCCGACGCTGATCCGGGTGGCGCTCCTCTTCGCAACCGGACTCGTTCTTGTCGGCGTCGGCATCGCCTACGCGCGCTTCGGGCGCGGCGGCGGCACCGACGGCGCCTCGGGTAGTATCGCACCGTGACCACCTCGAGCCGACGTCCCGATGCCCCCCTTGAACTGACGCAACTCGAAGCGCCCGAGATGCGGCCGCTCCGAATCAACCCGGGTGACCGGCTCATCATCGGTCGTGGTTCGGAGTGTGGGCTGTGGATCAACAATGCGTCGGTCTCGCGGCAACATGCGTCGTTCACGCTGAAGCCGGACGGCGCGTACCTCGAGGACCTCGGCAGCCGGCACGGCACCCGCGTGAACGGCGTGCCGGTGCGGTCGGGCAAGCCCCACAAGATCGTCGCGGGCGACGTGATCCACTTCGGGCCCTCGGCCGTGCGGGTCAACTACGCGATGGAGCGTGTCGCGACCTCGACCGTGGCGGGCGAGGCCGAGGCCGTGCGCACGATCGTCTTCGGCAACCGCGGCGGTGCGGATCAGGCGATGCGCGTCCTCATGGATGTTGTGCGGAGGATTCCGCGCGACGGCGACGAGGAGGCCGCGGGCTCGATGCTGCTCGAGCGGCTCGTCAGCGTGACGAATCTCGAACGCGCGATGCTCGTGCGCGCGGCCGACAACGGCAGCGACGCCGAGATCATCGCGAGCGCCGGCGCGCGCGCGGGCATGGTCAGTCGAACGGTGCTCGCCGCGGCATCGGATCCATCGCGCGTGGCGCATCTCTCGCAGATCAGCGACATCCGCGCAGCGGAGAGCATCGCCGGGTCGGGCGTGCGCGAGATCGTCTGCGCGCGGCTGGCGCTCGACGAGGACGAGCGCATCTACCTCTACCTCGACTCGCGGCGCGAACTCAGCTCGGTCGACGGTGCGATGGCCGACTTCATCGGTGCGGCCGCGCGGATCTGCGCGCTCGTCTTCGAGAGCTTCCGCCGCCGACGCCTGGAGGAGCTCGAACAGGACGTCGCCCGCGCCCGCGTGGTGCAGCAGCGGCTGCTTCCCGGAGAGCAGGGCGAGACCGGTCCGGTGCGCTGGAGGCTGCTCTCGCAGCCGGGCGCGCTGCTCGCTGGCGACTTCGCGGGCGTGGCCGAACGGCCCGACGGGTCGGTGATCGCCTGGGTTGGCGACGTCGTCGGCAAGGGACCCGCCGCGGCGATGCTGATGGCGAGCGCGCAGGCGTGGCTCTATGCCTCGGCGAACCGCGTGCAGGATGTCGCCGAGATCGTCGCGTCGTTGAACGAGTTCCTCTGCCACCGCAGCGAAACGACCGAGTTCGCCACGCTGTTTGTCGCGTCCATCGCAGGCGACGGCACGGTGACGGCCTGCGATGCGGGACACGGTCTCGCGTTCCACGTGAGGAATGGCGTCGCGCATCGGCTCGATATCGCGAACGGCCTCGCCGCAGGGGTGATGTCGGGCGAGCAGTACGCATCGTCGACGGTGCAGCTTGCGCATGGCGAGCGTCTTGTGCTCGTGACGGACGGGGTGCACGAGCAGCCGTCGATCGCGAACGAGCGATTCGGGCTCGAGCGGGTCGCCGCCACGCTCGGCGCGAGCGCCTCGCACTCGAGCGATGTCGACACGATCGTCACGTCGCTCAGCTCGTTCTCGCAGCAGCGCTTCGAGGACGACGTGACGATTCTCTCGCTCGAGAGGCGATGACGTGCCTCCGCGCACGCCGAGCGACTGTCGTGATCGGAAGAGTCCCGGAGATCGACTCGGGAGCCGGTCGCGGTCCGTCCCCGACGCGTGGTTCGCCGCGCGCGGATGGACGGCGCATCCGTTCCAGCAGGAGACGTGGCGTCGCATCCACGCCGGCGAGAGCGGTCTGGTCCATGTACCGACCGGAAGCGGCAAGACCTACGCCGCCTACCTCGGGTTTCTCGACGAGTTCGCGTCGGCGCCCGAGCCGCCGGCGGGGCTCGCGCTCGTCTACGTCACGCCGCTCCGCGCCGTCTCGCGCGACATCGAGCTTGCGCTGCGCGCACCGGTCGACGAGCTCGGCCTGGCGGTGACGGTCGGCGCGCGCACCGGCGACACCTCGGGCGCCGAGCGTGCGCGTCAGCGCGAGCGGCTTCCGAACGTGCTGGTCACGACGCCCGAGTCGCTGACGCTGCTTGTTGCGAACGACCGCGCGGCCGAGCTCCTCGCGGGGGTGCGCGGCGTGGTGGTCGACGAGTGGCACGAGCTGCTCGCCTCGAAGCGCGGCGTCCAGATCGAGCTCGCGCTCGCGCGCCTTCGGCGCCTCTCTCCCTCGATGCGCACGTGGGGGCTCTCCGCGACCCTCCGCAACATCGACGATGCGGCGCGGATCCTCGTCGGCCCGGGAAACCCCGCATCGATCGTGCATGCGTCGATCCCGCGCGAGATCCGCGTCACCGGCCTTCTTCCCGACTCGGTCGAGCGCTTCCCGTGGGCGGGTCATCTCGGCCTCACGATGCTGAAGCCGCTCGCGGCGTGGCTCGATCCCGCGAAGCCGACGCTTGTCTTCACGAACACGCGCTCGCAGGCGGAACGGTGGTTCGCCGCGCTCTCGTGGGAGCGGCCGGAGTGGCGCGACACGCTCGCGATCCATCACGGATCGATCGAGCGCGAGCAGCGCGAGGAGATCGAGGCGGGGCTCAAGTCGGGCCGCACCCGCATCGTGGTCGCGACCTCGAGCCTCGATCTCGGCGTCGACTTCTCGCCGGTCGAGAGGGTCGTCCAGATCGGTTCGCCGAAGGGGATCGCGCGACTGATCCAGCGCGCGGGTCGCTCCGGACACCGGCCCGGTGCCTCGTGCGAGGTTCTCTGCGTTCCCACCCATGCGCTCGAGCTCGTCGAGATCGCGGCCGCGCGACGCGCGATCGAACTGCGCGAGATCGAGGAGCGGCACGGCTGGAACCGGCCGCTCGACTGCCTCGTGCAGCACCTCGTCACCTGCGGCACGGGCGGTGGTTTCCGGGCGGACGAACTGTTCGACGAGGTGCGCAGGGCGGCGAGCTTCGCCGACCTCTCGCGCGACGAGTTCGACTGGTGTCTCGATCTCGCGGTGCGCGGCGGTCGCACGCTCGAGCGCTACCCGCAGTTCCATCGACTGCGACTCGACGACGACGGCGTCCATCGCGTGGCGTCGAGGAAGGCGGCGTCGGTCCATCGCCTCAACATCGGATCGATCTCGGCCGATGCGACGATCTCGGTCGCGCTCGTCGGAGGCCGTCGACTCGGTTCGATCGAGGAGAGCTTCATCGCGCGTCTCAACGAAGGCGATGCGTTCCTCTTCGCGGGCGACATCGTCGAGTTCGTGAGGATGCGCGACATGACCGCCTGGGTTCGCCGCACGAAGCGCGCCGACGTGACGCCGCGCTGGAACGGCTCGCGCTTTCCGCTGTCGACGGCGCTCTCGGCGTCGGTGCGGCGGGCGCTCGACGAGGCGCGACGGGGACTGTTCGATGGTCCCGAGATGACGCTCGTCCGGCCGGTCCTCGAGGAGCAGATGCGGCTGTCGGCGCTTCCCGCGCCCGGGGAAATCCTCGTGGAATTCGGGCAAGCCGACGGGGGACACCAGGTTTTCCTGTTTCCGTTCGAGGGAAGGCTCGTCCACGAGGGGCTCGCGGTGCTGCTTGCCCTCCGTTACGGCCGACGCCGCCCGGGAACGCTTGCCGTGACTTTCAACGACTACGGCCTCTCGCTCCACTCCGACGACCCGTTCCCGTTCCGGGAGCATCTGGGGCCGGAGCTCTTCGCGTCGGAGGGCCTCGCGTCGGACCTCCTCGAGGCGGTGAACCTCGGCGAACTCTCGCGCCGGCAGTTCCGCGACATCGCGCGGGTGGCGGGGCTCGTCTTCCAGCGCTATCCGGGCGCCGAGCGTTCCGGACGGCAGGTGCAGGCCGGGGCGGGCCTGATCTTCGATGTGCTCCGTGAGTTCGACCCGGCGAACCTGCTCCTCATGCAGAGCGAGCGGGAGGTGCTCGATCGGCAGTTCGAGGAGGGGCGCCTCGCCCGCTGCCTCTCGCGGCTCGCAGCCGGGCCGCTGGTCCTGCGTGAGACCGCGCGCCCAACGCCGCTCGCGCTGCCGTTGGTTGCCGACCGGCTCGGGGCCACCCTGTCGACCGAGGGGGTGCTCGCCCGACTTCGCGCGATCCTCGGCTTGTCGGCATCGGAAGGCACGTCCGGCGGAGAGATCGGGCTCTCTGGCGCGGACTCCAGTACCCTGACCCGGCCGTCCAGACCAACCGACGGGTCGGAGACGCGCACTGAGCGCGGCGGGGGCCGCGAACGGGCTGCGAAGCGGAGCGGCGCTCGCGGGTCCGCAGGAACGAGAGGCAAGCGACCATGACCGATCAGCAACGCCCATCGGAACCGAACCCCGAGAAGCCCGAGAAGCCTCAGGGTGGATCGCCCTCGCAGCCTTCGGGTGGGTTCGATCGGTTGCCCGACGAGACCGCGGGTTGGCAGGTTGGGCCCGGGACGGGCCCCGCCGGAGCTACCCCGCCCGGCACCAAGCAACCGGCAAGTGGGCGGCCCGCGCCGAAGAGTGCCGTCGGGTCGTCTGGCCCCGCGTCCGGTCCCGCATCGACCCCGCGCAGCGCCTCGCCGATCGATGTCACCGCCGAGCACGGCGCACCGACGCTCATCGACGAGGTGCCATCCGCCGAAGGCCTGCGCTTCGTGCGCGAACTTGGTCGCGGTGGCCTCGGCTCGGTGTGGCTTGCGGTGCAGGAGACGTCGGAGTTCCGCCGAAACGTCGCCGTCAAACTCGTCCGCCGCGGCATGGATACGCAGGACATCCTGCGTCGCTTTGCGCTGGAGCGGCAACTGCTGGGCGCGCTCGAGCACCCGAACATCGTGCGCCTCTATGGCGCCGGCTCGACCAACGACGGTCGTCCCTACTTCGTGATGGAATACGTCGAGGGTTCGCCCATCGACCGCTACTGCGACGAGAATCGCCTCGGCATCGAGAAGCGTCTCGATCTCTTCGTGCAGGTCTGCCGCGCGGTGCAGTACGCGCACACGAAGCTCGTCGTCCACCGCGACCTCAAGCCCTCGAACATCATCGTCGCGGCCGACGGTACGGCGAAACTCCTCGACTTCGGAATCGCAAAGCTCGTCGACAGCGCGCTGTCGCCGGTGCAGATCGATCCGACCTCGGCCGAGACGCGTGTCTTGACGCCCGAGTACGCAAGCCCCGAGCAGATTCGCGGCCTTCCGCTCTCGACCGCGAGCGACGTCTATTCGCTGGGTGTCGTCCTCTTTGAACTCCTCACTGGCCATCGTCCGTACAAGATCCGCACGCGTCTGATGCGCGAGATGGAGCGGATCGTTTGTGAGGAAGAGCCCCTCGTACCGTCGACGGTCGTGGCGAAGCCCGCGGAGTCCGTCATTGTCGAGACCTCCGCAAGCGGAGAGACCAAGGTGGTGTCGCGCGAGGTGCCGCCGGAGCAGCTCTCGAAGGCGCGCGGTATCGCGATCGAGGGCCTCCGCAAGCGGCTGCGCGGTGATCTCGACGTGATCACGCTGCGTGCACTGGCGAAGCGCCCCGAGCAGCGCTATTCGACGGCCGAGGCGCTGGCGGCCGATGTGCTTCGTCACCTGCGTGGCGAACCGATCGAGGCGCGACCGCTTGGTTTCGGCGGGCGGGCGTACCGATTCGTGCGCCGCAATCGCGTGGCCGTTGGCGTGTCGTCGCTCGCGGTCGCGGCAGTGATCGGAGCGACGGCGAGCGCGTTCTACGCACAGAAGGCGGAGGGCGAGGCTGCGCTGCGGGCGGCACAGCAAGAACTCGCCGAGATGCGACTTGCGCAGGTACGCGAACTGTCGGGCGACTTCCTGAACGATCTCTACAACCGGTTGCGCGCGATCGAAGGTGCCGCCGAGATCCGTTCGCGCATCGCCGACATGGTGGCGCGGCAACTTGCGGCACTTGAGAAGCAGGACGAAGTCGCGGGTGCGCGCGTGGGCGACCAGGAGTTCGACCGCTTGCTCGCGTCTGCGCATCGCGGCCTCGGTCGCGTGCGTGGCGACGTACGCGGCGAGAGCGGAGGCGACTTTGAGGCCGCGAAGGCCGAGTATGTGAAGGCGCTCGAGATCCTTCGCGCGCTGTCGAACGATCCCGTGGTCGCCGCCGACGAAAAAATCCGCGCGAGCGTGGCGCATGAACTGATGTACACGCTGACGCTCTACGCCGACGCGGAGCGTGTGCGCGGTCAGATCGCCGAGGCGAAGAAGTTGCTCGTCGAGGCGAAGGCGATCGGCGACGCGCGGGCCGCAGTCGCCACGCGCGACGAGCGTCAGCGCCACGCGACTGTCCTCGTCGAACTGGCCGAGATCGCCGATCTCGAAGGCGATGTGGCGACCGCTTCGGATCTCGCACGACGTTCGCTCGAACTCCGCCGCGCGATCCTCGCCGAGTCGCCCGACGATGTCGAGGCGCTGCGCGCGGTTGCGAAGGCACTCGTCTCGATCCAGTCGCGCGCGGAGAAGGCCGGTGAGACTGCGCGCGCGCTTGAACTTGCCCAGGAGATCGCGTCGATCCGGGGCCGCCTTGCGGCGGCGCTTCCGAACGATGCGCGCATCGCGCGCGAGGCGATGCGTGCCCAGATCGTCTACGGGCGTGCGCTCGCTCGCGCGGGTCGCGCGCAGGAGGCGATCGACGGCATGCTCGCCGCCTCGGCGGTCGCGACCGGTCGCGTTGAGCGCGCACCGGACAGCCACGAGGCGCTGTCGGACCGCGCCGAGGCGTACGAGTCGGTGGCGATGGTGCTGGACGACCTCGGCCGTCGCGAAGAGGCGCTGGAGCGCTGGCGACTTGCACGGGCGGATCTCGGCCGCGCCGCGGGCCTCGCGCCCGGGGTCGCGGGTTACCCGAGGCGCGCGGCGTACCTCGGTGCTTCCGAGGCGCGCACGCAAGCGGCCGCAGGCGACGTGGCTGGTGGTGCCCGGACGGCGGCAAGTGCGGCCGATGCGCTTGAGGCGATCCTGACGGCGGGCGCGACCGACACCGACAGCCGTACGCAGGCCGCGATCGCGCAGGCGGTGGCGGCGGGTCTTGCGCGTCGCGCGGGTGATGTTGCGTTGGCCGATGGGCGCACGGCGCGGGCGGAGGCGATTCTCGCGCTCCTCCCGGAGGCCAGCCGAAGCGTACTGGCGCCGATCGTCGCGCGCGAATCGGGCAAGTGACGGACCGCTTTCATCAACGCACGTCCCTGCTAGATTCCCCGCGTGCCGAACGCGACGATCACGCTGGACGTTGGAGCCACCGACGCACCGAAAGGTGCGCAGCCGGTCGTCGTTGATCTGATGCCAGAGCGTGCACTCTTCGTGCGCGCAGCGCGCGCGCTCGTCGTTGCCGATATTCACGTTGGAAAGAGCGAGGCGTATCGGCGATTCGGTGTTCCCTCGACGGACGGCATCGACGAGGAATCGCTCATTCGACTCTCACGCGCGGCGATGCGTGCCGAAGCGAAAGTCATCGTCATCGTCGGCGACCTCACGCACTCAGCTGAGGGGATTGGCGACGCGGAGCGCGAGCGGTTCGCCGAGTTCCGCCAGCGCTGTTCGCTGCCAATCCGGCTTGTCGAGGGCAACCACGATCGCGGCGCACGCACGCTGCCGAGCGAGTGGATGATCGATCGTGTGGGCGACAACTTTGAACTGGGCGGCGTGCGGTTCCGGCACGATCCCGCCGAGATTGACACGGCGCATGCCGCGCCCGGTTGGACGATCTGCGGGCATCTCCATCCGGTGCTTTCGATCGCGCGCGGCGTGCGCAGCGTGGAGGCGCCGGCGTTCGTGATGGATCCGCGCCAGCGCACGGTGGTGTTGCCGGCGTTCTCGAAGTTCACGCGCGGCGTCCGCTTCGAGCCATCGGCTCGGACACAGCTCTTTCCGATCGTCGAGGGCGCGGTGCTCGGACCGATGGACGACGGCGTCGGGAAGACGGAATGAGCGGGTTTGCGAGGCCGGACTCGCACACCGGATCGAGTGGCCGCCGTGTCGCTGCGCTTTGGATTTTCTGGCTCTCGCAACTCGTGCTCACGACCCTCGCCGGCTTGGTGGCCGCGAGTGCAAGCATCGCGGTGAGCGAAGGCATCCCGGAACTCGTTCGTCGGGCGAGCGACATGGGAGGGTACTTCCAATACCTCGTCGTGAACGGCGAAGGCCGCCTGCTCCTCTGCGCCTACGCGCTCGTCGCGACCGCGACCACGCTGCTTGTGGCGCCCGTGATCGGGCCGCTTCGACTGACTGTCACGGGCCGCTCGCTCCGGACAAGCGTGATCGGCGCGAGCATCCTCGGTGGACTTGTCACCTTCGCTCTCGTTGGTCTGGTCGCAGAGTTACCGCTGCTCTACGGCGCAGGCGTCAATCTCGGCGTGTGGACCGTGCATCCCGTCGGCCTGTTCACTTCATGGATCGTGGCGGGCGCCGTGTGGGCTGCGATTCTCTGGAAGGCCGGTGCTTCGCGCGATCCGATGGGCCTCGATCGACTGCTCCGCAGGCTGTTCGCGCTGACAATGCTTGAGACGGTGCTCGCAGTGCCGATCTTCCTCCTCGCGCGTAAGAAGGAGAGTTGCTATTGCTCGCTGCATTCCTTCTTTGGAATACTCGGAGGATCGGTTGTTCTCTTCATGCTGTGTGGGCCGTGGGCGCTGCTGTTCCTCACGCGCACAGCGCGGCGTGGCTGGCAGCGGTCGGCATGCCCGCGCTGCGGCTATCCGCGGCGCACCGACGCCAGGGTGTGCAGCGAATGCGGCGAGGCGCTTCCGTCACGGGTCGACACGAACTCGCCGCAGGGTGAGGCCGCCGATTCCTGACGAGGCGCTGCGCCCGACCGCGCTCACGCACCCCAGTTCGACAGGAGCACGGTGAGATCGAAGCCGTCGGCCTCGCCGTTGCCGTCGATGTCTCCGATGCCGGGGAGGCCCCAGTACTGGAACATCAGCGCGAGATCCGCGGCATTGACCGTGCCATCGCGATTGAGGTCGCCAGGGATCGCCGGATCCGGCGTGCGCAGCAGCGTGATGCGGCCCGCGGCGTCGCCCTGGGCGACCTGTTCGGCCGAGAGGATGTCGTCGCCGACCCCGTCGATCGAGATCGCGACGAGGACGTCGGGTTCGCCGAGCTCGGGCAGTACGGCGACGAGGTTGAACTCGGTGTTCGTCGGCGTCGAATCGTTGCGGATGATGCGGGTGAGCTTCGGCGCGGTGGGGCTGTTGCGCGAGACGAGCGCGAGGTCGAGATCGCCGTCGGCGTCGAAGTCGCCGGTCGTCGGCGAGTTCGCGTCGAGCCAGAAGTCGAGGAGCGCGGAGGAGAAGCCCGGGCCTTGCGCGCGGACGACCGAGAGGGAGTCGTAGATGACGGGTCCAGCCGGCGGGCCCGGTCGCGGCGCGAGCGCCTTCAGCGAACTGAGGATCTCGGGAACGCCGTCACCGGTCATGTCGGCGACTTGCAGGTTGGTGACCTGGTTCGGCGTCGGGATGAAGAGGACGCCGCCCGTGTAGCTCGCAGCACTGCCGCCGCCCGGGATGATGGTGGTGCCGCCCGTCGAGCCGCCGACGACGTCGTCGTCACGGTCGTTGTCGACGTCGCCGCCGCCGACCGAGGTCGGGAGGCCACCGGGGGATGGGGTCTCGGTGGTGGTGGTGCCGCTGATGCTGCCGTCGACGTTCTTGACCGTCTTGAACGACGAGTCCTCGCTGAGCGCGACCACGACATCGGTGCGCGTTCCGACGAGGAGCGAGTCCTGGTAGAAGTCGCCGACGGCAACATCCACTGGCCCGTTGCCGACCGGAACATCCGGGAGCGCATCGAAGCTGATGGTGCCGGTTCCGTTGTTGCGGAGTACCTGGATGGCATCGTCGGTGAAGTTCGCCACGACGAGGTCGAGCCGTGTGTCGTCGTCGAAGTCGGCGGCAGCGATGCCGCGCGGGTCGCGGCCGACCGTGTAGATCGAGTCCTGCACGAGGCCCTTGCTCGTGTTCTTGAACACCACGACGTCGCCCGCCTGCTCCGGCCCGCGGGTCAGACTGATCGCGAGATCCTCGAGGCCGTCGCCGTTGAAGTCGCCGCGCACGGCGTCGGTGGGCGCCGCGGGCAGCGACGACTGCGAGCCGTCGCCGAACTCGAGGAGTTGCGCAAGCGGAACGAACACGACGTCGAGGCCATCGTTCGGCGCGCCTGCCTTCGTGCCGCCGTCCGCGGAGCGTCGGACGACGAAGCCGCCGATTCCGGGCGCAAGTCCGCGGATCTGGACGGTGTCGAAACGGTCGGAGATGGCCTCGCTGAAGTACATCAGCGGGATCTTCTGGCCGAGCGGTGGGGTGAATCCGACGGTGTCGATGACAAGCGTGCCGTGGAGGTCCACGACGCCCGAGGCGTAGACCTCGTCGCCGCTCGCGAGATTCAGGATGAGCTTCGCATCGTCGGCGGGCTCGAGGGCCTCGCTCTTTGGGGCGTAGCGCGCGAAGGCGAGGTTTCCGCCGATCACGAGTTGTCCGCGCGGCGCGATGACGCCGCTCCAGAGGACCGATCCACTCACGACGCCGCTGCCTGCAAGCAGGCTTCGGTCGCGCCCAACGAGCGGGGTCTGGCCGAGGAAGAGATTCGCTCCATCGAGATCGACGCCGCCGGAGATCGTGGCGTTGGACTGGATCCAGAGGTTCGCGGGGGATTCGACGGCCAACGTGCCCTCTTCATCGACGACGAGAGAGTCGATGGACCCGTTCGAATCGGGCTCGAAGCGCAGCTCGCCGGTGACGATGGTGACGGCGTTCGCGTTCAGGCTTGAGAAGGAGCCGAACGTGCAGGTTCCGGCGAGCGATGCGGTGCTGTCCGCCGGTGGCAGCGAACCGATCGTGACCATTCCGGAGGACGAGACGTCGACGCTCGTCACCCACAGCGCCGTCGGAAGGGCATCGAAGCTTGGACCGACGAAGAGGCCTCCGGAACCCAGGCTGAGCTCGGCGCCGCCATCCTCGGGGAAGAGCGAGGTCTGCGCATCCATCACGACGAGGCCGCGGACCGCGGTGTCGCTCGAGTACGGAAGCTGGATGAAGCGACCATCTCCTCCGGGAGTCGGACCTGTCGAGACCAGCCGTCGGGCGGCGAGGCCGAACTTGGGGTTCGGAACGAGCGGTGGGCACCAGTCCGAGGCGTCGTTCGTCTCCGCGAGCAGCAAGATCGCCACGTTCGGGTTCGAACCGAACTGCTGGTTGTCGGGAACTCCGTTGCCGTCGCAGTCGGCGTCGGTGCAGAGGTTGTTGCAGAGATCGGAGGCGATGGAGACGCAGGTCTGGTCCCACGCGGTCTGGCAGCACGAGGGATCGCTGCCGCACACCGCGCTGCAGCAGGTTGGATCCGCGCAGAACGGCGTGGGATGCTCGATGCAGCAGCTGTTGGAGTTGCCGCAGGTGCCGCTGTCGAAACTGGTGCCGAGGAAGAAGGTGGCCTGGAGTTCCTTCGTGGGGAACTGTGCGCCGACGCCGATGAACACCGGAGTGTTCGCCTGGACCTCGACGAGCAGCGTGGCGCAGGCGTTGCAGTCGCCGCTGATCGAGCAGCCTCGGTAGGACTGCGCGACGCATCCGCCGTACGCGACGATCACGGGCGGAACGCCCGTCGTGTTCGCGTCCACGTTGAAGGTGACCATCCCCGACTGCGTCGGGTCGAGTCGATACCAGCAGGAGTGCACCATGCCGCCGCCAAAGTTGCATGGCGCCGAAAGCGCATCCTGATCGGAGCTCGCCTGGCCGATCGGCACGGCGACCGTCGCGCCGATCGACATCGGCGCCGCCTGCCCGCATGTTCCGTTGGGCACGTCGGCGAGCGCCGCCGTCGACATGGCGAGGATGCCGCAGAGACTCGCGGCGACGATCGCGGCGTTTGGTCGGGACGTCGAACGGGAGGACTTGATGCGACGCATGGATTTCAGCCTTTCAACAGCACAAACCGGACCCAGGGCGCGGAACCACCCCCAGAGGCCTGAAAAAGTCCGATTCCGGCTCCGAACATAGGGCACGGATCGCCTTTCGCAAGCCATTCTCTGGCCGGAGGATGTGATTCAAACAGTCGATGGCGCGGGGGGACGGGCTGCACCTCGGCGGCGCGGCGCGTTCGCCGGCGCGTTCCCCGGCGCGTTCCCCGCCGCGTGGGGCGCACAATCGCGCTTCCCCGCGGCGTTACCGCGACGGGTCCCGCCGGCTCTCGGTCTGGAGGACGACCATCGTGGCGTAGCGACCGCTCTGTCCTATAAGTTCGTCGTGGGTCCCCGATTCGACGACCCGTCCGTCCTCGAGCACCAGGATGAGGTCGGCTTCGCGGATCGTCGACAGGCGGTGCGCGATCACGAAGCTGGTCCGGTCGCGGAGGATTTCGCCCAGCGCGGCCTGGATGAATCGCTCGCTCTCGCTGTCGAGGTTGCTCGTCGCCTCGTCGAGGATGAGGACGCGGGGATCGGCGAGGACCGCGCGCGCGAGCGCGATGCGCTGACGTTCGCCGCCGGAAAGCTTGACGCCGCGCTCGCCGATGCGCGTGTCGTAGCCGTCGTCGAGCTTCTCGATGAAGACGTCCGCGCGCGCGACGCGCGCTGCGTGCGCGATCTCGTCGGCACGCGCATCCGGCCGCGCGTAGGCGATGTTGTCGCGGATCGTGCCGTCGAAGAGGAAGACGTCCTGCTCGACGATGCCGAGCAGCCTCCGGTACGACGCGAGGTCGACCTCGCGCAGATCGTTTCCATCGAGCGTGATGCGGCCCGAGGTCGGATCATGGAAGCGCGCGACGAGGTTCGAGAGCGTGGTCTTTCCCGCGCCCGAATGTCCGACGAGCGCGACCATCGTGCCCGCGGGCGCATCGAAGCTGACGTCGTCGAGGATCGTGCGGCCGTCGGCCGCATAGCGGAAGGTGACGCGTTCGAATCGAATGTCTCCGCGCACGCGGTCGTGCGCGAGATGCCGGGTGCCGCGCGGTTCCAGCGCGCGCGCGTCGCCGCCGAACTCCTCCTCCTCGCCGAGGAGGTCGAGCGTGCGGTCGAGGCTCGCGAGGCTCGTCTGCAGGCTTGTCGCCGTGTTCGCGAGCACCTCGAGCGGCCCGAGGAGGAGCGTCAAGTAGGTGAGGAACATGACGAGGTCGCCCGCGGTGAGCCGCCCCGCGACCACCTGCGATCCGCCGTACCAGAGGAGCGCCGCGGTCGCCGCGGGAATGAAGAGTTCCCACGCGATCTCGACTCCGCGCGACCACCACCAGACGAGGATCTCGGTGCGCGCCTGCAGATTCGTGCCACGCGCGAAGCGGGCGACCTCGGCTGGCTCGCGCGCGAAGCCGCGCACGACGCGGATGCCGCCGAAGGTCTCGGCGGCGTGACCGTCGATCTCGTCGCGCAGCTTCTTGAGATCGCGATAGATCGGGCGGATCCGTCCGATCCAGGTGCGGTGGCTGAACCACACCATCGGGAGGAGCACGATCGCACCTACGAGGAGTCGCCAGTCGGTGAACGCGAGGATCACCAGGCTGCCGATCAGCTGGATCGCGGCGCGGAACGGGTTGTAGAGAAGCCCGAAGAGGAGTTCGCCCGCGGCGCCCGCATCCTCGCGCACAAGTGCGGAGACCCCGCCGGCCTTCAGTTCATGCACCCGCGAGAGCGGGAGGCGGATCGCCTTCGAGAACGCACGCCTCCGGAGCGCCACCTGCAGCTTCTTCGCGACGATCGTGGCGCGGCTGCGACCGACCAGTCCGATCGCGACCTTCACGAGAATCGTGGCGAATGTGACCCCGACGATCGCCGCGAGCAGCGACGATTTGCTCGATGGATCGAACCACGCCGGAAGCCACGCCGCGAGCGCGGGCGCGAGGGGCGCGTCGCCGAAGACGCTGTCGATCGCGATCTTGACGCCCGCGGGCGGGATGAGCGCGAGCGCCGTGGCGATCGCAAGCGCCGCGAACGCGACCACGAGCGTGCCGCGGTAGGGACGCAGCATCGCGATGTACGCGCGGAAGAGCGTGCCGAACGAGCGGTGGAGCGGCTTGCGCGGCTTCCCGCGCAGATCCTCGCCGCCGGTCCTCGAGCGCTTCGAGAGTTCCGCCCGGTAGCGCTCGAACCGCTGGCGGCTCGAGCCATCGCGCGGGGTCGCGTCGTGGCGGATCTCGCTCATCGCGTGCGGTCTTCCGGTTGGGAGTGGTCGTCGCCCTGCAACGGATCGACCGCGCGCGAGGGGCGTGGAGGTACGCGCAGTGCGACCGGGCGGCTGGTGCCGTCGTCGCACACCTCGCGACGGTTCCGGATGCGCTCGTTGCCGAGCTGACCGCAGGCGGCCATGACGTTGCGGCCCTTGGTCCCGCGGCGCTTCGTGAACTGGCCGTTGGCGACGGCACGTGCGATGAAGCGCTCGACGTCGCGCTCGTCGGGCGCGGGCCAGGGCGAGTTGCGACGGGGGTTGTAGGGAATCACGTTCAGCGAGCAGCGGATCTCGCGCAGGAACGCGCACACCTCGTCGCAGTGCTCGTCGGCGTCGTTCACGCCCGGGATGAGCACGTACTCGACGCAGAACGCGGCCTGCGAGTAGCGAGGGAACGCGAGCAGCGCCTCCTTGAGCCGAGCCATCGGCCACGCCTTGTTGACGGGCATGATCTGCGAGCGGATCTCGTCGTTCGGCGCGTTCAGCGAGAGCGCGAGATTGAGGCGGTGGAATCCGCGCTCGCGCACGAGTTCGCCGATGCGCACGATGCCGTCCGGGTTCCCGACCGTCGAGATCGAGATGTTCGACGCAGGCACCTTCGCGCCGTCATGATCGACGAGCACGCGGATCGCGCCGATCACGGCGTCGATGTTGTCGGTGGGCTCGCCCATTCCCATGAACACGATGTTCTTCACGGCGTTCTTCACGGGCCGCTCCGGCGACCGCTGCACGCGGTGCGTGGCCGCCCACCACTGGTGCACGATCTGGTCGGCGCGGAGGTTGCGGACCAGCCCCATCTGCGCGGTCTCGCAGAAGCGGCAGCCCATCGCGCAGCCGACCTGGCTCGACACGCACAGCGTGGTCGTGGTTCCGGTCGAGCGCGGCATCGGGATGAGCACGCTCTCGGTCTCGAGCCCCTCGTAGCCCTCGTCGGTGAGGCGCAGCACGAACTTCGAGGTCTCGCCCTCGACGAGCGTGGCCGTGACCGGATGCTCGGGCACCGCGCACCACGCGGGCACGATGCCCTCGCGGTAGAGCGCGCGGTACTCCTCGAGCGCCGTGCCTGCGCGGCGACCTGCGGCCCGCGCGGCCTCGACGAACTCGGCACGGGTCATGCCGAGTGGTCGCAGGGGGGAAGCGGTCGGCGCGGACATTCGCGAAGGGTAGCACTCAGTCGGCCGGGACGCAGCGCTGCGCAGCCCACGCGCGCAGTTCGGCCACGCGATCGGCCATGACGACCGAGATCGGCGGACTGGCGCGGAAACTCTCGAGGAAGTCCGCCGTGGTCGGCTCGCGCCGGCCGTCGCCGAAGGCCACGCGCAGCGCGCTCTCGATGCCGGCCTCGATCTCGGCACCCGAGTAGGCGGCGGTCGCCTCGACGAGCTTCGGAAGTTCGAACCGCGCGGGGTCGCGCCGACGCTTCGCAAGGTGGATCGAGAGGATCTTCGCGCGGGCCTCGGGGCCCGGAAGATCGACGAAGAACACCTCGTCGAAGCGGCCCTTCCGGAGAAGTTCGGGCGGCAGCGCGCTGATGTCGTTGGCGGTCGCGACGAGGAACGTGGCCGAGCGGCGCTCCTGCATCCACGTGAGCAGCGTGCCGAACATGCGGCGCGACAGTCCGCCGTCCGAGGAGAGCGAGCTTGCGCTCGCGAAGCCCTTCTCGATCTCGTCGATCCAGAGGACGGCGGGGGCCATGCGGTCGGCCTGCGCGAGCGAGTCGCGCAGCTTGCGCTCGCTCTCGCCGACGTACTTGTCGAAGAGCGCCCCGGCGTCGAGGCGGAGAAGCGGCACCTTCCATGCGGTGGCGACGGCCTTCGCGGCGAGGCTCTTGCCTGCGCCCTGGACGCCGAGGAGGAGCACGCCCTTCGGTAGCGAGAGACCGAAGGACTCGGCTTCCTCGACCGACGCGAGATGCCGGTTGGCAAGCCACTGCTTGAGGCGTCCGAGCCCGCCGATCTCGTCCATCGTGGTCGGCGCCTGCACGAACTCGAGGACTCCCTCGAGATCGGCGCAGGCGTTGCGCTTGAGGAGCAGGATTCGCTCGAGGTCGCTGTCGTCGAATCGGTCGTCCTCGGTCACCGCGGCGGCGACCACGCGCTCGGCCTGCCGGCGCGTGAGTCCGCGCAGGCCGCGCGCCATCGCCTCGAGCGTCGATCGCCGCACGGAAGCCTCGATGCGTCGTGAACGGCTGATGTCCTTCACCGTTGCCCGGATCGCCTCCTCGAGATCGGCTTCGGTCGGCGTGGGCACGGCGACCCGGTGTGCCTCGGCGCCGAGCGAGCCGACGTGCATCGTCCTGAGCTCGGCGCGGTGATCGACAAGCACGATGGTGCTGAACGTGCCGCGCGCCCACTCGACCGCTTCCTTCAGCGCGCGCGCGATGCGCGGCTCGGCGAGATGCGCACTCAGGTCGTAGAGGACGACCACCGTGCGCTGGTGGGAGGCGTTCTTCGGCAGCCATGCGAGCGCGTCCACCGGATCGCGCGTACCCTCCGCCCCGTCGCCGCCAAGCCGCGCGTCGCGCAGCCCGCGCACAAGCGACCAGTCTCGAAGGGAGACGGTCGCGGGAACCGCCTGGAAGAGCGCGTCGCGCACGGCCGACTCGTCGTCGGTCTCGATGACCACGAGCGCGTGCACGCCGTCGAGCTGGCGTTGCAGTTGGGAGACGAGGAGCGCGGTGTCGTTGGCCATGTGGGTCCGCCGCAGCGGCGTCGTGAAGGGTTTCTGAACGAATCCTTCCGGTCGCAGGTGCAGGATACCGGGCGGTTCCGCCCGGCATCGCTATCATCCGCGCCGCCCCGCGGGGCGTTCGAGCAAATCCATGCACCTGAAGCGCGACGACAGCCATCACCACGGACCACCGGTGATCCCGATCACCTTCCACCTCGAGGACCCGGAGGGCCTGACCGGGACCTCGCAGAAGGTCTGGGAGGTGCTCGGCGGAGAGCACGAGTCGATCCTCGAGGTCGCGATGGACAATGGCATCAACATCGAGCACGCCTGCGGCGGTGTCTGCGCGTGCTCGACGTGCCACATCTACCTCGAGCAGGGTGCGTCGCAGGTGAGCGAGGCGACCGAAGACGAGGAGGATCGCGTCGAGGAGGCGCCGGGTATCAAGCGGACCTCGCGGCTTGCGTGTCAGTGCGAGCTGAAGGATCTCGGCGAGGGAAAGCGCGTGCCGATCGTGGTGCGTGTCCCCGCTTGGAACAGGAACGCGGTGAAGGAGATCCCGCACTGAGTCCGCTCGGTGCGGCAAGGCGCGACCGTCCATGCACTGGTTGGATGTACAGCAGATCGCCGAGGCGCTCGTCGACCTCCATCCGGAGATCGATCCGGTGCACGTCTCGTTTCCGCGGCTGAAGTCGCTGGTGATCGCGCTGCCCGGATTTGCGGAGCAGCCGGGGCACCCCTGCAATGAACGCATTCTCGAGGCGATCCAGCAGGCGTGGATCGAGGAGCGCGAGTAGGCGGAAGCAGGGAAGCGAACGCTCGTCATGACTCCGCATGCATCGCATGCCACCGAGGAGAACGAAGTGCCGAAGATCGAGCGCTACCACGCCGCCGCCATCCAGACCGCCTTCGAGAATCCGCGCACGCGCGCCGAGATTCCCGCGCGCGTGGCGCGCATGATCGCGATGGCCGAGCAGACCGTCGCCGGCTACCGGCCGTTCTTCGACGTGCGGCTCGTGGCGTTCCCCGAGTTCGCGCATGCGGCGCCCGTCTACTTCACCGTCGAGGAACTGCTCGAGCATCTCGCGGTCGAGGTTCCGAACGATCACACCGACGCGTACGTGCGCTTCGCGCGCGCCACCGGCTGCTTCGTGCAGACGGGCACGTTCATCGAGCGCGATGCGCGGTATCCCGGCGCGGTGTTCAACACGACCTGCCTCGTTGGGCCAGAGGGGATCCTCGCGAAGTACCGCAAGGTCAACCCGTGGATCCCATGGGAGGTGCATGCGAGCCCGCACGATCTCCCGGGCTATGCGGAGAATCCGTTTCCCGTCGCCGACACCGAGATCGGGAGGATCGGCTGCGCGATCTGCTACGACTGGCTGTTCCCGGAGTCGATCCGGCAGCTCGCGTTCAACGGCGCGGAGGTGCTTGTGCGCGTGAGCGCGTACATGGACCCGTGGGGTGCGACCGCGCCGATGGACTGGTGGACGACCATCAACCGCGCCCGCGCGATCGAGAACACGGCCTACGTCCTCGCGTGCAACCAGGGCGCGACGTTCGAGGGATATCCGCCGTTCTCGTGGCCGGGCGGATCGATGGCGGTCGACTTCGACGGACGCATCCTCGCCCAGGCGGATCCGGGAGCCGGGGAGAAGGTCGTGGTGGCGCCGATCGATCTCGCCGCGCTGCGTGATGCGCGGGCGCGACGACAGGGCCACGACATGCGCGCGCACTACCGTGCCGAGGTGCATCCGTACGCGGCGATGCCGCGGTTTCCGACCGCGGGTGGTCCGGCGATCGACATCGCGTCGAACGAGACGCGCATCGCCGCCGCCAAGCGGACGCTTCCCTGACCGCATGACGGAATGCCGGCCGTGCGGGCGATTGCGATGCGATCGCGCATCGAGCGACACGGCGGGCCGACTCGGCCATATCCTCGCGCCATGCGACCGAGTTCTCTCGCCCACGCCGCACGCATCGTTCCGCCGCTCCGCACGCTCGCCGTCTGCGCGACGGCGACCGCGCTCGCGCTCGCCGGTTGCAACGGGGATTCGGGTCGCGGCGACGGAACCGGCGACGTGTCGTCGGAGGTCGATCCGGCGGTGGCGCGCGAACTCAACCGAGCGGTGGGCCTCATGGGGCGCTTCGAGTTCGAGCCGGCGGCCGCCGAGTTCGCCAGGATCGCCGCGCTGCCGGGTGCCCCGCGCGAGGCCGCACTCGGTCACGCGATCGCCGTGCTGAACCAGTCGCGCGACGGTGCGCAGGACGAGGCGCTCGCGCTGCTCGGCGCGTTCCTCGCGACCAATCCGCCGAAGGAACTCGCGCTGCGTGCGCGCTACTGCCAGGGACTGTGCCTTCTCTATCTCGGCAGGCCCGCCGAGGCGCTCGCGGCGTTCCAGCCGGTGGCCGAGGCGCGCGGCGAGGATGCGTATGCGCTCTACTTCACCGCGCAGGCGCTCGAGCAGATCGGTGATTGCGAGAAGGCGCTCGGCTGGTACGACCGCGCGGCCGCGCGCGACGCGCGGCTGAAGAGCGCGCTGCTCGGCGTGCAGCGCTGCGCGCGCAAGCTCGGCGACGAGGCTCGTGCCGAGCGCGCACTTGATTCGTTTCAGCAGCTTGCTGAGAATCCGCGCGCGAGGAACGCCGAGTTCAAGTACACGCGCATGGGTTCGCTGGGTCTCGCGCCGCTGCCGAGAACGCTCGTGCCGTCCGATTGGAAGCCGCCCGCCGGACCCATCTTCGAGGCTGCGCGCGAGCTGTCGATCACGTGGCCCGAGGGTGCGAAGCCGACATGGTCGACCGACGTCGAGCAGCACGCGGTGGCGGGGGACCTCGATGGCGATGGAAGGCTCGATCTCCTCATCGCGCGCGCGATCGTGGAGCCGGGCGCGACCGATCTCTCGGCGCTCTTCCTGCGCGGTCGCGCCGATGGCGGTTTCGACGCGGCGCCCGATCATCCGCTCGCATCGCTCGCGGGCGGATCGACCTGGTCGATGCTGCTCGGCGACGTCGACAACGACGGTCGCACCGACGTGTACGCATGCCGGAGCGGTGGCAACCGTCTGCTGCTTGCGGAAGGTGACGGCGGATTCCGCGACGCGACGGCGGAGTGGGAGGCCGCGGGTACGACCACGTCGTGCGGTGACGGCGTGCTCGCCGACCTCGATCACGACGGCGATCTCGACGTCCTCCTGCTGGCGCGCGACGGTCCGATCGAGCTGCTTGCGAACGTGGGTGGCAAGTTCCGGAACATCGCCCCCGAGGCCGGTTTCCAGCAGGAGGAGCGTGCGTCGATCTCGGCGTTCGTGGGCGACTTCGACTACGACCGCGATGCGGACATCTTCATCCTGCACGAACTCCCGCCGCACACGCTGATGCTGAACGAGCGGCTCTGGCGCTGGGGGCCCGGCACGGCGCCCGGCTTCACCGAGGCGCAGCTCGACGAGGCGGGCCGCGCGGCGGCGGTGATCGACATCGCCGATCTGCCGCTGCGGCGGCTGGCGATCGCGACCGGAAGCTACCTCCGCCTCCCGACGCGCGTCGAGAAGTACCCGCTCGATCCGCGACTCGAGATGGCCGCGTGCGATGCGACCGGCGACGGTCACACGGATCTTCTTCTCTTCCGTTCGAAGGCGATGCAACTCCTCGACGAAGGCGGGCGTCTCGTCGAGGAGATCTCCTTCGGCGAGGAGATCGTGCGTGCGCACGCGCTCAACCTCGACGCGGCGCGCGGGCCGTCGGTGGTCGCGCTGCGCGCGGGTAAGGCGCCGCTCATCCTCGCGCCGGGTCCTGGCCGCGGGAACTCGATCGCCATGCGCTTCAGCGGTCGCGACGATCCCTCGCAATCGATGCGCTCGAATACAAGCGGACTCGAGTGGTCCGACGGCGTCTTCCAGAGCGAGGTCGTGGTACCGGCGGGAGTGGTGACGCCGGTCGTCGAGACGCAGCGGCAGATCTCGTCGTGCCCGGTGCTCTTCGCCTGGAACGGCGAACGCATGGAGTTCGTGACCGACATGCTGGGCGTGGGTGGCCTCGGCTATCTGCTCGAGCCCGACGTCTACAGCGAGCCCCGCCCGCGCGAGACCTTCGTCTTCCCCGAGGGCGCGCTGGTGCCGCGTGCGGATGGTTCGCTTCGGATCGCGCTTGCCGAACCGATGGAGGAGTCGTGCATGCTCGATCTCGTCGCGCTGCGTGCGATCGACCTTCCGGCCGGATGGGACATCGCGCCCGACGAACGGCTTGCGATCGGCGGTGCCGCGCCGACCGGCGACATTGTCGCGTGGCGCCAGTCGTGGCCGGCATCGTCGTCGAGCTCCGCGACGACCGAAGCGCTCGCGAAGGTGGATCTCGCCGCGCCCGACGTCGGTACACACGATCCGCGCTTCCTCGGACGCCTCGCGGGCGAGCAGGTGCTCGAGCTCGAGTTCGCGACCGAGATCGGCGCGATCGCGGACCCGTGGCTCGTGATCGACGGATGGGTCGAGTATCCGTACTGCCAGACCATGTTCGCGGCGTGGCAGGCGGGCGCGAAGTACCGGGCACCGAGCCTCGAGGCGCGCGGCGCAGACGGCGCGTGGACGACGCTGGTCGAGGAGTGGGGCTATCCCGCAGGCATGCCGCGTCGGATGGCGCTGCCGATTCCGCGCGAGAAACTGCCTGCGGGTGCGACCGCGCTACGGATGCGCACGAACATGGAGATCTACTTCGACAGCGTGCGCCTGGTGGCGCGCGAGCCACTCCCCGTGGCGTCGGTCGACCTCGCTTTGGCGCGCGCGGATCTTGCGTCGGTTGGCTTCGCACGGCGCACGACCGGGGCTCAGAAGCAACCGCACTACGACGATGGCAACCGGTTGCCGGATCCACGCGCCGCTACGTGCTTGAGTTGCGCGGCTGGTGCAAGGACATGGACCTCTTCACGAAGGACGGCGAGACGATCGAGCCACTGCCGGGTGCGAAGCCCGCCGTGATGGAGAAACTGCGCACGAGGCCGATGGGCGGGCGGTAGGCAGCCGATACAGTGCGCCGATGTCGAAGTTCCGTCCGGCCGTCGGTCCGAAGTTGAAGTGGCTGTTGGCCACGGTCTTCGGGCTGTTCGCGTTGCTGGCGGTGAACAGCGTGTACCTCAGTTCGGTGACGTTCCTGCAGTGGAAGACGGGCGAGACGCTTGAGAACCGTTTCTACCTCGCGAACTTCCTCGCGCACCTCGTGCTTGGTTTTGCCATCGTGGTACCGACGATCGTGTTCGGTGCGCTGCACTGGCGCAACGTCGGCAGTCGGCCGAATCCGCGCGCGATCACCGCCGGGATCGCGACGTTTGTCTCGGCGATCGTGCTGCTCGCGACCGGTGTCGCGCTGACGCGCGTGGAACTCGGTGGCGTGACGATCGGCGTCCGTGAGCCGACGACCCGTGAGATCGTCTACTGGGCGCACGTGATCGCGCCGTTCATCGCGGCATGGCTCTTCGTGCTGCACCGACTGTCAGGCCGGCGCATCAAGTGGGCGGTGGGTGTGCGCTGGGCCGCGGTTGCCGCGGTGGTTGCCGTCGCGGCGACGCTGCTCCACGTGGTCGTGCCCGCGGCGGCGCCGCGCGTTCCAGAGGACGGTGCGCGCTACTTCGAGCCGTCGCTTGCGAAGACATCGACCGGCGGGTTCATCCCCGCGAAGGGCCTGATGGCGAACGAGTACTGCCTTGAGTGCCACGCCGACGTTGTCCACTCGTGGGCGCACTCGGTACACGCGGCAAGTTCGTTCAACAATCCGTTCTACGCGGCAAGCGTGCGCGAGACGCGCGCGGAGGCTTTCAAGAAGGATGGCCATGTGCAGGACGCGCGCTTCTGCGCGGGCTGTCACGATCCGGTGCCGTTCTTCGCCGGCGCCTTCGAGGAGTCGAAGTGGGACGACCCCGCGTACGACGTGGCGAACGACCCGCTCGGCCGTGCGAGTATTACCTGCACGGTCTGTCACGGCATCGTGTCGATCGACAGCCCGCGCGGCAACGCCGACTACACGATTCAAGAGAGTCCGCACTATCCGTTCGCCTTCAGCGAATCGGAGACGCTGCAGTGGATCTCGAACCAGTTGGTGAAGGCGAAGCCGTCGTTCCACAAGCGCACGTTCTTGAAGCCTGAGGTGCATCGCTCGAACGAGTTCTGCAGTACCTGCCATAAGGTGTTCCTGCCCGAGCCGCTGAACGACTACAAGTGGCTGCGCGGACAGGATCACTACGGTTCGTTCCTCGCCTCGGGGCGCAGCGGACACGGTGCGCTCGGTTGGTACTACCCGGAGAAGGCCGCGACATCGTGCAACACGTGCCATATGCAGGCCGTGCCGAGCGAGGATTTCGCCGCGCGCGACCGCGACGGAAGCGGCGTGCGCAGCGTGCTGTCGCACGCGTTCCCAAGCGCGAACACCGCGCTCTCGGCTGCGGTCGATCAGTCGGCTTGCGCGATGCTGCCCGAGATGGCGTGCGAGGAGCTTCCGGACGGGATGGCGGGCGAAAGCGCGGCCGACGCGCACAAGGCGATCGTCGCCGGTCATGCGGCCTTCAACGCGAAGACTGTGCGCGTGGATCTCTTCGCAGTGCGTGAGGGTGGCGCGATTGACGGCGCCTTGCGCGTGATCGGGGCCGAACTCCCGGTGCTCGACGCGGGCGGACGGTACTTGATTGAGGTCGTCGTGCGGACGCTCGACATCGGGCACGAGTTCACGCAGGGCACCGCCGACTCGAACGAGGTCTGGCTTTGGACGCGTGCGACGCTCGACGATGCGGGCAAGCCCGGCAAACTCGTCGGGATCAGCGGCGGCATCGACGAGTCGACGGGCGAACTCGATCCATGGTCGCGCAAGTACAACGCGTTTGTGATCGATCGCGACGGGAACCGCATCGACCGACGCAATCCGCAGGACATCTTCCTGCCGCTCTACAACAACCAGATCCCGCCGGGCGCGGGCGACGTGACGCACTTCGTGCTGTCGGTGCCCGAGGACGCGGGCGCGCCCATTCGGCTCGAGAGCGAGGTCCGCTACCGCAAGTTCGACACGACGTACCTTCGCTATGTGTTCGGCGAGAAGCGCGTGAACGATCTTCCCGTGATGGTGATCGCGCGCGATGAAGTCGTGCTGCCCGTGCGCGGGAAGGATGGGCGCGTGCATGGTGCGGCGGCGGGGGCTGCAGACGCGGTGCCCGAGCTGCAGCGCTGGTACGACTATGGCATCGGGCTCTTCCGCGAGAGCGATCGCGGCGCCGGTCGCGGCGCCCTCCGCCAGGCCGACGAAGCGTTCGCGCGCGTCGCCGAGCTCGATCCGGCGATCGGCGCGCTGGCGCGGGCACGGCTCGCGGTGCGCGAGGGCCGACTCGACGACGCGTCGGCGGCGCTTGCGCGTGCAGCGGAGGCCGGTTCCAAGTCGCCGTGGACGCTTGCGTACTTCACGGCGCTCGTCGACAAGCAGAACGGCAATTTTGCGAAGGCCGCGGAGGGTTTCCGCCGCGTGCTGGCGACCGACTTCGCAGGTGCGCGCGAGCGCGGGTTCGACTTCTCGATCGATGTGCGTGTCCTGAACGAGCTGTCCGAGTCGCTGCTCGAGGCGGCGCTTGCAGTGCGCAATGAGGAAGTTCGAACCAGGCTTGCTCGCGAAGCACAACAGGCTGCTAGACAGTCGCTCGATGTGGATCCTGAGCAGGCCCAGACATGGTGGTTCGTGAACCGGGCGTGCGAGATGCTCGGCGACGCGGAGAGTGCGCAGGCGGCGCGCGACCAGCACGCGCGGTACAAGCCGGATGAGAATGCGCGCGACCGTGCGGTGCGACTTGCGCGGGAGAAGTATCCGTGGGCCGACGCAGCGGCGGAGGCGACGGTGCTCTACTCGCTGATGCGCGAGGGGGCGCCCGTGGGCGATCTTCTGCCCGGGACGCGCGTCGAGGTGCCGGGACTGCGCCGCTAGTGCCAGACGGTGCCAGACGGTGCACGGCACGTGCCGCCCAGTGCCTGGCACAAGACGGCACGTGCCAGGCACCTCGGTCCGCCGCGCG
This sequence comes from Planctomycetaceae bacterium, assembly GCA_021297795.1. Taxonomy (GTDB): domain Bacteria; phylum Planctomycetota; class Phycisphaerae; order Phycisphaerales; family SM1A02; genus QWPT01. The sequence continues at coordinate 45,729 of JAJTGL010000015.1, forward strand.
CGAACGAGCCAGAGCGCGTTGCGGATGGCTCCTCTCGTTCGCGTCTGGAGAGGTTCGGCACGGTGCACGGCACGTGCCATGCGGTGCCTGGCACCGACTGGCACGTGCCGTGCACCGTCTGGCACCAATCGGGGTGTTGTGCTGACTCCCGCGGCGCGCGGCCTGCGAAGATGACCCCATGTCTCCCGCCGATGCCGCCTGCCCGCCGATCCGCACCCTCGCCGAACTCCGCGCCTCCGGCTGGCGCTCGCGCCCCGTGAAGGACGAACTCCGCGCAAACCTCGTCGCGGCACTCTCCGCGCCGGGCGCCACGCCCCGCGAGCTCTTCCCCGGCATCCTCGGCTACGACGACACGGTGCTCCCCGAAGTGGTCAACGCAATCCTCGCCGGCCATGACATGCTCTTCCTCGGCGAAAAGGGCCAAGGCAAGAGCCGCCTCATGCGGCTCCTGCCGCGGTTCCTCGACGCGTGGATCCCGTACCTCGATATCCCCGCCTGCGCCGTCCACGAGGACCCCGAGCGCCCGATCACGCGCGCGGGTCGTGAACTCCTCGCCTCCACCCCGCCCGAGAAGATCGGCATCGCGTGGTGGCACCGGTCCGATCGCTACGCCGAGCGCCTCGCGCCCGGCACCAAGTTCGCCGATGTGATCGGCGAGATCGACCCCGCGCGCCTCATGTCGGGTACCTCGATGTCGGCCGAGGAGGCGCTCCACTTCGGCCTCATCCCGCGGCAGCACCGCGGCATCTTCGCGATGAACGAGCTCCCCGACCTCGACGAGCTCGTGCAGGTCGGGCTCTTCAACATCCTCGAGGAGCGCGACGTCCAGATCCGCGGCTACCCGGTGCGCTTCGACCTCGACATCCTCGTCCTCTTCAGTGCGAATCCGAGCACGTACAACCGCTCGGGCAAGGTGATCCCGCAGCTCAAGGACCGGATCGGCAGCACGATCGTCACGCACTACCCGCGCGAGCGCGAGCTCGGCATCGCGATCACGCGGCAGGAGGCGGGCATCGATCTCGGCGGCGACCATCCGGTGCTCGTGCCGCCCTTCATGGACGAGATGCGAGGAGATCTCGCGCGTCGCGCGGAAGTCGCGATACGTCGACCAGGCGAGCGGCGTCTCCGCGCGCTTCGCGACGGCCAACTGGCGCACGATGGTCGCGAACGCCCGCCGTCGCGGGATCGCCCTCGGCGAGCGGCCCGCGGTGCCACGGATCAGCGACCTCGCCCACATCCACGCAAGCGCGGTCGGCAAGCTCGAGCTCGACCTCATGGGCTCGCATCAGATGACCGAGCGACAGGCGATCGACGCGATCGTCGCCGAGGCGGTCGCGAACGTCTTCAACGAATACGTCGATGCGCACGGGCTTGGCGAGATCGCCGACGTCTTCGCGAAGGGCGTGCGCATCGAGGTCGGCGACATGCTGCCGTCGTCTGCTTACGCCACCGCGATGCGCGAGGTGCCCGCGGCATGGACGAAGGCGTTCGAGGTGAATCCATCGGAAAATGCCGCCGTGCGTGCCAGTTGCGTCGAGTTCGTGCTCGCCGGACTCTGGGCGACCGAGCGCGTGTCGCGCACCGAGAAGCATGGGCGCGTCTCCTACGAGGTGCGCGGGCTTTGAGCGAAGGCGACGCGCCAACCCCGCGCGAAGGTGACGGTGAGGCCACCGGCGAGCCCTCCGGCAACCACCCCGGGATCCCCGTGGTGCCGCCGCCGCCGCTCGGTGGCGTGATCCACACGTACCTCGCCTACGACCCGCAGGAGTTTCCGCCGCCGACGCGACCGCCCTCGGGCGATGCGGCCGATGCGCTATACGACCACATGCTGATGTACGGCTCGCGCCGCCGCTTCACCGAGCGTGAGCTCGCCGACGCGATCCGGCTCGATCCGTCGCAGGTGCGCGGCCTCGGCCCGAGCCTCGAGGCGCTGCGCGCGATGCTCGAGGAGCGCCGACGCCGCATCCTCGAGAAGCACGAGACCACGCGTGCCGAGCAGCGTGCCGCCGAGGCGTACGAAGACGCCGCCCGCAAGGTCGAGGTGCCCGACGCGATCGCGCCGCGGCTGACGCCCGCGCTCGCGGCGGGGCAGCTGGCCGAGCTCGAGAAGATCCACCGTCGCGTGCCCGACGCTTCACCGCTCGCGCGCTCGCTCATGCAGGCGATCGCGCGGCTGCGCGACCGGTTCCAGGTCGACGAGCTCGCCTCGCGCCATCGCTTCACCGGACGCACCGAGATGACCGTCGCGGAGGCGCTTGCCGTCAAGGGCGAACTCGACCGGATCGAGCGGCTGCTCAAGCAGATCGAGGAGGCGCTGAAGAACGCGAAGCCCGCGATCATCGACATGTCGGCGCTCCGCGAGTTCGCGAGCGAGGAACAGCTCGCCGACCTCGACCGCGTGCAGCGTCAGGTGAACGAGCTCCTGCGGAAGATGGCCGAGGAAGCGGGGCTCGAGCGAAGTCCGGAGGGCTACCGCTCGTCGCCACGCGCGTTGCGCACCTACCAGAAGCGCCTGCTCTCGACGATCTTCGCCGAACTCGCCGATGCGCGTCGCGGCCGCCACGACGGTGTCCTCTCGCGCGACGGCGCGATCGAACTCCCGGCGACGCGTCCGTACGAGTTCGGCGATTCACCCGCCAACCTCGACGTCCCGCAGTCGATCCTGAACGCCGTCGCGCGCTCGGGGCAGGGGCGTCCCACGGCCGAAGACCTTGTCGTTCACCGCACGCGCCGCACGCCGAAGTGCGCGACCGCGCTCATCCTCGACATGTCGGGCTCGATGCGCTACGGCGGTCAGTACATCGCGTGCAAGAAGATGGCGCTCGCGCTCGACGGGCTCATCCGCACCGAGTACCCCGGCGACTTCCTGCAGGCGATCGAGATGTACACGCTCGCGAAGCTGCGTCCGGCGGGCGAGATCGTCGAGATGCTGCCGAAGCCGGTGTCGATCAACGATCCCGTCGTGCGCCTGCGGGCCGACATGTCCGATCCCGAGATCGGGGAACTCGACCTGCCGCTGCACTTCACGAACATCCAGCGTGCGCTCGCGCTCGCGCGCCAGGTGCTTTCGTCGCAGGACACGCCGAACCGACAGATCTTCCTCCTCACCGACGGGCTCCCCACGGCGCACTTCGAGGGCAGCGACCTCTTCATGCTCTACCCTCCCGACCCGCGCACCGAGGCCGAGACCATGCGCGAGGCCGAGCGTTGCCGTCGCGAGGGGATCGTGATCAACATCTTCCTGCTGCCGAGCTGGTCGCAGACGGAGGACGACGTCCAGTTCGCGCACCGGATGGCCGAACGTACGGGCGGTCGCGTCCTCTTCGCGGGCGGCGAGGAACTCGACCGCTTCGTGGTCTGGGACTACGTCAGGATGCGCCGCACGATCATCGGCTGAGCGGCGGCCAGCGGTCCCCGCTCGCACAGACGCTCAGTCGCACGATCCCCAGTTCACGAGGAGGAGCGAGAGGTCGGCGGCAGTGACCAGTCCATCTCGGTTCACGTCCGCGCCGCCACCGTTCATGCTTCCCCACGCGATGAGGAGGCCCGAGAGATCGGCCGCGTCGACATCGCTGTCGCCGTCGACGTCGCCCGGGCACGCGGGCGCCTCCGGCACGATGACGATGTCGGACGGATCCGACACGGTTCCGGCGATCGCG
>JAJTGL010000016.1 GCA_021297795.1 Planctomycetaceae bacterium
TGGGATCGACCGCGAACTGCCCGAGGCTTCCCGTGTACGGCACGATGCGGAGCTTGCCGCCCGGGAAGGCCTTCGAGAGATAGGCGAAGTCGGCGAGGCCGTCCTGGATCGCGAGCGTGGCGTCCGGCGATTCCCACAGCGCGCTGAGCGTCTCGTAGGGCGACGCCTCGTGGACCATCACGCCCATCGGGTTCGTCTGGAACACCGCGTAGAGCGCGACCAGGTCGCCTCCGGCGTCGTTCAGCTCGACGAGCTGCGTCGCCGCCACCACCGCGAGCTCGACCTTGCCGCTTGCGACGAGCTGCGGAGCCGGCGCGTCGGCGCTTCCCTGCACCACCTTGAGATCGAGCCCTTCCTTCGCGAAGAGCCCGAGGTCGGCCGCCGCGAAGAAGCCTCCGAACTCGGGCTCCGCGACCCAGTTCAGCTGCAGCGTCATCGGGAAGGGCGCCTCGGTCGTGGCGCCGGTTGCAGGCGCCCCGTCAGTCCCGGCCTCGGCCGCACCCGGCGCCGGCGCGCCGCCGTCGCAGGCCGCGAGCAACGCGATTCCGGCCGCGGCCGCCAGACGCGCGGCGTTGCGGGCGAGTCCCATCCACGCGCCCTCGGAGGACACGCGGGCGAATCCAGTCGGACAGGTCGAGGCGAAACGGGTCGTCATGCGCGGAGTGTAAGGTACGCCGCGCACACGCGACGACACGCAGCCCGCGCGCCCCGGACCATGCCGACGACCGATGCACCAACACCGACACGCGTGGAGCCCGGCGAGATCCGCCTTGTGGCCGCATCGCGCACCTTCGGAACGGTCCACGCGGTGGCGGCCGTCGACGCGACCATCGCCAAGGGCAGCGCGACGGCGTTGCTCGGGCCATCCGGTTGCGGAAAGACCACGCTCCTCCGCATGATGGCGTCGCTCGAGCATTCCGACCGGGGCACGGTCGCCCGCGGCGCGGGCGCGGTCGGACTCTGCTTCCAGGAGCCCCGCCTTCTTCCATGGCGCACCGTGGTCGAGAACGTCGCGCTGCCCCTCGAGCTGGCGGGCGTCGCGCGCGACGAACGACTCGCGCGCGCACGAGAGGCGATCGCGCGCGTGCGGCTCGACGACGCCGCGTCGCGCTTTCCGCGTGAACTCTCGGGCGGCATGCGCATGCGCGCTTCGCTCGCCCGCGCGCTCGTCACGCGCCCCGCCTACCTCTTCCTCGACGAACCCTTCGGCGCCCTCGATGAAGTGACGCGCCACGAACTCGACGAGGAGCTGCGCGGACTCTGGGAGCGGGAGCGCTTCACGCTCGTCCTCGTCACGCACTCGGTGCCCGAGGCGATCTATCTCGCCGAGCGTGTCCTCGTCTTCTCGCCGCGTCCAGCGCGCATCGTGGCCGACCTTCCCACGCCCGCGATCGCGCGCGACGCCGCCACGTGGACGAGCGAGGCGCTGGCGAACTGCGCGCGCGACACGAGCACGGCGCTCCTCGGAGGCATTCGCGCAAACATGCGTTCGAGTGGACGCGCGGATTCGCAGGGACCGACAGGGGGCCACGCATGAACGTGCGTCTCGCCCTTCGTGGCGCCATCGGCCCGGCGATCACCATCGCCGCTGCGATCGGGGTGTGGGCGCTTGCGAAGTCGCTCTTCGGCATCGCTGATTTCGTGCTTCCGTCGCCCAAGGCCGTGGCCGACACGTTCGTTGCCGACCCGCAACCGTTCCTCATCGCCACGGGCGAGACCGCGATCAGTGCCACCATTGGTTTCGCCATCGCTGCCGCGGGCGGCATCGCCATCGGCAGCATGCTGTCTCTTTCGACGCGCGTCGAGCGGAGCGTCTACCCGATCACGCTGCTCTTCCAGATGGTGCCGCTGGTCGCGATCGCACCGCTCCTCGTGATCTGGTGCGGCTACGGACGCCCCGCGGTCGTCGCGAGCACCGCGATCGTCGCGATCTTCCCGGTGATCGCGAACACCCTCGCCGGGCTCCGCTCGCGCGCGCCGGAACTCGACGAGCTCTTCCGGGTGCTCGGTGCGGGCCGCTTCGCCACCTGGCGGAAGCTCGCGGTGCCGTCGGCGGTTCCGTCGATCGTCACCGGCCTCCGGATCGCCGCGGGCCTCGCCACGATCGGCACGATCACCGGCGAGTTCCTCGCGGCGGAAGGCGGCGAGCGCGCGCCGCTCGGGATCCAGATCACGACCGCGATGCGCAACTTCCAGACCGACCGCGTGTTCGTCGCGGTGGTGCTCGCGGCGTGCGTCGGATTCGCGCTGTTCGGACTGACGAGCCTCGTGTCGCGCGCCGTCCTCGGTCGCTGGATGCGGACGGGTTGACGGACTTCGCGGCCGCCGCCCGCACCACGAACCCAGCGCTCAGGTGCGGAACCCGTGCAGCGTCTGCGTGATGGCCGCCACCTGCGCGCTGGTCTCGCCGGCGGTCGCCGCGAGCTCCTCGCTCGCCGCCGCGTTCCCCTGCGTCGTCTGATCGATCTCCTGCATGCTCGAGGAGACATGCCGGATCGCCTGCGACTGGTCGTTGCTTGCACGAGAGATCTCGGTGAGCAGCTCCGCCACCTCGCGTGAACCTCCCACGATGCGGTCGAACACGCCCTCGACGTCGCCGACGAGCCGCACGCCGAGCTCGGCGCGGTCGCCCGACTCCTCGATCAACGCGGCGGTGTCGCGCGCGGCCTCGGCCGAGCGCATGGCGAGGCTGCGGACCTCCTGCGCGACCACGGCGAATCCGCGGCCTGCTTCACCCGCGCGCGCGGCCTCGACCGCGGCGTTCAGCGCGAGCAGGTTCGTCTGGAACGCGATCTCGTCGATCACGCGGATGATGCTCGCGATCTTCTCGCTCGAGGTGCGGATTCCGTCCATCGCGGCCACGAGCTCCTTCATGCGCGCGGCGCCGCCGTCGGCATCCGTGCGCGCCTTGCCGGCGATCGTCGCCGCGCCCGACGAGTTCGTCGCGGTCTTCGCCACCATCGCGGCAAGTTCCTCGATGCTCGCGGTCACCTGCTGCAACGTCGCGGCCTGCTCGCTCGCATCGCTCGCGAGGCTCCGGCTGGTGCCGTCGATCTTCGCGGCACCGGACGAGAGCTCGAGCGCCTGCGAGCGAATCTCGCCGATCGATCGCGAGATCTTCTCCGCGAACGCGTTGAAGTTCCGCGCCACCGAGCCGAGCTCGTCTGCGCGCGACGCATCGAGCCGGCGCGAGAGATCGCCGTCACCCGAGGCGATCTCGGCAAGCGCCGCATCGACTTCGCGCAAGGGACGCACGATCGAACGCGAGATGAGGTACGCGCACAGACTGCAGAGAACGAGCGCCACGCCGCCGAGCGTCGCCGTGAACGCGGCCGTCCACCGCGAAGCCGAAACCGCCGCCACGGCCTCCGACTCCATCGCGCCGTCACCGGCGGCCTCGAAGCGGGCGATCTCGGCGAGCAGCGCGGTCGACGCCATTCGGTAGGCACCGTCGGCCTCGTGGCGCGCGACCGTCGCCGCGTAGAACGCCTCGAGTTCGCCCGTGAACCGTTCGAAGAGCGCGCGATAGCGGTCGCTCACGAGTTCCGTCGCACCATCGGCGACAGGCACGTTGAACGCGCCGGTCGCGAGCATGCCCTCCGAGGCCTCGCGCTGGAATCCAAGTCCCTCGTCGATGCCCTTGCGGCACGCTTCGATCGGTTCACCGGTGACGGCGCGCTGCAGGTGATAGAGCACCGTGAGAAGTCCGATGTTCGACTCCATGCCGCCGTCGGCGGCCTCCCACGCCTGCGAGAGTCCGGTGTTCCAGCTGAACGTCTGCTCGGGGTTTCCCTCGATCCGCTCGACCTGCCCGTCGCCGATCTCCTCGATCCGGCGACCGAAGGCGACGAACTCCGCGGTGGTGGCGTCGAACTTCGTACGCGCCTCAACCCACGACGCCTGCGCGAGCGCGAGCCGCTCGGTCGCCGCGACGTGCGTCCTGCGCAGCTCACCGACGCGCTTCGAGAGGCTGGTATCGATGAGTCCGGTTGCGAGCGCGGTCTCCAGGGCGGCGTCGGTCTCCTTCTCGGCGTCGAGGAGCCCGTGCGCACGCGCCTCGCCGCGCGCCAGCATGTCGGACACGACGCGCATCTCCTCGCCGACGCCGATCGCGGCCTCCATCGCGCCGTTCGCGGTGTTCCACGCAGGACCAGCGAGCGCGTCGATGGAGGTCGATGCGGTGCGCGCACCGAACCAGCCGGCGCCCGCGCAGGCGAGGACGAGTGCACCGGTGGCGGCGAATCCGAGAGCCAGTCGTGACGAGATATGCATGGGTGGATCCTGGCGGGTCGCATGTGCCTGGCACATGCGTCGGTCGATTCAGAACGTGATCGTGAGTCGCAGCGTGCCGACGAGTGCGTCGTCGGTCGAACCGTCGCCGGACGGATCGTGGAACCACTGCAGGTCGGGCTTCAGGTGGAGGAACGGCGTGATGGCGATGTCGTAGAAGATCTCGAGCGAGAACTCCGCGTCGCCGAGCCCCGACGTCGGGTCGTCGCCGAAGACGACGTACGAGGCGTAGATGCCGGTCGAGTCGTCGTCACGACCGGGGAACGTGCCGGTGAGCGAGCATCCTCCGCCGTACTGCTGTGCGGCGAGCGCGACGTTCGGATCGCTCCAACCCGCCTGCAGGAACGCCCAGAGACCGCGCGTGTCCTCGTCATTCCCGAAGTCGACACCATCCGGCGCCCAGACACGCGACTCGGCGAGCGCATATACGCCGCCGGTGCCGTCGTCGGTTCCGCCGTCGAAGTTCGGCACGTCGCCGACGAGCCACCATCCGCCCGCCGCGACGCGCAGATCGCGCAGGAACCCCGCCTCGCCGATGGTCACGCCCGATTCGGCGATGAGGAACCAGTCGTCCGACAGATCGTCGCTGAAGAACGTGGAAGGTCCGCGCGAACCGGTCGGTACGCCGTCGATCGTCGCCGCGCCGTCGTACGCCCCGAACCCGACGTACCAGGTCTCGGTCGGATAGAGGAACACGTTGATGCTCGTCGACGGATTCGGATAGGTCGGGAGCGCGAAGATCGTCGGCGTGAACCCGGCGCTCGCGTTGATGAAGCCGCCCGCCGCCGGGATGTATGCGAACTCCGTGTTCGCGTCGACCTTGCCCACCTTCACGCGCAGCACGTCGTCGAAGAGCCACTGCTCGTACCAGAGCTGCGAGAGCTGCGTGATGCTGCCGTCGATCGCGATGTTCGAGTAGGGCTGGAAACCGCCGTGGACCAGCGCACCCATACCGGTGTCGGCGTTCTGGAAGTCCGCGAAGACCGAGCCGCCCTTCAGATCGATCAGCTTCTCGAGGTCCACCGTGAGGTTGAGGTCGAGGAGGAACCGGAATGCGCTCGCGTTGTCGGTGCCGCCCGAGAAGACGCGCGACCATTCGGTGATCACCGAGCCGTTGAGTTCGAAGCCTGCATCCTCGGCCGCGGTCCGCGCACCGCCCCAGTCGCCGGTCGCGCGCGACCAAGTCCACCAGTCGGCGTGACCGAACCACTCTCGCGCCGCATCGGCGGGGGGAGGTACTGGAGAGACGGCACCCCGCTCTCGCGCGCCGGGCTCCTGACCCGGCAGAATCGGCGGAAGCCCCGCCGCCGCGGACGGAATGAGTTCCGCGGCGTCGAACGTGTCGCCGACACCCGCGAGATCTCCCCCATCCTGTGCGAGCGCAAGAGGGGTGGGAGAGAGAGCCCACGCCGCGACGCAGGGAATCCATCGGAGCGGCCGGAAACGGGGCGCGTGTGATTCGAACCGAGTAGGAACTTCGTGCTGCATCGGTCGTCTCAGGAAGGCTGCGGGACGGCCGCGCGGCCGTTCTGGAACTACAACGCCTCGCACCTCGTCCCCCCGCCATCGACGTCGGCCACGCCTCACTTCACGGGCGGGCGGCGTTCCATGGGCGAACGGGGTAGGTTCCCGCCCCTACACTGCGCGCCCGCACTAACCCGAGGCTTCCGTTGCTCGCCTACGCCGTCTTCAGTCCGCTCGACTATTGGCCCCTGCTCGCCACCTTCCTGGGCGGCGTTGCCGCGCTGCTGGCCCTCGACCTCTTCGTGATCGAGAGACTCGCGCATGGAGGCGCGACACCTGCCGCACAGGCACGGCGCCAGATGCAGGTCTCGGTCGCCTGGACCGCGATCTGCGTGCTCACCGCCCTCGGTGTCGCCGTGGCGTTCCGCCAGTTCGCCCTTGCCGAGATCACGGCGAACCCACTGCTCCTCGAGGACACGCGCTACTTCAAGATGGAGCCCGCGCAGGCGGCCGGAACCCTCTTCCTCGAGTTCCTCACGGGCTACGTCGTCGAGCTCTCGCTCTCGATCGACAACCTCTTCGTCTTCCTCGTGATCTTCCGCTACTTCGGACTCGACCATGACAAGCAGCACCGCGTGCTGCTCTGGGGCATCGTCGGCGCGCTCGTCTTCCGGGCGATCTTCATCGGGATCGGCAGCCTGCTGGTGAGCTACGCCTGGGTGCTCATCCTCATGGGCGTGTTCCTCATCCTCACCGGCGTCAAGCTCGTGGTCAGCGAGGACAAGAAGCTCGAGCCCGAGAAGAATCCCGTCATCCGCATGCTGTCGCGAGTCCTCCCGGTGGCGAAGCAGTTCGACGGCACGCGGTTCTTCACGCGCATCGACGGCCGTCTCGCGGCAACGCCGCTCTTCGTGGCCCTGATCGTGGTCGAGACCACCGATATCGCGTTCGCGGTCGACTCGGTGCCGGCTGTGCTCGCCATCTCGCAGGAGCCGCTGGTCGCGTTCGGGTCGAACATCTGCGCGATCCTCGGCCTGCGCGCCATGTTCTTCGTCGTCGCCGAGGCGATGCAGAAGTTCCATCTCCTCAAGTACGGCCTCGGCCTGGTTCTGGTCTGGGTCGGACTGAAGATGACGGTCCTCCCGTACTTCTTCAAGGACGAACTGACCAACCCGCAGGGTCATGTGCCGATCCCGATCTCGCTCGGCATGATCGTCGCGCTGATCGGCGGAACCATGCTGCTCTCGCTCATCATCCCGCCGAAGCAGGACTCCGAGATCGAGCCTGCGACCGATACCGACGCCGACACCGATACCGACGGCTCGGCGAAGTGAACCGGACCCGAGGGACACGACCTTGATCGACTTCATCCTGCACGTCGACGACCATCTCGCAGAGCTCCTGCGCGACTACGGGACCTGGTTCTACTGGATCCTCTTCGCGATCGTCTTCGTCGAGACGGGCATCGTCGTGATGCCCTTCCTCCCGGGCGACTCGCTTCTCTTCGCGGCCGGCGCGCTCGCGGTCCAGAGCGGACTCAGCGTTCCGCTGATGATCGTCCTCCTGTTCATCGCGGCAGTGCTCGGCGACACGGTCAACTACCACATCGGCAAGTACCTCGGCCCACCCGCCTTCAGCGGACGCTACCGCTTCCTCAAAAAGGCGCATCTCGAGAAGACGCAGAAGTTCTTCGAGAAGCACGGCGGCAAGGCCATCATCTACGCGCGCTTCGTGCCGATCGTCCGCACGTTCGCGCCGTTCGTCGCGGGCGTGGGCACCATGCACTACGGGCGCTTCCTCGCGTTCAACGTCATCGGCGCGTTCGTCTGGGTCGTCGGGTTCGTCCTCGCAGGAGCGTTCTTCGGCAACCTGCCGTTCATCAAGGACAACTTCTCGAAGGTGATCCTGCTGATCATCTTCGTCAGCGTGCTGCCGATCTTCATCGAGTGGTGGAAGGCGCGACGCGAGGCGAAGCGCGAGGCCGCCGCCGAGGCCGGCGTGCACGGCGACCAGCCCGCCGAACCACACGAGAAGCCTCCCACGCAGGACGGCCCGAGCGCGTAGCATCCGCGCCTGCGGGATGCGGAAGCCCGCGGCAACCTCGGGCCTCCCCGCATGTGGCGATTCGCGATCAAGATGCTCTTCGGCGACAGCGCGAAGTTCTACGGGATCCTCCTCGGTCTCGGGTTCGCGTCGCTCCTCATCGCGCAGCAGGCGTCGATCTTCGTCGGCCTCATGAGCCGCACCTTCGCCTTCATCGGCGAGGTCGGGCACGTCGATCTCTGGGTGTTCGACCCGACGCAGTCGTACGTCGACGAGCCGAAGCCGCTGCGCGCCACCGCGCTCGAGCGCGTGCGCGGAGTGACCGGAGTCGAATGGGCGGCGCCGCTCTACAAGGGCCTGCTCGTCGCGACGCTGCCCGACGGATCGCGGCAGGTCTGCGACGTGATCGGGATCGACGACGACACGCTGGCGGGTGGTCCCGCCGAGATCGTCGCCGGTTCGCTCGCGGACCTCCGGCAGCCCGACGCGGTGATGGTCGAGGTCGGGTCGAGCCAGCAGCAGCTCCGCTTTCCCGAGGCGCTCCCGCCGGGCGCCGTGCCCGCGCCGGGGCAGTCGTTCGACCCGAAGGGTCCGAAGCGACCGGTCGAGGTCGGCGACATCATCGAGCTGAACGAGCGCCGCGCGCGCGTGGTCGGGCTCGTGAAGTGCGCCGAGACGTTCGTCGCGGCACCCACGGTCTACACGGTCTACTCGCGCGCGATCACCTACGCGCCGCCGTCGCGCCGCGTGATGAGCGCCGTGCTCGTGACCGCGGTCGAGGGCCAGGACCCCGACGCGCTTGCCGAGCGGATCCGCGCCGAGACCGGCCTCGCCGCGCTCAAGCCGCACGACTACTCGATGCGCACGCTCGGCTATTGGATGAGCGAGACGGGCATCCCGATCAACTTCGGCATCGCGATCGCGCTCGGCTTCTTCGTCGGCGTCGCGATCGCCGGGCAGATGTTCTACAACTTCACGCTCGACAACCTGCGCTACTTCGGCGCGTTCAAGGCGATGGGCGCGTCGACGTGGAAGCTCCTCGGCATGGTCGCGCTGCAGGCGCTCGTCGCGGGCGTGCTTGGCCTCGGCCTCGGCCTCGGCGCCGTGAGCGCCTTCGGCCTCAACGCCGCCGGCGGCAAGCTCGCGTTCAAGATGCTCTGGCAGATCCCGCTGATCGCGGCGGGCGCGGTGCTCGTGATCTGCATCCTCGCGAGCGTTCTCTCCATGTGGAAGGTGATCCGGCTCGATCCGGCGGATGTCTTCAAGAGTTCGTGAAACCGTTCATGGCGACCGCGACCCCGACAACCTCCGGAGCTCCGACGCCCGCGCACGCGACGGCGATCCGCCTGCGCGGCGTGACGAAGACCTTCGGCCGTGGCGAGAGCGCGGTGACCGCGCTGCGCGGGATCGACCTCGACATTCCCGCGGGCGAACTCACCATGCTCGTCGGCCCCTCGGGCTGCGGAAAGACCACGCTCATCTCGATCCTCGCGGGGCTTCTCTCGCGCGATGGCGGCGATCTGGCGGTGTTCGGCACCGATCTCGCCACGCTGCGCCGCGACCGACTTGCCGCGTGGCGCCGCGACAACGTCGGGTTCATCTTCCAGCAGTTCAATCTCGTGCCACAGCTGAGCGTGTCGGAGAACGTCTCGGTGCCGCTCGTCCTGAAGGGCGAGTCGGTCGGCGCTGCCGTGCGGCGCGCCGACGAGCTCCTCGCGACGCTCGGGCTCGAGGGCCGCGGCAAGAGCTCGCCGCTCAAGCTCTCGGGCGGGCAGCAGCAGCGCGTGGCGATCGCGCGCGCCTTGATCCACGATCCGCGGCTTCTCGTGTGCGACGAGCCGACGAGCGCGCTCGACGCCGAGCTCGGCCGTCGCGTCATGGAGCTGATCCGCGGCCGCTCGACGCGGCCCGACCGCGCGGTGGTCGTCGTCACGCACGACGACCGCATCTTCCATCTCGCCGACACCATCGCGCACGTGAACGATGGTCGCATCGACCAGCTCACGCGCCGCACGTCCGAACCACCCACCGCCGGATCCCACCGATGAAGCTTCGTCTCATTGCCCTTCCGATCCTCGCCCTCGGCGGATTCGCCCTCACCGGCGTCGCCGTCGCACGCTTCAACACGCCACCACGCACGGGTGCGGCACCGGTCGCGCCGCCGGCGATCCCCTTCCCCGACCGCGTGGCGGGCGTCGGACTCGTCGAACCGGCGAGCGAGACGATCCTTGTCGGAGCCCACGTCGGCGGCGTCGTGACGAAGGTGTTCGTCAAGGAAGGCGCGCGCGTGGCCGCGGGCGATCCGCTCGTCGAACTCGACGCGCGTGAAGCCGACGCACGGATCGAAGTCGCGAAGGCTGCGCGCGTGTCCGCGGTCGCCGCCGCGGAGACAGCGCGCGTCCGCGCCGCCGCCGCCGAACTGCGCGTGGCCGAACTGCGTGCGCATCCGCGGCGCGAAGATGTCGCCGAGGCGGAAGCGCTCGTCACCGCGCGTCGTTCTGCACTCGACGATGCGCGCGGTCGGCTCGATCGGCTGCTCAAGGTCAGCGACCGTGGCACCACGGCGAACGAGCAGCCCACGCTCGAGTTCGCCGTTGCGTTCACCACCGCACAGGTCGCCGAGGCCGAGGCTCGGCTCATCCGCGTGAAGGCCGGCACGTATCCCGAGGATCTCGCGGTGGCCGCCGCCGATGCCGATGCCGCAGGCCGCGAGGCACAGGCGATGCTCGCGCAGGTCGCGGCTGCGGACGCTGGAATCCGGCAGGCCGAGGTCGCGCGCGAGCTGCTCACCGTGCGCGCGCCGATCGCCGGCACCGTGCTCCGGCTCGACGCGCATCCCGGCGAATACAAGGCGGCGGGCCCGAACGCCGAAGCGCTCGTGCGCCTCGGCGACATCTCGACGCTGCACGTCCGCACCGACATCGATGAACTCGATGCCTGGCGCTTCGACCCAGCGGGACAGGCCGTCGCGACGATCCGCGGCGGAAGCCGCGCACAGGTGGCGCTGCGCTTCGTACGCATCATCCCCGACGTCGCACCGAAGCGGACGCTCACCGGCGAGAACGCCGAGCGCATCGACACCCGCGTGGTGCAGGTGATCTACGCGTTCGAGAATCCGCCCGCGTTCCTGCAGCCAGGCATGCTGGTCGATGTCGCCGTCGCGGCCAAAGCAACGAAGGCGGCCGCCGCGACGGCACCGTCGCCCTCGAACTGAGTTCCGTCACTCGATCTTCAAGGCCCTTCAGGTACCGTTCCCATCATGATCGCCCACGCCCTCGCCGTAGCGTTCGCCATGCAGAACGCCCCCACCGCCGCACCCGCGACCACGCCGGCACAGAAGTCTCCGACCGAGGCTCCCGCCGCGGTGCCGCCTGCCATCGCGGCGCCGACGCTCGCGGCGAAGTGGCCGCAGAAGGTGTCCGAGACCAGCGAGGAAGTCGCCGGCGTCGTTGCCAAGGGAACGCCCATCTTCAAGTGGTCCGAAGGGCACAACTTCACCGAAGGGCCGGCATGCGCGACCGACGGCACGGTGTGGTTCGTCGACATCCCGGCCAACGAGATCCTCCGCGTCGATCCCCAGGGCGCCGTCGTGCTCACCCGCAAGGCGAACGCCACGTTCGGCCTCTTCGTCGGCAAGGACGGCACGCTCTTCGGTGCGCAGGCGAACCCGGGCGCGATCACGAAGGTCGATCCGAAGACAGGCGACATCACCGTGCTCTGCGACAAGCGCGCGACCGAAGCAGAGGGAACCGGCCGTTCGCTCGGCCGGCTCAACGACCTCGTCGTCGACGAATCGGGCGGCGCGTGGTTCACCGCTCCCGTCCTCGGTCGTCGACGCGCCGGTATGCCGCCCGATGCCGTCTACTACGCGCCGGTCGCTGGCGGAGAGGCCATCGAGGTGGTGCGCGACGACAAGCTGCGCGGACCGAACGGGATCGCGCTGTCGCCCGACGCGAAGACGCTCTACGTGGTTCCCTACCTCTCGATGGACATCATGGCCTACCCGATCGAGGGCCCGGGCAAGGTTGGCGCGGGGCGCGTCTTCTACACCGTCCCGGGCGGTACGCGCGAGTCGATCGGCGGCGACGGCTGCACGGTCGACGCGAAGGGAAACCTCTACGTGGCGATCCCGCCGCGCGCAGCGATCTTCGTGCTCTCGCCCGAAGGAAAGCCGCTCGGACAGATCCGCTTCCCCGAGCGCGTCTCGAACTGCGCGCTCGGCGGCAAGGACGGCAAGACGCTGTACGTGACCGCCACCGCGGGCGTCTACGCGATCGACGTCGAGAACGCCCGCGCGCGGTGAGCGACCGCGGGATCCTGCTCCGACGCGATCCATGCCGAGACGGGCGAGCGCGCCCGATCACGCGAGCAATCCGCGCACGACCTTCGCATCGCCCTGCACGCCCGTGAGGCGGTGGTTGAGCCCCGCGTGCATGTAGCCAAGCCGCAGGTGATCGAGACCGAGGAGATGCAGGATCGTCGCCTGCAGGTCCTTCACGCGCACCGGGTCGCGGGCGATCCGGTAGCCGAGCTCATCGGTCTCGCCGTACACGGTCCCGCCCCTCACGCCGCCGCCCGCCATCCACATCGTGAACGCGTGCGGATGATGGTCGCGGCCGAGGAAGTTCTTGTTTCCGTCGCGGAACTCCGCCACGGGCGTGCGGCCGAACTCGCCGCCCCAGACGATGAGCGTCTCGTCGAGCAGACCTCGGCGCCGGAGGTCGCGGATGAGCGCCGCGACCGGCTGGTCCATCTCGCGGCACTTCTTCGGAAGCTGATGGAGCAGATCGTCGCTCGGATTGGTGCCGTGACCATCCCAGCCCCAGTCGTAGAGCTGCACGAAGCGCACGCCGCGCTCGACGAGGCGGCGCGCGAGGAGGCACGAGTTCGCGAGGCTCGGCGTGCCGGGCGACGCGCCGTACTCCTCGAGCGTCGTCTGGCTCTCGCGCGTCAGGTCCATCGCCTCGGGCACGGCCATCTGCATGCGGTAGGCGAGCTCATATTGCGCGATGCGCGCCTCGGTCTCGCGGTCGCCGTGCCGTGCGAGGCCCGCGCGGCCGAGATCGGCGATCGCATCGATCGTCGCGCGACGCGTCTCGCGCAGCATCCCCTCGGGGTCCTTCACATACAGCACCGGATCGCCCGACGCGCGGCACTGGACCCCCTGGTAGACGCTCGGAAGGAAGCCGCTCCCCCACACGCTCTTGCCGGCATCCGGCGTCTTGTCGCCCGACACGAGCACGACGAACGCCGGCAGATCGCGCGTGTCGCAGCCGAGACCGTAGCCGACCCATGAACCGAAGCTCGCGGCGCCGAAGCGGGACTCGCCCGTGTGGAGCAGGAGCTGCGCGGGAGCATGGTTGAACTGATCGGTCGTCATCGTGTTGATGACGCAGACCTCGTCCTCGATGGTGCGGAAGTTCGGGAGGAGATCGCTCGTCCAGAGGCCCGCGCGACCCGCGCGCTGGAACCTGTGCTGCGGCGCGAGCAGCGTCGGGTGCCCCTTGATGAACGCGAACTTCTCGCCCTTGAGATACTCGTCCGGACAGGGCGTGCCGTGGAACTCCGCGAGCTTCGGCTTGTAGTCGAGCAACTCGAGCTGGCTCGGCGACCCGGCGAGGTGGATGTAGATCACGTGCTTGGCACGTGCGGCGAAATGCGGCGGGCGAGGCGCAAGCGGATCGGCATCCGCCGTGGGCGCGTTCTTCGCAAGCATCTCGCCGAGCGCGATCCCGCCGAGCGAGAACGCCGCGGCGCCGCCCGCGATCGAACCGAGGAAGGTCCGGCGGGTCTGCGCGGCGAGCCCGGGGCGTGGGTCGATCTGGTCGTGCGGGAGATGCATGCGCGTCCTAGGACTTCGTGAGGAAGTCGTCGAGGTTGAGAATGGCGTTGGCGGCGGCGACGAGCGCCGCATCGCGCGCGAGATCGGTGGAATCGGTGGCGGCCTTGCCCGCGAGGTGGCGCGCGAGATCATCGCGCCCCGCGTAGCGCGCACGCTCGTCGGCGACCAGCGCGAGCAATCGCGCGACCTCCGCATCGAGCGCGGCGCGCCCGAGCGCACGCTCGAGCATCGCACGCACGGCGGTCGCGTCGTCGGCATGCGCACGCGCGGCGATCGCGAGGTGCTGCGCGCACTCGAGGTAGACCGGATCGTTCAGCGTGACGAGGGCCGCGAGCGGCGTGTTGGTGCGGATCCGGCGCACCGTACAAGTCTCGCGGCTCGTCGCATCGAAGGCGATGAAAGAGGGATACGGCGAACTTCGCCGGAGGAACGTGTAGATCGCGCGACGGTAGCGATCCTCGCCCGGACTCGTCGCCCACGCGTCGCCCGAGTAGACCACCTGCCACACGCCATCCGGCTGCGGCGGCATCACCGGCGGCCCACCGATCTTGCGCGAGAGGAGCCCCGACACCGCGAGCGCCGTGTCGCGCACCTGCTCGGCCTCGAGCCGAAGCCTCGGCGCGCGTGACCAGAGGCGGTTGTCCGGGTCGCGCCTCACGGTCTCCTCCGACGCCACGCTCGACTGCCGGTATGTGGCGCTCGTCACGATCTCGCGGAGCAGTTCCTTCATCGAGAAGCCGCGATCGACCAGAACGCCGGCGAGGTGATCGAGCAACGCGCGATCCGATGCGCCCGAGCCCATCACGCCGAAATCCTCGCTCGTCTCGACGATCCCGCGACCGAAGAGGATCTCCCACGCGCGGTTGGCGGCGACGCGGGAGAACAGTGGATTCTCAGCGCTCGCGAGACTCTCCGCCATGCCGAGCCGATCGACGGGCGCGGCGCCTTCCCCGAAGAGGAAACGCGGCAGCGCCGGCGCGACCACTTCCGCGGGCGCGGTCAGCGCGCCGCGCTCGAGCCGGCGCGTGGCCCGCTCCGAGCCAGCCGGCAGTTCCTGCATCACCGGAACGCTCGTCTTCACACCCGCGCGCTCGATCGCAAGTCGCGGCGAGTCGTCGTCGCGATCGGCGTCCGCGGTCTGATTGAGATACGCGAGGAATCCGTAGTAGTCGCGCTGCGGGATCGGGTCGTACGGGTGACCGTGGCACTGCACGCACTGGAAGGTCACGCCGAGGAACGACTGCCACGTCGTCGACACTCGGTCGAAGACGGCGGCCATCCGGAACTCCTCGTTGTCGGTGCCGCCCTCGGTGTTGGTGAGCGTGTTGCGGTGGAAGGCGGTGGCCACGCGGTCGGCCTCGGTCGCGTCCGGGAGCATGTCGCCTGCGAGAAGGCGTACCGCGAACCGGTCGTACGGCATGTCGGCGTTCAGCGCCTCGATCACCCAGTCCCGCCACGCCCAGATGTCGCGCCGCGCATCCTTCTCGTAGCCCTGCGTGTCGGCGTAGCGCGCGAGGTCGAGCCAGACGCGCGCGAAGCGCTCGCCGTAGGCCGGGCTCGCGAGAAGACGATCGACGAGCCGCGCGTAACCCGCCTCGGAGGGATCGGCGAAAAACTCGTCGCGCACGTCGTCGTCGGGCGGAAGCCCGGTGAGGTCGAGCGCCACGCGCCGAACGAGCGCCTCGGGATCGGCGCCTGGCGCGGGCGAAAGCCCCGCCTCCTCGATCCGTGCGAGCACGAGCCGGTCGATCCCGTTGCGCGGCCACGAGGCGTGCCGCGACTCGCGCGCCGCGTCACCGGCGATCTCAACACGGGTGCGCGGCGCGAAGGCCCAGTGCGTGCCCCACTCGGCGCCCTCCGCGATCCAACGACGGATGGTCACGATCTCGTCGGGTGCGAGTGCCGCACCCTCGGGCGGCATGCGCTCGTCCATGTCGTTGGAAGCGATGCGCGCGAGGAGCTCGCTCTCGCGCGGCCGGCCCGGCACCACCGCCTTCGCGCCCGAACGCAGTTCCGCGAGCACCGACCGCTCATCCCCGAGGTTGAGTCCCGCCACCTCGCGCACACCGCCGTGGCAACGCAGACAGTTCTCCGCGAGGATCGGCAGCACGTCCTCCGCGAAGTCGACGGGTTCGGACTCCGACCGCCGGGTCACACCGCCCGTCACCCGCCAGGAGAGCGCGAGCGCGGCGATCGTGCAGAAGGCGAGTGGCAGCGCCGGACGCATGTCGGGAGAATAACGCGCGGACCACGGAGTTCGATGCCCATCCATCCGAGCCGCCGATGCGCGCATCCTCGCGACCGGCATGCCGACCACCCCGCGGTCCCTGTGAAGATTTCACCAGCGGCGCCGGAGACGCCGGCACGCCCGGAGACCCCCGCTATCCTCGCGGAATGTCGTCATTGGACTTCGAAGGCCTCACGCTCTCCGCATCCGATGCGGGGCTTTTGCGTGTCGTCGCCCTCGCAGGACGGCTGGACGCGAAAACTCGCCCCGCTGCGGATCGTTTCCTCGAGTCCCTCGTCCTCGACGGCGCCACGCGCATCGTTCTCGACTGCAGCGAACTTGAGTTCCTCTCGAGCGACGGAGTCCGTGCGCTGCTCCTGCTCGTGAAGCGCGTCAAGCCGCTCGGCGGCGCCGTGAGCGTCTCGGCCCCTCGGCCGCACGTTCGGCAACTGCTCGAGTTCTCTGGACTGCGGGCGCTGCTCTGCATCTCGGACTCCGTCGAAGACGGCTGTCTGGCACTTTCCCCGTGAAGCGCGCATGACGCACGCCAACGATGCCAAGTCCCGGAGGCGAATCCGCATCGCGGGTCCGCTCTCGCTCGCAGCCGCGACCGCGACCATTCTCCTGGCAGGTCTCGCGATCGCGGTACTGGCCAGTGCCGAGGTCCGCGTGCGGGATGCGCTCCGGCAGGAACGTACGCTCGACGCGGCCGTCCGGGAGTCCGCCGCGTGCGCGGGCGCTGTCGCGGGTCAGGCAGCGGCCTGGAAGTCGTACGTCCTCTGCGAGCTCTGGAACGACACGCGCGGCTCGAACAGAGCGAAATCGGCGCTGGCCACCGCGACCAGCGAGCTGAACGAACGCCTCCCCGGACTGACGGAACTCGCGGCGAAGGCGCAACTGCCGGCGGAGGGTGCGCTTCGCGCCACGGCATGCGCAACCGATCTGACCGGAGAACTCGTCGAGGCGATCGCCGACACACGCGGCGCAGCCGATACCGAGTTGAACGCGGTCGATCGCGAGATCCAGCCCCGGCTCGACCAGGCCCGCCATGACCTCTCCGCCCTGTCCCGCGACTGGAACGAGATTGCACGCGCGCGACGTCTCGACGCCACGAGCGATGCTGCCGGGGTGGCGGGGCGCATGAAGGCGTGGATCGAGATCCTCTCCGTCGTCGCCATCGGACTCGTGATCGCCGTGGGAATCGCCGCCGTTCGAAAGGAAGCGCTCCGTGACCGTGGGTGAGAGCCTTCCGCTCTTCCTCACGGGGCTCGTCTTCTTCTTCATCGGGCTCGACGGCATCAAGGCGAGCCTCAAGGCCCTGTCGTCCCGCTCGATGCGCAGGCGCGCGCACGCGGCCGTCTCGAGTCCCTTGCGCGCCGCCGCACTCGGCGCGACCCTCGGCGCGCTCAGCCAGAGCGCGACGGCCGTGTCATTCCTGCTCGCCGGCCTCGTCTCGACCCGACTCCTGCCGAGTGAAAGAGCGCTCTCGGTGGTCGCGTGGGCGAATCCCGGCACGACGATCCTCGCATTCCTCGCCGCGGTGAATCTCAACGTCGCGACGCTGTGGCTCGTGGGACTCGCGGGCCTCGGGCTCCGCAACCGCCGATTCAAGCGCACCAGCGCCATGCTCGGTGCGCTGCTCGGCATCGGATTTCTGCTCTACGGGTTGACACAGCTCAAGCGTGCGGCGGCGCCGCTGCATGAGTCGGACTGGTTCGCCACCGCGACCATCGCCCTGAACGGCTCGCTCGTACTCGGCTTCGTCGCGGGAGCGCTGCTCCGTGTTCTCATCCAGAGCTCGAGCGCGATCGTGGTGGTCCTGATCGCCCTGTGCGGCAAGGGGCTGCTCGAGATCGAGCAGACCATCATGATCGTGCACGGTACCGGCGTCGGCATCGGGCTCTCGGTGCTTCTACTCGGACAGGGGCTACGCGGCGAGGCCCTCCGCATCTCGTACTGGCAGGCCATCCTCAACGCCTGCGCGGCCGTCGGGCTCGGCGCGTGGATGCTCTTCGCAGCGACCGGACTCATACCGTCGCTCCCGAGCCTGCTGGAGTGGATGCACCTCAGCATCGAGGTCGAAATCGCGGTCGCATTCCTCATCCAGATGCTCCTCTGTCCGCTCGCGGGCCGGCTGCTATCGCGTCACGCAGCCGGGCTCCTCGCTTCCCTCGCTCCCGAGGCGCGCGAGGATGAACTCGCGAAGGTCCGCTTTCTCGACGAGGGCGCGCTCGAGGCGAGCGAGATCGCCATCGAGCTCGTCGGCCGCGAGCAGGCACGGATCGTCGGGGCGCTTCCCGCCCTTCTCGACCGCTCGCGCCTCGATGCCACGGCGACGAGCGGCCTGAAGCACGCCGACGTGCGGGCGTCGCTCGAGAGCCTGAACACGGAGATCTCCGGATTCCTCGCGGAGCTCGCCGCGACCGAGAAGGACCACGCGCGCGGCGTCCAGATTGCCTCGACCATCGCCCGGCAGCAGTCGCTCGCGGAGCTCGTCGAGGCCGTGGACACGATGTCCGCCGTCGTCGAGCGGCTACCCGTCGAGTCGACGGCGCGCATGCTCGGCGGAGGGCTGACCGAGGCGACCGACGTTCTCGTCGGCACCCTCCGAGACTGGCTCGAGCTCGGAGATGCTGCGGATCGCGAGCTGCTCGACGCACTCACCTCCGATCGCAGCGAGCAGATGGAGTCGGTTCGGCGGAACTCCGCAGCGGCGGATTTCGGCTCCGCGGAGGACCGGGCCGCGATTCTCTATGCGACGAGCCTGTTCGAGCGGACGGTCTACCTCGCCCGCCGTGTGGCCGACCGGGATTCCTCGACGTCGGACTGAGATCCGTCCGATCGACCACGAGAGTCGAAAAAAGACCGCCGCCCCGGAAGGTTCCGGGGCGGCGGGAATCGGGTCTCGAGAATCTCTCGGATTCGAACCATCACTGCAGTTCGATCGACGCGTCGAGCGCCGCATCGACGCGCGTCTTCATGTCGGCGAGGTGCGCCCGCGTATACGGATCGCAGTTCGAGGCCGTCGCCTTCGCGACCGTCGCATCGACCTTCGCCTTGAGATCGCGCAGTTCCTGCGCCGAGAGCTGACGCGCGACGCGCGGAAGCCCCGCCTTGCCGGTCGCCACCGCGATGAGGCGGTCGGCGTAGTCGGCCTGGAGGTTGCGACGCGACGCCGAGATCGCCGGCTTGCGCGGATCGGACGAACCGAGCTTCGACGGCGAGATCTCCACGAAGATCTCGTCGCTCAGCGTCTTCATCACCTCGGGCAGCGTGATCATCTCGACATCCGCCGCCACGCGGCGCTCGTTGTCGTAGATGCGGCCGAGCGTCGACGGGTTCAGGATCATCGTGAGGGCCATCGACTGCGTGCCCGAGATCATGTCGTTGATCGAGGGCGTGCTCGAGGCCATCATCGACTGCGGATTGTCCATCCACTTCTCGACGGTGAGCTTCGACACGAGTTCCGGCGTGAGGCCGTACGCATCGTCGCGGAACGCGGTCTCGATGATGAACTGGAGCGCGGCGCGCTGCTTCGCCGCCTCGACCGGCACGAGCGGATCAGGCACGTTCGCGTCGCCCTTCTTCGAGCGGGTCACGTACGTTCCACCGATCCAAGGCGCCATCATGTCGATCGCGCGACGCTGCTTGCTCAGCGTCTTGCTGTAGCCCTTGCGCGCGCGCTCCCAGCTGTCGCCGTTCTTCACGTACTTGTCGAGGATCGCCGCGCGGAGCTGCTTGACCAGCTCGATCTCCGCCTTCGCATAGTCGAGCGGATCCTTCGAGAAGTCGTAGCGGCGCGCAAGCGGATCGGGTCCGCCGGTGTCCTCGTCGGTGAGGTACTGGTGGCCGGGTTCGCCGACGCGCGCGGTGACCTTCGCCGGATCGTCGAAGGTGTAGCCGTACTCGATCGCCCACATGTCGTAGGGACCGATGCCGACCATGGTGAAGTCACCCTGGATGTTGTCCTTGTCGAGGTTGAAGTTGGTCCCCATGTAGTCCATCACCGAGGCGGCGAGGGGCTTGCCCTTCACCTTGTCGGAGTTGATCTCGTCGAGGGTGTAGAGCGAGGAGGCCTTGAAGTTGTGACGGAGACCGAGCGTGTGACCGACCTCGTGCGCCACGAGGTGCGCAAGCTGCGGGCCGGCGAACGCCTCGGGCACGCCGTCGAGGGTCTCGACCGGCGTCGCCGGCGCGTTCGGATCGGCGGTCTGCGCGACCTCGAGAAGACCGAGCGTCTCGAAGGCCATGTTGGCGAAGGCCATGTCGCTGGCCATGCCCTGCGCGGCGAAGCACATCGATCCGCACTTCGAGTGATCGTGGCCGTCGAAGCCCATGCTGGTCACGAGCTCGCGCATCTCGGGCGACGCGGCGATCGCGGGATCCTTGCGGCTGTCCGCAGGGTCGAGGTCGCCGGCCGCCGCGCGCTTCGTGCGCTCGGCGAGCACCTCGGCGCGCTCCGAGCTCGGGAGAAGCTGGATGCGCGGATCCCACTCGGGATGCGCCTCGAGCCACACGAGCGCCTCGGGGGTGAGGCTCGTCGCCTGCTCGATCGGGCGGTCCTCGTACCAATCGAAGAACGCGCGGATCCAGCCGTCGGTGAGGATGATGTCGGCGTCGAGGATCTCACCGGTCAGCGGGTGGGCGCGGCTCGGTCCGATCGCGGTGGCGACGTCGTTGTTCAGCCAGCGCACGAAGTTGTAGCGCACGTCCTCCGGATCCTTGTCCATGTGCGCGCCGGTCACCTCGTCCTGCTGGTAGACCTCGATCGCGTTGTGGATACCGATCTTGCGGAACGCCTCGTTCCACTGGAGCACGCCCTCCTCCACGTACCGACGGTAGCGGACGGGGACGGTGTGCTCGACGTAGAAGACGATCGGCTTCTTCGGCGGCGAGAGCGAGAGCTTCGGATCGCGCTTCTCGAGGTTCCAGCGGTTGATGTAGCGGGTGTCGTTGGTCTCGGTGCCGTAAAGGCCGAGGTCGACGTAGCCGGTGAGGAAGTAGCCCACGCGGTCATCGGCCTTGCGCGGCTTGTAGCCCGTGTTGTCCGGGAGCATCGAGATCGAGTAGTGCACGACCTTGAAGTTGCCGCCCTGGTCCGGCGCCTCGATCGCGACCTCGAGGTTCTGCGGGAAGCTCTTCGCCTTCGCGACCTTCGCGAGGCGCGGGTTGAGGCCGACGCCCGCGAGCTGCTGCGCCTGTCCGACCAGCATCGCGTCGAGATCGATCACCGGCTGGCCGCTCGGGCCCATCGAGACGATCGGCACCTCGAGCAGCACGTTGTCGGTGAAGATGCGCTTCACGGAGTCCTGCGAGGTCTGCTCGCCGGTCGAGCGCACGTCGACCTGCGGCTGGACCAGCGCGAGGCGGTTGCCGTACTGCTTCCAGAAGACGTACTTCTCCGGCCCCTGCAGGCCGCTGAAGAGCGTTCCGCCCGCGGGCGTGGCCGCGATGAGGAACTTCATCTTGTCCCAGCCGCGCGGGAGCTCGGCGAGGAGTTGATCGTCCTTCCGCTTGATGTAGAGCCCGAAGAGCGAGCCGCCGTCGGGCGTGCTCGCGACGCGCTCGTACTCCTTCGAGACATCGGCGAACGGCGGGAGATCCTGCGCCGAGGCCGCCACTGCGAATGCAAGAGACGGAAGAAGGGCGATGCCCGTGCGGAAAGTGGAAGCCATCTGGGGTCAGACTCCGTGAGTGTTGACGTCCTCGGACGCGGCGTCCGATGGATCGGTCCGTGCAATGTACGGCACAAAGCCCGGCAACGGCCGGGAAGGCTTGGTACAGGCCTCGCGTTCGCCGGTTCGCCACTCGCGGTGTCGCGCCGCCGAAAATCCTGCGAAAAAGAACCCGGCCGCGTCCGAGGACGCGGCCGGGATGAGCTTTCCGAACGTGTGCGCCGATCAGACCGGGCAGTCGCCCCACGCGCCGAGCAGCGACGAGAGGTCGGCCGCGTCGACCGAGCCGTTGCCGTCGATGTCGCCGGTGCCCGAGCCGCCCCAGTTGCCGAGGAGACCCGAGAGGTCGGCCGCGTCGACCGAGCCGTTGCCGTCGATGTCGGCCGGGCAGTTCGAGCCGCCCGAGTTCGGGACGACGAAGTACTGCGAGCCGGGGATGTTCTCGAAGTTCACCAGACGGGGCTCGGCGAGATTGCAGCCGCCGCCGAGCGGGGCGAGGACCTGGTTCGAGAGGTAGTCGTGTCCGCCGCCGTTGATGAAGGCACAGACCTTGATGTCGCCCTCGGTGTAGCCGGGGATCGCCGAAAGCGGAATGCGCACCTCGATGCCCGTGCTCACGCCAGCGCCGTCGCCGATCTCGCAGCCGCCGGGCACGCCCGCGACGTTCGAGTTGTCGAGGCCGTAGCCGAAGCCCGACTTGAAGGTCGTGGCGCCCGCGGCACCCGCGCCACCGGTGCCCTGGTAGCCGCCGGTGCCGGCGCCGCCGGTCGGAAGGGTGGCGTAGTTGAAGTACACGGCGAACGTCGGGCCGCCGCACGTGAGGCTGACCCACATGTCGGCCGAGAAGTCGGCATCGAAGGTGAGACCCTCGACCACCTTGGGGGTGCCGAGGTCGTCGCCCATGCGGTTGAGACCGTTGAAGTCGACGTCGAGGTTGTCGCCACGAAGCTGGTTCTGGCCGCCATCGACCGCGTCGAGGAAGATCTCGAGCTTGTTGTAGTTCGACTCGAGGTTGCCCGTGAGCATGAGGTAGAGGAAGCCGTCCTCGATCTTCGCGAAGGCGCCGTTCAGCTCGCTGCCGTTCGTGAAGTCGATCGAACCGAGGTTCGCGTCGCCGAAGGCGGTCTGGGTGTTCGACACAACGAGGATCGCGCCGTAGCTCTTGTCGGCGACGCCATCGAGGGTGACCTGGGCTTGCGCGGCGGAAGCAACCGCCATCGCGGCGGCAAACATCAGGGCGTTACGCATGTCTCATCTACTCCGTGTTTGGAAGTGTGGTGAACTCTCTGCTCTCGATCCGCGGGCGGGTACGGCCCGCGAATCACGGACAAATCTACTTCGATTTTTCGGAGATCCGAACAATCTCCGTCGGTTTCGCGCGGTTGACGCGTTCGCAACGCGGCACCTGCCGATTACGCGGACCATCCCCACTGCGCAAGCAACTGGGCGAGGTCGGCCGCCTCGACGGTGCCGTTGTTGTTGAGGTCGGCGGCGTCATTCGCGGTGCCCCACGCGCTGAGAAGCACCGCGAGGTCGGCGGCATTGACTGTGCCGTCGCCGTTGATGTCGGCGGGATTGGTCGGCGGCGGCGGATCGCCCTGCGAGAAGATCACGCAGGAATAGGCGCCGATATCAAAGATGCCGCTCGCCGGCATGCCATCCCACGGAGTCGAGTACGACGCATCGAGGTCATAGGTGCCGGTGTTCGCGAAGTCGGCGCTGTAGCCGTTCCAGTCGCTGTTGAAGCGCACCTTCCAACGTCCGTCGCGGGGGAAGCCCATGCGGTAACCGGTGCGCGGCGTGGCGGAGAAGTTCATCACGACGATCACGTCGTCCTTCTCCCCGCCGTTCATCCAACGGTGAAATCCGAGCACCTTCCACGAGTTGTTGACGTGGTGCACGTTCGTGCTCTGTCCGGTGAGGCCGCGCGTGAGGTCGGTCTCGTTCTTGCGCAACTTGATGAGGTCCTTGTAGAGCGCGTTGATGCCCGCATACGTCGTCTTCTTCGACCAGTCGACGGGGTCGGTGTCTTGGAACCAACCGTCCTCAAGGAACTCCTGGCCCTGGAAGAGCATCGGGATTCCCGGCGAGGTCATCACGACCGCGGCACCAAGCGTCGAGCGCTTCTTCGAGTACCAGCTGCCGGCGTTGCCCGGCCAGATCGCCTCGGGCATGCGCGACTGTCCGTTGGCCACCTCGTCATGGCTCTCGGTGTACACCACGCGCTGGAAGGCGTCGGCGTTGTAGTTCGCGGTGATCGCATTGCGGATCGCCCACATATCGCGGTCGGCATCGTTCTGCGTAATGAGGTTGCCGCGCACCGGCCAGTAGAACTGCGCGTCCCACTGACTGTCGAAGCCCGCGCCGCCGGCGCCGGTCGTCTTGGTGAGCCATGCGTTGTTGTCGAGGTCCTCGCAGATCGAGATCTTCTCGGGGAACTGCTGGTTCACCGAGTCGTTGATCCACTGGAGGAGCGACCAGCCCTCCGGGATCTCGGGGCCGGCCTGATCGACCTTGCGGATGTACTTGGTGCCGTCCATGCGATGGCCGTCGAGGCGGTACTCGCCCAGCCAATACAGCACGTTGTCGCGGATGTACTGCCGCACCTCGCCGCGGCCGTAGTCGGGACGGGTGTTGCCCCACGGCGTGTTGGCTCGGGAATCCTGGAAGAAGAAGATGCCGCCGCCGTTGTTCTGGCTCCAGCCGTCGTACTGCCAGAGGTCGAGGTCGTTGGGGCCGAGGTGGTTGAAGACGAGATCGCTGAAGACCGCGATGCCGCGCGCGTGCGCCGCATCGACGAACTCCTTGAGGTCGGTCGGGGTGCCGTAGGCGCTTTCGATCGCGTATGGGTGCGAGCCGTTGTAGCCCCACGAGATGTTCTGCGGGAACTCCCAGAACGGCATCACCTGCACCGCGTTCACGCCGAGGTCGGCGAGGTGATCGAGCTTCGCCTTCGCCTGGTCGAGGTTGGCGGGCACGGTTCCCTTCGGCGTCTGTCCGAAGGTTCCGATGTGGAGTTCGTACACCACAAGCTCGTTCCAACTCGGGATCTGGAAGTTGTTGACCTGCCAGTTGTACGCGTTCGGATTGACGACGATCGAGTTGCCGACCGAACTCGTCAATTGACGTGCCCGCGCGTCGTTCTTCCAGACCGTGCCCGCAGGGCCGGTGATGACAAACTTGTACTGCGCGCCCGCGTAGCAGTAGTTGACGTCGGCGGACCAGTGGCCGTTGCCCTCGCTCACGAGCGGATGGCTCGTCGAGTTCCAGTTGTTGAAGGTGCCCGCAACGCGCACGGCCGTCGCGTTCGGCGCCCACACGCGGAACGTCGTACCGGCGGGAGTGCCGAAGTAGGGCGTCGCGCCCATACCCGGTCGCGTCGACTGCGCGAAGAGCGGCGCGGCGGCGGAGAGCGCCACGGAGCTCGTCAAGGCGGCGCCAAGCAGCGATGAGGCGAGGACGCGCGCGGAAAGGCGCGGTGTGCGAGGCGGCATCGCGGTCGAAATCTTCGGCGAAGTCTTCGGCGTCATGATCTGCGTCGTGTTCTTCGGCATGGTCGGATTGCCTGCGTGGACCGAGGTCGGAGTGGTTCCCGGATGTGGACACAGCCTGTCCGGGAAATCCCAGACAAGCGGTCCGAGTCTACTTCTCGATCATCGGATCGCCAATCGCAAAGCGATCAGTACGGAACCGATTCCTCAACTTCCGCGTCCGCAAACACAGAACGTCGGGTCCGCGAAGAGCACCGCTGCGCGCGCCGAACCGGGGTTCTCGAAGCCGTCGCAGGCAGCCGCACAACGCCCGCGCGGTCGCGATGCTCCGTGATCGGCGGCGGACCTCAGGCGTCGGTCCGGGCGCGCTCGTACTGCTCGGCGCTGCGCGCGTAGACGACGGTCAGCGAGACACCACCCTCGTCGAGGTCGATGCCGGGCAGGAAGTCGTCGTCGAAACGCTCGAGCAGCGCGGGAACCGCGCCCGGGTCGATCCCCCCGCCCTCGACCACCGTCACCGTGCCGGCGGCCGTGCCATCGGGCAGATGATGCAGATCGATCGCGACCGCATCACGATCGCCGAGCACGCCGAGCCATCGCTCGCTCGAGGCCGTGCGAAGGGTGCGCTTCCAACGAATGCGATCGATCTGGTTCATGCGAAGGGACTCCATGTGGCGATCGCGACGATCGCCGTGACGGCGAGTCGACCGACGACGACGCCTGCGAGCACAAGGCCCGCGGGCAGCGCCAGCAAGGCGACGAGGCAACCGCGCGAAGTGCGGTGGTTGGCGCGGTAACCGACGCCGGTCCCCGGGATCGACACCGTGGTGTAGCGGCGTCCACGGCCGCTCTGCCCAGTCCGAAAGCCACGACCGCCGACCGACCAACCAAGTCCGCCGCGCGAGAGATTCACGCGGAACGGCCCGAGGTTGAGCGAGCGGCGGAAGTAGAAGCCCATGATGCTGCTCGAAAAGCGCCACGGCCGGCCGCACGCGCGGCGCGCCCGAACTGCTCAGTCCGCGAGCGGGCGCAACCACACGTTGCGGAAGCAGAGCGCGTCGCCGTGATCCTGGAGGCCGATCGGAAGCTTCGGCTCGTGGGCCGAGTAGCTCGCCTTCGCCGCGTGCGCGGTCGCGCCGAGGATCGGCGAGTTGTCCTGCACGAGGACGCCGTTGAAGAACACGGTCATCGAGCCCGCCTTCTCGAGCGAGCCGTCGGCCTTG
This sequence comes from Planctomycetaceae bacterium, assembly GCA_021297795.1. Lineage (GTDB taxonomy): Bacteria > Planctomycetota > Phycisphaerae > Phycisphaerales > SM1A02 > QWPT01. The sequence goes on from JAJTGL010000016.1 coordinate 26,256, forward strand.
AACTTCGGCGCGTGGAAGACGACGTCGTACGTGTTCCACTGACCGTTCGGGTTGCACGGGTTCACGAGCGGCGGATGCTGGCCGTACATCGCGCCGGCCATGCCGTCGACGTAGGTCTTGTTCGGATTCGAACCGAGGATCTGCAGCTCGTAGCGGTTCATGAAGAACAGGCCGCTGTTGCATCCCTGCTGACCGTTGCAGTTGCACGACTCAGGCACCATCCACTCGATGTGGAGCTGGCACGAGCCGAAGCCCTCCTTCGTACGGATGTTGCCGGAACCAGGCTTCACCTGGAAGTAGGGTCCGTTCGCATCGCTCTTGACCTCCCACGCGCCACCGGTCCAGGCGTCGAGGCTCTTGCCGTCGAAGAGCGAGACCGCATCGCTCGGCGCCGTGCCGTGGCCGCCCGGCGTCACCATCGCGGGCTGCGGGCGCTCCTTGTCATGCACACCCCACTCCTTCTTCGCTCCGCCGTCCTGCGGGGCGACGGGCGCCGCGGCGATGAGGAGGGTCGCGGGCACGGCGACGAGGGCGAGGAGCGTGAGGGCCGGGCAGAGCGGGCAGGTGCGCATGGAGTTCTCCGTGTGGAAACGCGGCCGGGCTGGCCGCTCGGTGGAGCGCGTGTTGTACCCGACCCGGTACCCTCCCGCCATGAATGCCGCGGCCTTCTCCGAGCACCTCGTCGTCCGGCTCCCCCACACCGACGCCGCCGGGGTCCTCTTCTACGCGCGGATCTTCGAACTCGAGCAGGAGCTCTTCGAGCGCTGGCTCGAACTCGGCGGATTCAGCCTGAAGGAGATGCTCGACGGCCGCTTCCCCCCGACCCCCGTCGTCCACTGCGAGGCCGACTACCGCGTGCCCATCCGCTGCGGCGACCGGCTCGCCGCCCGCATCGACGCGATCGAGATCGGTCGCAGCGCGTTCACGCTGTCCTGGAAGTTCTCGCTTGGTGACGCGCAGGCCATCGCGGTGCGCGTGAAGCGCGTGGCGATCGATCGCCGCGCGGGCGAGTCGACGGATCTCCCCGAGGCTTTCCGGGAGTGGCTGCTCACCACACGAGCGAAGACGTCGACGGTCTAAGACCGAGGTTTCCGTCGCGGCCTCCGTCGTCGAGGCGATTCGCGTGGGACTCAAACTTCGTTGAAGCGCTGTCCCGCCGCGAGGCGTGCGGCAAGACGCGCGCGGCTCGGTTTCGTCGCCGCCAACTCTTCCGGGGGCAACACGTAGACCGCGTCGGGAATGAGGTGGCGCTCCAGTCGCTCGCTAAGCATCTCGCGGATCAAGCGGCCTGTCTGCGTCCGGAGGTCGACGAATGCGACCGGCCGCATCCCCCACTTCGCATTGGGCACGCCCACCACGCATGCAGCGCGCACACATGGCAGTTCGCAGAGCGCGCGCTCGATGGCCTCGGGATGGATGTTCTTGCCACCCGAGATGAACATCGCGTCGAGTCGTCCGACCACGTGCAGACGACCTGCTGCATCGAGGAATCCCGCGTCGCGTGTCGCAAGCGGACGATCGAACGGAGCGAGCGCACCGCCGTCCTCGCGAGCGACGAACTCGCCGCGGGCAAGCATCGGGCCGTCGACGAGGATCTCGCCGCTTGTAGCATCGATTGCAACGGAGACACCGGGAAGCGCAGCGCCTGCGAGTGTTGCGGGGTCACCCTGCGCGACCACTCCCGTCGCGACCTGCGAGCAGGTCTCCGTCATGCCGTAGGTCGCGAAGAGCGGCACGCCACGCGCGATGGCCGCATCACGCAGCCTCTGCGAGCTCGGTCCACCGCCGAGCATCACGGCCCGGAGCGACGACGGCACGGGCGTGCGATCCTCGAGGAGACGCGCGAGCTGCGCCGCGACGAGCGACACATGCGTGCAACCCTCGAGCTCGCTCCACGTCCGCGGCTGCGCGCCGAAGCGCACCGATCCGCCGAGGAGACGTGCACGCATCAAGATCATCACACCGCCGACGTGCGACGGCGCAAGCGACGCGTGCCACACGTCGCCAGCGCCGAACGGGATCACGCCCGCGCCGGAACGTGCGCTTGCCTCCATCGCCTCGAGCGACAGATCGACGAGCCGCGGGACGCCGCTCGAACCGCTGGTCGCGAGGACGACGCCCGGCGCAGGTTCCGCGCGTGCCGCGCACGCCCGCGCCTCGAGCGCCGCGCGCACCGTCGCGGGAAGGTTGCGCGAGAGCGGCAGCGCACGTCCGCCACGCGACCAGATCGCCTCAAATGCTGGCATCGGGTCGACGCAGGGCTCGACCTCGACGATCGTGATCGCCGCATCGCTCACGACCACGCCTCCGCGAACGGAACCGGGAGCGGCTCGCCTGCGATCTCACCGCGCACCACACGCGCAGATGCGCAGGAATCCTCCGCGAGAAGCGCGGCCGTGCCGATCCCGTGCGCACGTCGCGCGTTCGGGAGCGACGCCGCGAGCTGGACAGCCGCACGAAGCGAGAACGAACTCTCGTACGCGGTCGAGAGCACGACGTCCACGCCGAGCCGCGCGGCCTCGTCCGCGCGCGCACGGATCGCCTCGAGCGATCCGATCGCCGACATGCGCAGCACCCAGGCGACAACGCCATCCGCGGGTGAAAGCGCACGACGCAGCCGCATCGCCTCGGGAGATCCGTCGACCACGAGTTCGTCGAGCGCGACCGGAACACCCGTCGCACGCGAAAGACCGACCAGCTCCGACGGATCGGAGAGCGGCTCCTCGAGATACTCGATCCTGCCGGGTTCGAGCCCGCGAACGAGCGAGACGCACGCGTCGAGCTCCATCCGCCGGTTACCGTCGAGGCGGAACCGCGCCGATGGCCACGCGTCGAACGCGCGTTGCAGCAATGCGCGCTCCGTCGCGACGTCGGCACGTCCGATCTTGAGCTTGATGCACGAGGCGTCGGCAAACGCGGCGACCACGCGTTCATCGAGATCCGCAAGCCCCCCCGGAAAGAACGCCGCGACCTTGGCAGCCGCGCACGTCCTCGCACCGAATCCATCGAGCATCGCGCATGCGGTCGAGGCCGCGAACGCCGCGCTCGGCGGCAACTCGTCGAGATCGCAGGCGCCGTCGCTCCACGCCTCCAGCGCCTCGATCGCCTCATCCAGCGGCTCGCGATGAAGCCCCGCGAGCGGCGCGCATTCACCGAACCCGACGCGCCCTGTCGACTCGTCGACCACGCGCAGGAACGCGATCTCGCGCTCGGTCGCGCCAACGAGCGCCTGCGCCTCCGGCTTGATCGGCAGCGCGATCCGCAGGATCTCCGTGCCGCCGTCGATCATCCAGCGCCCCAGTCGATGAACGACCCCGCGGCGAAGGCGATGCCGTACGCGTAGAGGAGGAGCCCGAACATGGCGAGGCGGAAGCCGAACGCCTGCGCGCCGTCGGCGGAGGTGCGCGGCGCGGCAAGTCCGCCGAGCACCGCCGCCACCATCGACGCGATCATCACTCCCTTCGGAAGCCCGAGCACGAGCGCCGCGAGGATCGGCATCGCGATCGCGATCATCGTGGCGAAGCGCACGATCGCGCGCACTGCGGGCGCCCCGAGTCGCACCACGCTCGTCCGCTTGCCTGCAGCGCGGTCGCCGGCCTCGTCGCGCAGGTTGTTCGTCGCGAGCAGGCACACGCCGATCGCGCCAGGCGCAAGTCCGCAGAGCGCGGAAGGCATCGTCCACATGCCGTCGCAGGCCGCGCGCGTTCCGGCGACCGCGAGCGGACCGAAGAAGACGAAGACGAACACATCGCCGAGCCCGCGATAGGCGAGCGCGAGCGGCGGCGCGGTGTACCCGACCGCGCAGATCGCGCCGAACATGCCAATCACGAGGAACACTGGACCCGCATACACCGCGAGCCATGCCGCCGGCAACGCGGCAAGCACGATCACGAGGCCGAGTGCGGCGACCATCGCCTTCGGCGAGACGAGCCCGCTGCCGACCGCGCGGCGGGGACCGATGCGGCCAGCGCCATCGGTGCCGCGCAGTCCGTCGAAGAGATCGTTCGCGAGGTTGCTCGCGACCTGGAGGAGCACCGCGCCCGCGAGCGCCACCAGCACGCGGTCCCACGCGAACACGCCGTCGACACGCGCGAGCGTCGCCCCGATGAGGACGGGGCACAGCGACGCACCGAGGGTCTTTGGTCGGATCGCAGAGATCCAGACGGCGAGGGTGCTCGGTCGCGCGGTGTCGCTCATCGTGCGGATTCTCTCAGGGCGCGAACTTGCGGAAGTCGGCCTTGCGCTTCGAGAGCTGCGCGTCGCGGCCTTCCTTCGCCTCATCCGACATGTAGTAGAGCATCGTGGCGATGCCCGCGAGTTCCTGCAGGCCCGCCTGTCCATCGCAGTCGGCGTTCAGCGCGGCCTTCAGCGCGCGCAGCGCGGTGGGCGAGTTCGCGAGCATCTCGCGGCACCACTGCACCGTCACCTCCTCGAGCTCGGTGACGCTCGTGACCACGTTCACGAGGCCCATGTCGAGCGCCTCCTGCGCCGAGTAGCTGCGGCAGAGGAACCACATCTCGCGCGCCCTCTTCTGCCCGATGATGCGCGCCATGTAGCTCGCGCCGTAGCCGCCGTCGAAGCTGCCCATGCGCGGCCCGACCTGACCGAAGCGCGCGTTCTCGGCAGCGATCGTGAGGTCGCACATCATGTGGAGGACATGTCCGCCGCCG
>JAJTGL010000017.1 GCA_021297795.1 Planctomycetaceae bacterium
CTTTCACCCCCGGCGCTTCACCCCCGGCGCTTCACCCCCGAACACGCATGTCCAGCCTCTGGCTCCATGTTCCCGAGATCCCGCCGAACGGCTCGTCCGTCGCGGTGTCGCGCGACGAGGCGCGTCACGCCTTCGGCGCGCGACGACTTGGCGCGGGCGATGTGGTGACGCTCTTCGACGGACGCGGCGCACTCTCCCGAGGCACCCTGCTCGACGAACGCACGCGCGACGGAAGCCTCCTCGTCGAGGTCTCCGAGCGGCGCGACGAATCGCCCCTCCTGCCCGAGATCACGATCGCCTTCGCCGTGCCGAAGGGCGACCGGCTGTCGACCCTGCTCGATCTGGCGACGCAGGCCGGGGCATCCCGCCTCGTCGCGATCGAATGCGCCCGCAGCGTGGTCGACGCCGACAAGCTCGATCGCGGCGAGCGCTGGCAGCGGATCGTCGCCGAGAGTGCGAAGGTCGCGAAGCGCGCGTGGATGCCGGAACTGGCCACCGGCGGCGAGTTGGTCGCCTTCGCGCGCGCCGAACGTGCGCGCGGCGCCGCCGTCGCCGTCGCGCACACCGACGAGTCGATGCCGCGCACGACGCTCGCCGCGTGGAGCGCCGCACTTTCGGGAAGCGACGCGACGCGCCCGCGCACGGTGCTCATCGGGCCGGAGGGCGGTTTCGAGCCACGCGAGATCGCCGAACTCGCCGCGACCTCGGTGGCGTGCGTCTCGCTCGGACCGTGCGTCATGCGCGTCGAGATGGCCGCGATCGCCGCGGCAGTGCTCCTGCGCGGCTGAGTACCGGCGACCGGTTCACACGTGCCCGCGCGCGGCGCCGCATCGCGCGCACGACGGATCGCCACACGGCTCCATGTGCGCGGTGGCGGTGCCCTCGCCAACCGCCGCCAGCACCTCGCGCTCGATCGCGCTTGCGATCTCGTGCGAGTCGGCGACGGTCATCGCGCGGGGCACGCGCAGATGCATGTCGACGAAGTGCAGCCGCCCCTGGTGGCGGTGGCGCACCGAGGCGTACGAGCAGATGCGCGGCTCGGTGCCGTTGCGATGGGCATCGAGCACGGTGAGGATCCGTCGATGATCCTCGGCGTCCTGCGCCCCGAGGATCGACGAGAGCCCGCCGAAGGCAACGCGCGTACCGACCACGATGAGAAGGACGCCGACGCCGATCGCAACGGCGGTGTCGATCCACGCCTCGCCGGTCACGCGCACCGCGACGAGCCCGGCGATCACCGCAGCGGTGGTCCAGAGGTCGGAGAGGAGGTGCCTGCCGTCGCCGACGAGCGCCGCCGAGCCAGTCGCGCGCCCCACGCGGAGGAGCGCGATCCCCGCCACCCCGTTGAGAAGCGCGCTGAGGGCCACGAGCAGCAGGCCGAGATCGAGCTTGTCGACCGAAGGCGCGCCGCGATAGAGGCTCTCCGCGCAGTGCGTGAGCACCACGAGGCCCGCGACCGCGACGAGGACACCCTCGAAGAGCGCGCTCACGAACTCGATCGGACCATGCCCGTAGGGATGCTCCTCGTCGGGCGGACGCTCGGCGTAGACGAGCGCGAGCATCGCGCCGATCGAGGCGACGATGTTGACGATGCTCTCAAGGGCGTCGGAGAAGACCGCGTCCGAACCGGTCGCGAGCCATCCCGCGAGCTTGAGGCCGAAGCCGACCACACCCACCACGATCGCCCAGCGCGCCGCCGCACGCGCGCGTCGCGAGATGCTCGGATCCGGTGCGCGGCTGACCATGCGGGAAAGGTAGCGCGAACCACCGCTTGGCGCCGCCTACGCCGGCGCGAGGACTTCGGCCTCGTCGAGGATGCGCCATCCGGTCGGACGGAAGAACGGGAAGCGTCCCATGCTTCCGACCAGCCCGCGGAGATCCTCCTCGTCGAGCGTCCATCCCGTGGGTCGCGCGCGCTCGCGCCGAGCCTCTTCCTCCCGGCGGATCCACTCGAGGGTGAACGTCCGCTCGCGCATCGGCCAGTGGTCGAGCTCCTCGGCGATCTCGCTCGCCTTGTTCGTGCAGATCGCGATCGTCCGCGCGACATCGCCGCGCTCGCGACCTCGGGCAGGCGCGCCGCGCGAGGCGAGCGCGATGTTCGCACCGAAGAGCGCCCACCAGCCCGCGGCCTCGCGCACCGCGGGCGCCTCGCGCAGCCCGGCCTCCTCGGCCGCCACCGAACGCTCGAGCCGCGCGATCACCTCCGCGATCGCATCCTCCTCGGACAACTCCCCCGCGACGACGCGCGCCTCGACGATGCCGCCACGCGACATGTCGGCGAGCCCTTCGTACTGTCCATCGCCAAACGCCTGCGCGAGCTCCTCGTAGCGCTCGACCGCACGCACGAGATCGTCGATCGCGCGCTGCGCCAGTTCGGACGCGGCCTGGCGGTCGCACGCTCCATCGGGGCGCGCGAGATCCTGCAGCGCGCGACGATGTCCGTGTCCGCGGATGAGATGGCAGAACGCCCCCGCCACGCGCTGGAGCCGGTTCGCCGGCTCGCGCACCGCGCGCTCCTCGAGCAGCGACGATGCGATCGCGCGCGATGCGTCGAGGTTCCAGAGCGCGTGGTTCGCATTCGCGAGGTTCACGCGCAGCATCAGGCGCACGTCGCTCCCGACGCCATGCTCGGCGAGCCCCTCGCGCACGCACGCGAGCACACGCCCGTATCGCCCGCGTCCGTCGTAGGCGCCGGCCAGCCGGTTTGCGGCGATGGCGCGCTCATGTCCGCTGCGCGCGGCCCCGCGCATAGCGAGTGCGGTACGGCGCATCCCGTCGCTGTCGCCGGCGCGATGTTCTGCCTGCGCGCGAAGATCGAGCTCGGCGAACGTCGCGCCGCGCCTTCCGCCGTCGCCGCGATCGACATCGGCGATCGCGTCTCTCGCAGCGACCGCCTCACCGCCATCCCAGAGATCCTCTGCAACCTCTCCCAGATCCCATTCCAGCGCCGCGGCAAGCCGCGCCACGAGGTCGAGCTTCGGATTGCCCGAATGCGGAACCGCGCGCCGCGACTCGCGCCCGAGCGCTTCGTCGAGCCTTCCCGCGCTCCATCCGCGGTAGCTCCTCGCCAAGCCAATCAACCGTGCGATCCGATCCTGTCTTCGACGTTCCTCGGTCATCGACACCTCCTCGAGACGCATCACGCGTCGCAGGGAGGTTGACCGAGGCCGCGCGCGGCTCGCCCGTGCATGTCCCATTCCCACGAACTTCGGTGTGGGAGCGGAGATTCAAGCGGGAAATGTCGAACCACGACGTACGGAGACGCGGATCGCCGCGACTATCCACGCGTCTCGCACATGCGATCCACCGCGCACGGTGCCGATCGCGCCCCACGCGAGGAGGCACGGCGGCTCGTCACGGTTGCGCGCACAGCTGCTCGGCAGGCGCGACCCGCGTCTCGGCGCCGACCACGCGGATCCGCCTCGGCTCGGAGGCGAGCGACAGGTGCGCGACGCGCGCACCGTCGACCAGCACCGCACCATCGACGCCCTCCCTCCCGGTCTCGAACCAGACGACCTCGATCCGTCGCGCGCGGGCGCGCTCCTCGGGCGTCGCCTCGCGCGTGCCGCCGCGGCCATCGGCCACGGATGCGATCGGCGCGATCTCGATCGAAGCGAGCGAGGTCCCGACGGTCGACTGCAGTTCGATTCGCGCGCCGCCGACGACCTCGGCGCGCATGCCCACGGCACCGGCCACCAGTTCGCCCGCCCACGCCACGCGCTCTCCGCTCGATGCGGCGGTCGACTCCGCAAGCGGCCGCCATGCGTGCGCGCCGAGTTCCTCGAGGACAGGCGCTCGGAACGCCACCTCGCACGGCGGTCCTCCATGCACCTGGAAGGCAAGCAGCCCCTCCACGATGCCGTCGTACCACTCCGCACACGGAACGCCGTTCACCTTGGTCCGCACGCGTGGCCCGATGCACTCGATCTCGTAGGTGTTCCACTCGCCGAGCCGGAACGCCGCCTGCGCGGCCGCGTCGTCCGCAAGGGAAGCGAGCCAACCACGACCGCGCTCGTCGTAGACGCCGCCCGACCAACGGCGCGGCGTCGGGTCGACCTCGATCTGCAGCCCGGCGATGGTGCCGTCCGTCTCGCGCGAGCGGATCTGGATGCCGGAGTTCATCTTCTCGCCGCGCGGGTTGTCGACGGACCCGAGCCGCACGTCGACCGACAGCCGAAAGTCGCCGATCGTGCGCGGGCTCGTGAGGAATCCGTTGCGTTCGATCGGACCACGACCGACGAGGGTCGGCCCAACGCCACCGTTGGCGGGCGGGAGCAGTTCGAAGCGTGCCCGACCGCCGACCACGCGCCATGCATCGAATGTCATCGCGTCGAAGAGAGCCTCCGGCCGCGACGCCGGGCGCGAGCCGTCCGACGAGGCCGCGGCGGCTTGCGGGCGGGGCGATGCGTCCTGCGGCGCCGTGTGGAGTGGTCCGCGGGGCGCGACCTCGGACAGCGTGGCGGCGAACGGTGTCGCGACGGCGAGCGAAACGGCGAGGGCGAGCGAAACGGGAAGGGCGTCCGGCGGCATGGCGCGATCGCAACCGCTCGCCGTCCCCCCGTCAAGCCCCTCCGGTCCGCGCGGCATCGCGGGCACCGGCGAGGCATCGACAAGGACCCCCTCGACCGAACATGCGCAGAAGTGCCGAGAAACGGCTTCGATCGATGCCGGAGGTCCGTTGGCGACCGCGTTTTCTGGTCGCTCGCGGCCGAAACACCCGATTTCCACCGGGATTCTCGCCCTGACTTCCCCCGGGGCACCGGGCCGTCGGCAGCGCCGACACCTTGAAGGAGACATCATGCGCACGTCCACCGCCCGCCCTGCCGCCACCGCGAACCGCGCCCACACCATCGTCCCGCTCCTTCAGCGAGGACTCGCGCGAGCGTTCGGTCACGCGGTCGGCGCCGGCGGCGCGGTCCTCGGCGTCGGGGCGTCCGCGTCCGCCTCGTTCACCAGCTACACGGTGGTGGCCACTCCGATCGAGAACAGCGGCCAGTCGCTCATCCGCTACGAGGTCTTCGCCACCTTCAACGGACCCACGGACACCGTCCTCAACGTCTTCAACTTCGCGCTCGTCAGTTCCGCCGACGCGGATGGCCACGCAGGCTTCTGGCACAAGGACAACAACGACGACGCACCGGGAGTGCTCAACCAGTCGGCGGGAACCTGGGCGCCCCAGCTGATCGGCAGCACCACCACGAACCGGCCGTTCGACTCGTTCCTCTCGCTCGGCGCGACGACCGGCGGCACGAGCAGCGCGACGGCCGACCCGTCGTGGGGGCTCGGCGGCAGCGGCTCGCACGCGGGCGACGCGCGCAGCTGGACCCGCGCCGACCTCGTGAACAACGGCACGCTCGGCTGGTTCAACGCCGCGCCGACGAACCTGCAGGGACGCGTGGGGATCAACGGCAACAACGCGACGACCGTCAAGGTCGCGCAGATCGTGCTCTCGCAGGGTCACGGCAACCGCACGTACGCGCTCCGCACCGCGTGGAACAACGGCGCGGGCGGCGGCGTGCAGTTCTCCGACGGCACGTTCACCTTCGTCTCGTGCACGCCGACGACGTGGTACCGCGATCTCGACGGCGACGGCTTCGGCGTGACCACGGATGGAACGCTCGTCCAGTGCGCGCAGCCCGCGGGCTACAGCGCGGTGACGGGCGACAACTGCCCGACGATCGCGAATCCCACGCAGGCCGACTGCGACTCGGACGGCGTGGGCGATGCATGCCGTCTGGCAACCGGAAGCTCGGACCTCGACGGAAACGGCGTGCCCGACGACTGCGCCGGAGAGTTCGTGGTCGGCGGCTCGGGCTACGCCTCGATCGCCGCCGCGATCGCCGCCGCTCCCGATGGCACGACCGTCCGCGTCGCGGCGGGAACCTACGGATCCATCGATCTCTCGGGGCGCACGCTCGTGCTCCAGTCCCTCGATGGCGCGACGGGATGCTTCATCGACGGCAAGGGCAACTCACGCGCGATCACGATCGACGGGGCAGGCTGGGGCGATCTCACCATCGACGGATTCACGATCCGCAACGGCACGGCGACGAACGGTGCCGGCGTCCTTTCGATCGGCGCGAATCCGACCTTCACCGACTGCATCTTCACCGCGAACAACGCGGGCGGCTCCGGCGGCGCCGCCCGCATCGAGGGCGGCGCGCCGACGTTCACGGGCTGCACCTTCCTCGGAAACAGCGCGGCCAACGGAGGCGCGTTGTCGATCGCGCCCGGCGCAGGCGTGTCGCCGACCTCGATCGACCTCTGCACCTTCGAGGAGAACACGGCGAGCGGTCGCGGCGGCGCGATCCACCTGACCGGCCGCATGACGATGACCGACTCGATGGTCGAGTTCAACACCGCCGGCGCGGAGAGCGGCGGCGTCGATCTCATCGACGCGCTCGGCGCGTCGGTCAACGGCACGTTCCTCTGCGCGAACGAGCCGGTGAACATGCTCGGAGGCTGGTCCGGCGCCGACAACACCTTCGGCCGCGACTGCAACGCCAACGGCGTGTGCGATCTCGACGAGCTCGACGCCTCGAACGACACCGACGACGACGGCCGCATCGACCGCTGCGAACGCGCGCTGGGCGACCTCAACCTCGACGGCACGGTCAACAACTACGACCTCGCGCTCGTCCTCTTCCACTGGGGCACCTCGAACGCCGCCGGCGACGTCGATGGAAGCGGAACGGTTACGAGCGCGGACCTCTCGATCCTGCTCGCGAACTGGGGACCCGTCCCGTAACGACGCGTCCGACAGCGCGTTCAACGAGGCGTGCCGCCGTCCTGCTTGGAGCCGAGAGCCACACCCGGTAGGCTCCGCCCAACAGGAGCGCACATGGCTGTTTCCCGACTTCGACGACTCTTCTTCGGTGTGGCGATCGGTCTACTCGCGGCAACCGGCGCCGACGCGGCGTTCGTCCGCTTCGTGGTCGTCTCGACCAACCTCAGTGGTTGCAGCACCTCGCTCGTGCAGCACCGGCTGTACGCCGAGTTCAACGGCGCGACCGACACCGTTCTCAACTGCTTCAACCTCTGTGCCATCGCCGGCGCGGAGGACCCTAACGGCGGCTTCTGGCACAAGGACATCGTCTCGAAGCTGATCTGCTCGCAGACGGTCGGGAGCTGGCGCGCAACCGCGTCATCGAGCGCCACGAACCGCCCGTACGACTCGTATCTCTCGGTCGGCTGCGCCTACACGAGCGGCTCGTCGACGAACCCGGATCCAAACTGGTGCAGCGGTGGCACACCCCCGCATCAGGGGGATTCGCGCTGCATGGACAGGCCCGATCTTCCGAACAACTGCGCCCTCGGCTGGTTCGCGCTGAATCCAGTCAACCTCGATGGCCGCGTGTACAGCGGCTGCAACACGAACCTCGTCCTTCTCGGCCAGTTCGTGCTCTCGCAGGGTCATGGACCGCGCGTCTACTCGCTCACCGTCGCGTACAACGCGGGCACGGCAGGCAGCGGTGTCCAGTTCGGCAGCGGGACGTTCGGACTTGGCTGCGCGAATGCCGTCTGGTACCGAGACCTCGACGGGGACGGCTTCGGCCACGCACCGGACGGCACGACGATCACCTGCGAAGTGGTCGCGGGATACTCGCTCGTCGGAGGCGACAACTGCCCGACCGTGGCGAATCCCGACCAGCGGGACTGCGATGGCGACGGCCTCGGCGACGCCTGCGAATCGCCCGCGACCCCCGACTGCGACTCGGACGGCCTGTGCGACGCCGCGGAGATCGCCGGTGGCACGCAGAAGGATTGCGACAACGACGGCGTGCCCGACGACTGCGCGATCGCGAACGGCGCGATCGATTCCGACCTCGACGGCCGGCTCGACGTCTGCGAGCGAGCACGGGGCAACTTCAACCTCGACACCTTCATCAATGCCGCGGATCTCGCGATGCTCCTCGCCGTCTGGGGAACTCCGGGCATCCCCTACGGCGACTGCAACGGCGATGGCATCGTCGCGGGCGCCGATCTCTCGATCCTGCTCGTCAATTGGGGCGTCGCCGACGCTCCCTGAACGGCGCCTGTGTCGCGCGGCACACGGTCGGCGCGCTTGCCTTCGGCCGCGCGACCTGCGACGCTCGGGGGATGAGCGAATCTCACCCGACCCGTCGCGACGCGATCCGCACGATGGCCCTGGCCGCCGCCGCGGTGCAGGCCACGACGTTCGCGAGCCGCGCATCCGCCGATCCCACACCGGCGCCCACCCCGCGCGTCGGCGCACGCCACACGCTCCGCAACGGGAAGCTGCAGGCGGGCATCGTCGGATTCGGCGTGCGAGCCCGCGAGATCTACAACGGGTTCCTCGATGACGAGATGTTCGAGATCGTGTCGGTCGCCGATGTGGTCGATGCGCGCACCGCCGAGGGCGTGCGCCGCGTGAACGAGCGTTGCAGGAACGACGCCTGCCGCGCCGCGAAGGACTGGCGCGAGGTCGTGCACGATCCGCGGATCGACGTCGTGATCGTGACGACGCCGGACCACTGGCACGCCGAGCCTGCGATCGTCGCGTCGCTCGCCGGAAAGCACGTCTACTGCGAGAAGCCGCTCTCGCTGACGATCGCGGAGGGGCGCACGATCGCGAACGCCGCGCGTTCGACCGGCATCCGCTTCCAGACCGGCTCGCAGCAGAGCGGCGAGTACGGTCACATGTTCACGCGCGCAGCCGAGGCGGTGCGCAACGGCCGCATCGGAAAGCTCTCGCGGATCACGATCGGCGTGGGCGAACCGCCGAAGCCCTGCGACCTCGCGACCGAGCCGCTCCCCGAGGGAATCGACTGGGACGGCTGGCTCGGCCAGGCCCCCGAGCGCGGCTTCTCGAGCGCGCTTTGCCCGGTGGGCGTGCACGGCCACTATCCGGCGTGGCGCAACTACCGCGAGTACTGCAACGGCGGGCTCGCCGACATGGGCGCGCATCACTTCGACATCGCCCAGTGGGCGCTCGGCATGGACGAGAGCGGTCCCCGCGAGGTGATTCCACCCGCGGACGGCGCGAAGACGGGCCTCCGGTTCGTCTACGCCGACGGCGTCGAGATGATCCACGGCGGGCCGACCGACTGCACGTTCTTCGGCTCGGACGGCACGATCGAGGTCTCGCGCGGCCATCTGCGCGCCTACCGCGGCACCGACCGCGGCGCGCCCGACGCGCCCGAGATCCTCGCCGAACCGAAGGGAAACGAACTGCGTCTGCCGCGCAACGCATCGCACATCGCCGACTTCCTCGCGGCGATCCGCGAAGGCCGCGACCCGATCTGCACGGCCGAGATCGGCCACCGCACCGCGACCATCTGCCAGCTCTGCAACATCGGTTACGAGGTCGGCAAGCCGCTCCTCTGGAATCCGGTCACCGAGCGCTTCGAGGGCGCGAACGCCGACGCGGGCAACGCGCTGACCGCGCGTCCCGTGCGCAAGCACCGGTAGGTTCTGTCTGAGGAATCGCCGAAGGCCCGAAATCCGCGTCGGCGCCCGAGTGGCGAGGAGGCGAGACGAAGCCGTATCCGCAGCGATACGGTGAGTCGAAGCCGACAAATCCAAGCGGGGCCAGTCGGGATGCCGCGCGGATTGAAGCCCGGCGGATCCGTCAGACAGAGTCTGGGCTTGCTCAGGCGACGCCCTCGCGCTCCGCCGCGACGAGCACCGCGCGCGACGTGGCACGATAGAACGGGATGAGCGTGAGGAAGACGAGCGCGAGGAAGACGAACACCGGCCACGCTGGAAGCGTCGTCTCGCGACCGACCGCGACCAGCGCCGTCCCCTCGAGGATGTAGGCGAAGAGCCACGCGACGAGCGAGACGACCCATGCGAGGAACGCGCGCGTCGGTGCGAGCACGGTCTCGCGCCCCGCGGGCGAGAGTCGCACGAAGAGATCCTTGCGGGGGACGTTCACGAGGCCCGGCGTACCCCGGCACATCGGACCGATGGACCACGCGATCAGTCCGAAGAAGGCGAGGATCGCGATCGAGAGCGCCGGCAGCAGGAACCACGCCGCGCCGCGCTCGCTCCAGCGGTCGGGCGCGCCGGAGATGTCGAAGTGGACGGGAAAGCGCTCGGGGAGCGACGGAAACCACTGGATCGCACGCGTCCAGAGCACGATCTCGGCGAGCGCGAGCGAGGCGAGCGAGGCGACGAACAGGCGCCGCGCGACACGCCCGTTCCCTGATTCGACTCCATTGGCAACGCGCGGCTCCATCAACGCGCCCGCAACCGATGGACCTCGACCGCAAAGCGCATTTCGCCCGCCTCGCGGATCGCGGCGTTGCCCGATCCGAAGTAGGCATCGACCCGCTGTGGGCCGGAGATCGCGCCACCTGCGTCGTGGACGAAGAGGATGCGTACCGGACGCACCGCGCCCTTCGCGTCGCGCTCGGTGACGAGCAGCACGCTGCCGGGCGGGTACACCGACTGATCGGCCGCGCACGAGTAGCCGCTCACGAGCTCGCCCTTCGGAAGCCCGAGGACGGGCGGGAAATCCGCGGGATCGCAGATCCGGAAGAAGACGACGCGCTCGTTGTCGAGCGCCGCCGCCTCCGCCTCGCGCGGATTCGCGTCGGCCGCACGGGCGACCTCCACGAGCGTCGCCGTCTTCGGGTCGACGAGACCGCGCTCGGCGAGCCCCTTGCCCACGCTGCGGAACTCACGGCCATTGGTCGCGATGCGCGAGACCGGAATGTCCTTGCGCGTCCCTTCGATCCGGAGGATCGCGGTGCCGTTCGTCTCGACGAGCGCCCACGCCAGCGGATCGTCGATCCACGCGATCGCGCGCGCACGCGCCGACGACGACGCGAGGATCTCGCGGCGCGGCTTCGTGGCGAGATCGACGCCATTCGCATCGACGTCGATGCCCCGGAGATCCGCGAAGATCGGAAAGCGGAAGCGATCGTCGGGATTCATCCGCACGTTGACGACCGGCGTCGCGTAGCCGGTCATCAGTCCGTCGTTGGCGGCGGGTGTCGCGGGCGCGAGGCGAATCGCCTCGAAGCGCTCGGTCAGGAGTTCGGCGAACTGCGCCGGATCGTTCGCCTCCCGATAGGTCTCGAGAAGTCGAGTGACGTCCCTTCGCGCATCCGGGTCGGTCGTGTTCAGCGAGACATCGCACGCCGCGAGGAACGACATGCGCCGGTCGAGGTTTCGCTTCGGAAACGCCGATGCGAGGTCGAACATCCCGAGATCGACGCGTTCCGCGGCGCCGGTCGCGCGACGTGCTCCGGGTGGCGCGAGCGTCGGCTCCGCAGCCGTGGCAGCAGACGTACCGCTCGACCCGCCTCCGCTGCTGGTCGCACAGCCGATCAGGGTCATGCACCCGACGAGCAACATCCCTGCGGCGAGCGCGGGCACCTCAGTTCGCCGCGGCATCGGCACTTCCCTTCGCCCGGTACTGCCCGCGACCGACCTTCTCGACTCCACCATCGACGATCAGCTTCCGCAGCGCCGCGTTCGTCGAGACGATGAAGCTCTGCGAACACTCCCGACCCATCTCGGCGGCGATCGTCTCGGCGAGCGCACCCGGTGGATGGATGCCGGGATGGGCGTGCAGATAGGCGAGTAGCCGCGCGCCGAGCGTGGGCGCGCCCTTGCGCTCGCGACGGGGAGCGCGCGCGCCACTGGCGGAAGCGGCGTCACGCGCAGCGCCAGCGCCACGCGCGCGTCCGGCGCGGACCGCGGACGAGGCTCCCTCCGATGCAGGGACACCGAGCTCCGCCATCCGCGCCTCGACCTCGTTGAGCGCCTTCTGCTGGGCGGCGAGCGACTTGTTCAGGGCGGCGAGCGACTTGCGCAGCTCCGCGGCGCGACGCTCGAGCTTGGGAAGTTCGGAGCGACGCCGCGCAAGTTCGCGGGCGAGGACTTCGGTGGGGAGATCCGCCAGCGAATGCCCCGACTTCGGCGCCGGCGCGGCGGATGCGCGACCTCGACGGGCAGCGACGGACTTCCTCTTTCGAGCGGACTTCCCCGGACGGGAACCATTGGAACGGACCTTCTTCGCCATATTTCAAATGTAACAGTTTCGAATGGGCACGGTTTCGCGGTTTGCGCATTCCGCACGCATCGCGCACACTCCGCGGCATGACGAACGGAATCCCGCGCCGCACCTTCCTCGGGCTTGTTCCCGCAGTCCTCGCCGCACCGTCGATCCTCGGATGCAGCGGCACACCACGCGCTTCGGAGGAGAGGCGGCCGCTCGTCGCGCTCGATGGCGCGCCACGTGTGGCCGTGATCGGCTGCGGCGGACGAGGAGCCGACAATCTCGGCGATCTGCTCGGCGCCGGTGCCTCGATCGTTGCGCTCTGCGATGTCGACCAGAACATGCTCGATGCCGGCGTCGCGAAGGTCGCGGCCGCCCGTCCGAACGATCCCGCACCGCGCACCTTCCGCGATCTGCGAGAGCTGTTCGCGCGGCGCGTCGAACTGGGGCTCGAGGGCGTGCTCGTGTCGACGCCCGACCACACGCACGCGTTCGCGACCGCGCTCGCCCTGCGCGCGGGTCTCGCCGCCTACTGCGAGAAGCCGCTCACGCACACGCTCGAGGAGTCGAAGCGCCTGCTCGAACTTGCGCGCGCGGCGCGCGTGCCCACGCAGATGGGTACGCAGATCCACGCCACCGAGAACTACCGCCGCGTGGTCGAGTTGATCCGCGCCGGCGCGATCGGACGCGTCACCAGCTGCGACTGCTGGGTGAACAAGGGATGGTGCTGCGGGCCGACGGGGCCGGTCGCGGAGCCGCCGGCGTCGCTCGACTACGACCTCTGGCTCGGACCCTCGCAGCAGGCGCCGTACATCGCGAACCTGCACCCGGCCAACTGGAGGAAGTACTGGGATTACGGCACCGGCACGCTCGGCGACATGGGCTGCCACATGCTCGATCTGCCGGTGTGGGCGCTCGGGCTCGACCGCGCGCGGCTCGGCACGGTCGAGGTCTTCGCAACCTGCGATCGCATCGATCGCGTCGCGTGCCCCGAGTGGACCGAGGCCTCGTGGGCGATCCCGACCACGCTCGACGGCGCGCGCACCGATCCGCTGGTGCTCCGCTGGTTCGACAACGGCCGCATGTCGCCGACCGCGCAGGAGCTCGGCGGCAAGGACCGTCAGGATTATCACGGCCGTTTCAACATGGTCTTCCAGGGCACGAAGGGCTTCCTCTTCGCGAACTACGGGGAGTACATGATCGTGCCGGGGGCGCTTGCGAACGAGCCGAAGCCCATGGTCGAGCCGATCCTGGCGTCGCCCGGTCATCATCGCGAATGGCTCGATGCGATCCGCGACTGGCGGAAGGGCGTTGCAGGCGCGGCGGATGCACCGCTCTGCGCGTTCGAGCGCGCGACCGTGCTCAACGAAATCGTGCTCTCCGGCACGGTTGCCGGGCGCGCCGGAACGTCGCTCCGGTACGATTTCCGCACGCAGTGCTTCGAGGGCGGCTGCCCGATCCCCCACTGGCGCCCGGAGCCCCGCGCGGGCTGGAGCCTGTCCGACCGGGATCTCGATGCCGTCCTGAAGGGCTGAGCCTCCGCGTTCGCGCCGCATCCCATGTCTCCCCGCACGATTCGCCTCATCGCTCCGCTGCTCGCCGCGCTCGTCGCGGTGCTCGGTGCGATGTCGCCGGCGCTCGGCACGATCGATGCGAGCCTGCGCGACGACGTGACGGCGGCCCGCACGGCGGAAACCTCCTGCTGCGGCGACGACTGCCGCTGCGGCGCGAGCTGCCCTTGCGTCGAACGAGATCCCTCGAGCGAGCCGGCGAACTCGCCGCTCGCGCCGATCGAGGTGCGCGGCCTGCGCGCGCTGTGCCTCGCGGCGCCGACCGGCCATACCCGCATCGAACTCGTCGATTCGCCCTCGCGGCGCCTCGGCCTACCCGTCGTCGACGCCGCTACCGACGCGCGCCCCGCGGGACGCGAACTCCTCGCACGTGTCTCGAAGTGGACGACCTGAACGCCGCGGAACGATGCGCGCGTATTTGTCGATGTACCACTTTCTTGCACACATATGAGGATTCCCATGCTTCTCACGCACACTCCGGCTCGGCGCGCCCGCTTCGCGAGCGCCGTCGCCCTCGCGTTCGTCACGCCGACCCTTCTCCTCTCCGCCTGCGCCTCGACGCCGTCGACCACGTCGATGCACGACCCCGCCAGCGCCCCCGGTGCGGTGTACGCTCCCGAAACGCTCGCACCCGGCCGGTACGCCCTCGTCGTCCTCGGCATGAGCTGCCCGAAGTGCATCTCGAACGTCGATCTGCAGCTCGCGCGCATCGAAGGCCTTCGCGACGCGAAGGTCGACATGCGGCACGGCCTCGTCACGTTCTCGGTGCCGGGTCCCACGCACCCCTCGCGCGCCGCGGTGTCGCAGGCGATCCTCGATGCGGGATTCACGCTGCGCGAGATCCGGCGCATCGACGCGGAAGGAGGTGCCTCGTGAGGTTCATGCGGCTCGCGAGCACGACTTCCGCACGGGTGCTGGCGCGCGGCATCGCATGCTCGCCGCTCATCGCCGTCGGCACGTCCCATGCGCAGGAGATGCTGAGCATGCCCGCCGCAACCGCCCCGTCGCCGGGCGTCCTGATCCCGCGCGTCCAGGCGCGCGCGTACTTCTACGAGGACGGCCAGTCGCTGCTCGAGCAGGACATCCGGCTCGAGTACGGCCTTGCGCGCGACGTGTCGATCTCGGTGGATCTGCCGCTCTACCAGGGCTTCTTCGATCCGCCGCGTCCGTCGGACGGCGAGTTCGGACTCGGCGACCTCGAGGCGATCGTCGAACTGCGGGTCCTGCGCGAGGATCTCGACACGATCAGCACGCTGCGCGCGGCGGTCTACGCGGGTGCCGAGGTTCCGACCGGTACCGGCGGCTTCGGCGGCGATTCGTTCGACCCTTGCGTGGGCGGCGTCATGACCGGCATCTTCGGCCGTCACGGCGTCGACCTCTCGGGGCGCTGGACCTTCGTCACCGGCGACGGTCCGTTCCTCCCGATCTTCGCCACCGATGCCGACGACGATTTCGCGAACGTCGATCTCGGCTACGCCTACAGGCTCTATCCCTCCGAATACGGCGAGGAGCGGGTCGGGGCGTGGTACGCCACGGTCGAGCTCAACACCGTGTGGACGACGGGCGGCGAACATGAGGTCCTGCTCTCGCCGGGGCTCCTGCTCGAGGCACCGACGTACGCCGTCGAACTCGGCCTCCAGCTTCCGATCAGTTCGGAAACAAGCGATTCCACGGCGGATGCCCGGCCGGAATTGCGCCTCGGGATCGTGGCGGGTCTCCGGCTCATCTTCTGAGCGGCCACCTTCCCCGCCGCCCGCGCCGGATCGCGTATCTTCCCCGCCACAGGAGACACTCCCATGGGATTCATCGAAGAACTGAAGCAGTTCGCAGCCAAGGGCAACGCGGTCGACATGGCGGTCGGCATCCTCGTCGGTGGCGCGTTCACGAAGATCGTGAACAGCATCGTCTCCGACCTCCTCATGCCGCCCATCGGCCTCCTCATCGGCGGCGTCGACTTCAAGCAGCTCCAGATTCCGCTGAAGACCGAGATGAAGGACGGCGTGGAGACGGTCACCGTGTCCATCAAGTACGGTCAGTTCTTCAACAACCTGATCGAGTTCGCCATCATCGTGCTCGCGGCGTTCATCGTCGTGAAGCTGATGAACAAGGTCATCGCGATGCGCATCAGCGACATGCGCGCGGCGATGGAAGGCATCGCGAAGAAGTAAAGACCGGCCGTCTCGACTGGAATCGAACCCGCGCCGCCACTGCGCGGCATGCCGTATCCGCACGGAGGCACGTATGCAGCCAAACACGCAGCTTTGGAAGTCCGTCTTCATCGTTCCGCTCCTCTTCCTCGCAGCCTGCACGAACTCGCTCTCGACCCGCATGGGCGAGTCCGTGTCGATCGTGCGCGGCTTCCAGTCGAGCGAGCATGCGATCCCTGCCGCGGTCTTCGAGAACGCGAAGGGCGTCGCCATCCTGCGCGAGGGCAGCGCCGCGCTCGTGATCGGCGGCTCCGGCGGCCAGGGCGTCTTCATGAAGCGCTCGGACCGTGGCTGGTCGGCTCCGGTCGCGATCAACACCGCGGGCGCCTCCGTGGGCCTGCAGGCCGGCGCGCAGTCGCGCGACATCGTCATCGTGATGAACACGGCCGAGGAGGTCGCGAACTTCCTCGACGACGGCGTCTACGGGCTGGCCGAGGCCTCCGCGGTCGCCGGTCCCGCGAAGACCGATCCGAAGAACGCAGGCGGTCCGGTGCCCGCCACCTACTACTATCTGCGTTCGGAAGGCCTCTTCGGAGGTCTGCTCGTCGGCGGCGTCTACTTCTCGACCGCCGACAAGGAGAACCGCGAGCAGTATGGCCCCGACGTCACCGTCGGCGACATCACCGGCGGCAATGTCAAGGCGCCGGCCGGCAGCGAGGTCCTCTGGAAGGCGATGAACTGACGGCGTTCCGCGCGCCGAGGATCATGCTCGCTCAATCGAGCCGCACGGCGCGCCGACCATCGCGTCGGACCGACGGCTGTGCCTGCATCGACTCGAGCATCACGCGCAACCGCTCGCGCATCGCTGCGGTGATCGCAGCGTCGTCCGCGGATCGCTCGCGCGTCTCGCCCGGATCCTGCGCCACGTCGTAGAGCTCGAGCCGCGGCCGCGGAGGGCTTCCTTGCGCGGCCGCGTCGTCGTGAAACCAGATCAGCTTCCAGTCGCCGACGCGCATCGCGCTGAATGGCTCGATCCCGGGGCCCTCGGGCCCCCACTTGTGCGGCTGGTGGAACACGATCGCGCGCTCGGGTGGCTCTGCCTGGCCGCGCCAGGAACCAGAGAGATCGATGCCGTCGCACGCGCGATCGGCGGGCGGTGCGACTCGGGCGAGCGCGAGCACCGTCGGATAGAGATCGGTGCCGACGACCGGCATGGCGCGCGGCCGCGCTTCGTACGCGATACCGGGGCCAGCGACCACGAACGGCACGCGAAGGCCACCCTCGTAGGCCGAGCCCTTCCCCGACCGGAGCGGAGCGTTGTGGACATGGGTACGCCCACCGTCCGGTGCCATACCTCGACCGTGCGCGGAGAGCCCGCCGTTGTCGGAGGTGAAGATGAAGATCGTCTCGTCGAGGATCCCGAGCGACTCGCAGCGCGCGACCAGTCGGCCCAGCGCATCGTCGACGCTCGCGACCATCGAGGCGTAGGCGCGCTCGGTCGCATCGAGGCCGGCGTACGCGCCCGCGAAGCGCGCATCCTCCATGAGCGGCACGTGCACGCCGTACGGACAGAAGTGGAGGAAGAATGGCGTACCCTCGGCCGCGGCGCGCGTGATCTCGTCGCAGGCCTCGCGCGCGAGGACGTCGTCGAGCCAGACGTCCTGCCCATGCCACTCCTCGAGACCGGGCACATCCCACACGCTCGCAGGCGCGTCGCTCGGCGCGATCTGCCCGCGCTGCTTGCGCGCCGCGTCCTTGAAGTGATCGGTGCCGAGGAAGGAGCCCGGGGCGCCCGCGGCGTGGCCTGCGATGTTGACCGCGAATCCGAACGCACGCGGTTCGGCCCCTGGTGTCCCGCGCGCACCGAAGTGCGCCTTGCCGACATGGATGGTTCGGTAGCCCGCACCCGCGAGAAGCGCCGGGAGCTCGGCTCCGGTCGGCTGCGCACCGTTCATCTCCCAGGCGGGAGGATCGAGCCGTGGATGCCGCGCGCTGGTGTCGCGGTCCTTCTCGAGCGTCCAGTAGGTGATGTGCGTGCGCGCCGGGGACTGCCCGGTGAGGATCGCCGTCCGAGAGGGTGTGCAGACGGGCGCCGCGGCGTAGGCGTTCGAATAGCGGATGCCGCGGGCGGCAAGCGCCTCGAGGTTCGGTGTGCGGAAGCGCGCGTTGAGCGCGCTGGCCGTCTCGAGCATCGGGACGGAGACGTCCTGCTGGCCGAGATCGTCGACGAGGACGAGGACGATGTTCGGGCGTGAGTCGCGCGTCTCGCGACGCTCGACGCTTCCCGAGCCCGTTGCACACCCCGATCCGAGTGCGAGAGCGATCGCGGCGAGCAGGCCGACGCGAGCGAAGGCGCCAAGACCACGCGACGATTGCATCTCTGCACCTTGCCTCAGCAGCGACGTGGAAGCGCAGTTCGTCATGCGTGCAGTTTCCCCATTTGGGTACCAGGCCTCAAGTCGACGCGCGACCGCCGGAGAAGTTGGCGAATCGCATGGCGCCGAACATCATGCGCTCACCCTCCCGCGCTGCCGCCGTACATTGCTCCGATGCCGCTTGACCCAGCTTCGGCCGCGCCGCTCCTGCCGACAGCCTACCCCGTGCAGGACTACGACCCGCTCATGAAGGGCATGGTCATCGGCGGCATTGGCATCCTCCACGTCTTCCTCGCGTCGTTTGCGATCGGCGGCGGGTTTCTCCTCTGGTGGTTCGAGTGGCTCGGACAGACCGGCCGCGAACCACTCGCGCGCCGCTTCATCGACTCGGTGTTCCGGGCGCTGATCTTCGTGTCGTTCATCGTGGGTGCCCTCACCGGCGTGGGCATGTGGCTCACGGCGATCCAGATCTCGTCGCCGACGATCGGCCTCATGGTCGATGTCTTCCACTGGGTCTGGGCGACGGAATGGCTCTTCTTCTGGCTCGAGGTCGTGGCGGGATACGCGTTCTTCCGCTACGGCGACCGACTCGATGGCCGCACGCGGCTGCGACTTCTCACGATCTACTCGATCGCCGGCTTCGGAAGCCTCTTCTGGATCAACGGCATCCTCTCGTGGCAACTCACGCCGGGCGAGTGGGTCGAGACCGGAAGCGTGTGGGCGGGGTTCTTCAACCCGACGTTCTGGCCGTCGCTCCTCTTCCGCACGGTCGTCTGCTTCACGCTTGCGGCGCTCGGTGGGACGATCGTCCTCAACCTCGTCGGCGGCTTCACCCGCGAGGAGCGCGAGCGGCTGCTCCACCGGATCTCGCCATTCTTCCTTCCGATGCTCGCGATGCCGTTCCTCGGCGCGTGGTACCTCGCGGCGATGCCCGAGGACAGCCGCGACTGGATCCTCGGCGGCTCGATGGTGATCAACATGTTCTTCAACATCGCCGTCGGCGCCTCGGCGCTGATCGGTGGCTACGGCGTGATCGCGCTGTGGCGACAGCGGAACTTCATGAACGGTGCCACCGCGACGCTGCTCGCGGCGCTCGCCGTCGGCGCGACGGGCGCGGGCGAGTTCATCCGCGAAGGCGTGCGCAAGCCCTACACCGTGCGCGAGACGCTCTTCTCGACCGCCGTCACGCCCGCACAGGTGGCGACGCTGCGGGAGACCGGCATCCTTGCGACCGATCCGTATCCGCTGCGCGACCCCGAGGCGTATCCAACCGACCAGCTGCGCGAGGGGCGCCTCGTGTACCGGAATCTCTGCTCGATCTGCCACACGGTGCACGGCGCGATGGCGCTGAACGCGCTGATGGGAGAATGGTCGATCGAGCAGAAGCGCCTGATGGTGGCGAAGCTCCAGTGGACCGGCGGCTACATGCCGCCCTTCGCGGGGAGCGCGGGCGAGCTCGAGTCGCTTGTCCAGTACATCGCGTGGGAACACGCGAAGCGGCCAAAGGAGTGGCGCGAATCGCGCGATCCCGAAGTGATCGAGGAGATCGAGCGCATGCTCGAGGAAGCGACCACGCTGCCTTCGCCGGCCGCACAGAAGGCTGCCGCCGGGGAGGAGTCGAGATGATGCTCCCCGCCGTCGACACCGAGACCGCCGCGCCCGCGACCTCGACCCTGCCCGAGGTCCTCGAGGCGTTGCCGACGAACACCGTCGTGTATCTCGCGCTTCTGATCGCGACCTACGCGCTGCACGCCGTCTTCATGAACTACACCTTCGGCGGCATGCTCTGGACGGCCGTCGCCGCGTTGCGCGGCCGCTACTCGGAGGGCGCACCGCGCGACACGCTCGCGACCGTCGTGCGCGACTGGCTGCCTTCGGCGGTCAGCGCCGCGGTCACCGCCGGCATCGCGCCCCTGCTCTTCGTGCAGATCGTCTACCAGCGCAGCTTCTACACCGCGAACATCCTGCTCTTCAACCGATGGATGGCGCTCCTGCCCGCGCTCATCGTGGCGGTGTACGCGATGTACGTGGTCAAGGCGCACGGGAGCGCCGGCGTCCGAGACCACGGCCGGGCGGCGAAGTTCCTCGCGCGTGGCGATGTGAAGTCCGCGGCCGCAGTGCTTGCGGCCCTTCTCATCGGCTACGTGGGCCTTGCGTTCATCGAGAACCACCTCCTCTCGCTCGCACCCGAGACGTGGAGGGATCGCTACGTCGAGGGCAGCCCAGCGCTGCCTGCGGCACCCGCCTGGATCCGCCTCGCGATGTGGGCCCTCGGCGCGCTGCCGACGTTTGCGGCGCTCGCGGCATGGCAGTTGCGGCGCGGCGCTGGTGGTGCGAACGACGAGGATCGGGCGCGGGCGTCGCGACCGCTCGCCCTGCTCGCGCTCACAGGCGCGATCGGCTCGCTCGTCCTCGGCACGATCGTGTGGAGCGCCGATCACGGCGGCACGCGGCTGCTCGATGACTCGATTGGCCGTCTCGCGTTCGGTTCGCTCGCGGGCGCGCTTGCCGTCGGCGGCGCGGCATGGATCACGATGGCGCTTCATCGCCGCCTGTCCGCGATCATGGTCGCGCTTGCGGTGAGTGCGTCGCTCGTCGCGATCCTCGCCCACGCGGTGCTCCGCGAGGGCGCGCGACTCCTCGCCCTTGCCGGCACGCCGGCGGCGGCGCGCGAACCAAGCGGACTCGGCGGACTCGCGGTCTTCCTCGTCTTCCTGGTGATCTCGGCGGGCGCGATCGCGTGGATCGTGCGTGCGGTCGCGCGCGCCCTGCCGACGACCCATCGTGCGTGACGAATCCAGCGCGCGTCGTCAAGCACGACTTGCGTGAAAGAGCGCGGCGGGCGACGGCCCCCATGCCGCCGCCCGCCGCGCGTACCGATCATCGTTCGTGCCCGTCCGCGTTTCGCGCGACCCTCACTGCACCGCGTACTCAAGCGTGACCACGACGCGCGCGGTCTTGTCGATGTGGCTCGTGTTGTATTCGCCGTAGTCGCTCGAGTCGGTCGAGCCGCGCGCGACGATCTGGTAGACGCCCTGGGATGCGCTCACGAGCCCACCCACCGAGCTTTCCGAACCCCGCGCGAGCACCTTCGCGCGCTCGTAGGCATTCGCGGTCGCCTTCTCGAGGAGCTCGAGCTTCGTCTTCTCGAGCGTGCTGACCGTGTAGGTGGGCGCCTCGCTCTCGACCTCGACGCCCTCCTTGATGAGCGCGGTCGCGCCGTTCGCGATCTCACGCACGACCTGCACGTTCGGCGAACCGAAACCGAGCTGCCGACGGAGCACGAAGCGCTCGACCTCGTTCGTGGCGACACCCCTCTCGTCGCGCTTCATCTCGCGCGCGATGTCGACGCTGGAGATGGTGATCGTGTCGGAGGGGATTCCCTTCGACACCACGTAGGCCCGCAGGGCCTCGGTCGCCTTCGCGAGTTCCTCGTACGCCGCAGGCAGCGTCGCGGCGCGCGCGCGCACCGTGCCCCACCAGATCGCGCGATCGCTCGTGATGTCGACCTCGGCGACGCCCTTCACGCGAATCACGTTGTCCTGCTTCATCGTGCGCACGGCGCGACCGACCTGATCGCTCGCACCGAGCACCGCGAACGCGAGCGTCGCTCCGAGGAGAAAGATCCCCGCTCCCGGCGTCGCGATCCATCGACCGATCCGCGACACGAATCCGATCCGATGCTCCCGAGACTCCTCACGACGCGCTGACTCTCCCCCACTCCCACCGCGAGATTCCGACATGACGCCTCCCTGCAACGACGATGGCGCGCGACACGAACGCACGCGCGGCCTTGCGCGTGCTTTCCCATCCGGTCACGTTGTTTCTCCACCGACGTGGAGGCGAGGGTAGACCCGCCGGCCCGAAGGTCAAGGGGTGATCGCGGCGGTCGGCTTGATTTCGCGCACGGGCGGTGCGGCGGGAGCGGCAACCTCGTCCACCCGGTAGAGGCGGCGGAGTTCGTCAAGTCTCCGAGTCATTGTCTCTCGCATGGCGGCGTGCGCCGGGTCGCCGGCGAGGCTGCGCAGCTCCTCCGGGTCGAACTCCAGGTCGTAGAGCTCGACGATGTTTTCGCCCGTCGCCGGGTCCACGAGGTCGAGGAAGCGGATGAACTTCCAACGGTCGGTCGCCACGCCCTCGTGCCGCGGGACCGTGTGCGAACCCTTCGACTCCTCGAATCGGTAGTAGACGGCCTCTCGGAACGGCTTTGGCTGCGCGCCGGCGGCGGTCGCGGCGGACTTGTCCTCGGCACCACCGGCGGCGAGGAGCCCGACCATGCTCTTGCCCTGCATGTCGGCGGGCACCGGCACCCCCGCCGCCTCGAGGAACGTCGGCGCGAAGTCGAGGTTCTGGACGAGTGCGCCCGACGTGGACCCGGCCGGTACCCGGCCCGGCCAGCGGACGACGAGGGGCATCCGGAAGCTCTCCTCGTACATCCAGCGCTTGTCGAACCATCCGTGCTCGCCGAGGAACCAGCCCTGATCGCTCGTGTAGACGACGATCGTGTCCTGCGAGAGACCGAGGCGGTCGAGTTCGTCGAGGATCCCGCCCACCGAGTCGTCGACGCCCTGCGCCGTGCGCAGGTAGTCCTTGGCGTAGCGCTGGAACCGCCACTCGGCCTGCTGCCGCGCGGACATCCTCGGCAGCCGACGGATCAGTTCGCGGTTCTCCTCGTCATAGGCGGCCGCGATCGCGCGCTGCGCCTCGCCCGGGAGGCGTTCGAGCTCCTTCTGCATCCACGAGTCGAGGCCGTCAAGCTTCCCATCCGGAAAGAGCTGCCGCGCAGGCACCTTGAGGTCGTACTCCCACGTGAGATCACGGTCGATCTGCATCGTCTGCATCGAGCTGGCGCGGCTGGGCCCTCGAAGCGATCGAAGAAGGTCGCGGGCAGCGGGATCTCGTCCTCACGGAAGAGGCCGAGGTGGCGCTCGGCGGGCATCCAGTTCCGATGCGGCGCCTTGTGGTGGACGAGGAGCGCGAACGGCCGGCCCTCCTTCGCTTCCGGGGCGAGCGCGCGCAGCCGCTCGATGGCGTTCGCATGGATGATGTCGGTGGCGTGCCCCTCGCGCCTGGTGCGCGTGCCGTCGACCACGAAGGTCGGGTTCCAGTAGTCGCCCTGCCCGACGAGGATGTCCCAGTGATCGAAGCCGGTGGGATCGCTCGAGAGATGCCACTTGCCCACGACCTCGGTGCGGTAGCCCGCGGCCTGCAGGAGCTTGGGGAAGGTCTGCTGCGTGCCGTCGAACTTCTGATCGTTGGTCGCGAAGCCGTTGATGTGGCTGTGCTTCCCGGTGAGCATCACCGCGCGCGATGGACCGCAGATCGCGTTGGTCACGCTCGCGCGGTCGAAACGCATGCCCTCGCGCGCGATGCGGTCGATGCCGGGAGTCTGCACGACGCCCGGCGCGGCGCTCGCGCCATAGCATGAGATCGCCTGCTTGCCGTGGTCGTCCGACATGATGAAGACGATGTTGGGGCGGGCGGGAGGCGCTGCGAGGACCGCTGCGGCGAGGAGCGTGGCGAGCATGCGCGCAGCGTAACGCAGACGGTGCACGGCACGTGCCGTTTGGTGCCAGGCACTGCACGGCACGTGCCTGGCACCGAACGAGATTGCCGATTCCGAGGCGGGCGACCCAAAGAGATCACCGTCGTTCCTGGTGCACGGCACGTGCCAGACGGTGCCTGGCACCGGCTGGCACGTGCCGTGCACCAGTCCTAGTCGAGGGCTGCGAACAGGAACCGCGCGCGGCGCACGTTGCCGTACTCGCTCTCGGCGGCGCCGTGGCCCGCGTCCGGGATCACGAGGAGCTCGAAGTCCTTGCCCGCGTCGATCAGCTTCTGCGCCACCTGCATCGTGCTCGCCGGATCGACGTTCTCGTCAAGCCCACCGACGACGAGCATCAGCTTGCCCGCGAGGCGGTGCGCATCCTCCATGTTCGAGTTGAGTGCGTAGCTCTCGTCGACGGGCCAGCCCATCCACTGCTCGTTCCACCAGATCTTGTCCATCCGGTTGTCGTGGCAGCCACAGTCTGCGACGGCGGCCTTGTAGACATCGGCATGGTCGATCACCGCGCGCATCGCGTTCTGACCGCCAGCGCTTCCGCCGAAGATCGCCACTCGCGAGAGGTCGACCGATGCATCGTGCGCGGCGAGTGCCTTCAGCCATGCGACGCGATCGGGAAACCCGGCGTCCTTGAGGTTCTTCCAGCAGACGTCGTGGAAGGCCTTCCCGCGCCAGTTGGTGCCCATGCCATCGATCTCGACGACGATCGCGCCGAGTTCGGCGTACTCGCGCGAGCGGCCGCCGAGGTCGAACCACTTCGACACGTGCTGGTCGTGCGGGCCTGCGTAGATGTTCTCGATGACGGGGTAGCGTCGCGCGGGATCGAAACCGCTCGGGCGGAACACGAGCCCCCAGATGTCGGTGACACCGTCGCGGCCCTTGGCGACGAATCGCTCCGGGGCGAGCCATCCCGCCGCGCGCATGGCGCTGTCGTCGGCGCGGGCCAGTTCGGCGACGAGCGCGCCGTCGGAGGCGCGACGAAGTTCATGGACCGGGGGCGCGTCGGCACGCGCGCGCACCGAGACCAGCGCGCTCCGATCCGGCGAGAAGTCGACCCGGCACGTGCCGTCGCCTTCGGTGAGCATGGTGAGCGCGCCCGAGTCGATCGCGACCCGCGCGTGATGCACGTGGTACGGATCCTGCTTCGGATCCCGGCCCATCAACGCGATGTCGATCGTGCGCGCCGTCTCGTCGACGTGCAGCACGCGACGCACGCTCCACGATCCGTCGGTCACGCCGTGCTCGACGGCGCCCGTCTCCACATCGACGAGCTCGATGTGGTTCCAGCCACTGCGCTCGGTCATCCAGAGCAGCTCGCCGGTTCCCTCGAGCCAGTGCATCCACACCTTGTTCGTGTAGTCGACGAAGGTCGGGTACGACTGCTCGGCGACCGTGCGCGCGGCACCGGTCGCGAGATCGAGGGCGACGAGCCGCACGACCTGATGCCCACGCTGGTTGTAGAGGAACGCCGCCTCGCGACCGCCCGGCAGGAACCGCACGCGGTCGATCGACCACGGCGTGGCGTAGAGCGTGCGGTCGAGCTGGATCTCGCGCGCGGCGAGCGCGCCCGCCGCATCCGGCTCGACGCGAAAGAGCCTCGGGATCACGACGTCGATCTCGTCGCCGGGCTTCACGTAGCCGAGGGTCCGCAGCTTCGGCTGGAGCTGGTCCTCCGGCGAGGCCTCCACGATGTGGACCGAGCGCGGCTCGACGCGGCGTTGCACCGCGAAGGCAAGCACCGCCGCACGATCGGGAGAGACCCAGTGCGGATCGAAGGATTCACCCGCGGGCGTGCGGAAGAACTCGCGCCCCTCCTGACGGAAGACGAGCGCGGATCCATCGCGCACGACCTCGTAGTCAGGGATCACGAAGGCCGGGATCCCCCCTGCGCCACCGGCCTCGGGAGTCGGCGCATCGGCGCGCATACCGCGCCGAACGCCCGCACGCTGGCCGGGCCCTTCCTCGCGCGTCGTTCCGTCGATCACGACGGACTTGCGCATGTCGGCCGCGACGACCGTTCCGAGCTCCTCGCCTCCCGCGCGTCGCACGAGCCACGCGTGTCCGCCGTAGGTGTGCTGGTCGCGCGTCGCACCCGGCGGCACGACGCCGTAGCTCCGCGCCTCCCCGCGCGCGTCGATCCACAGGATCTCGACCGGCTCGTCGAGGCGATTCACGAAGTCGAGCGCCGACGAGGCGCCCTGTCCGCGGCTGCGCGCACGCCGCGTCGAGAGCCGCAATTCGAAGAGACGGAGATCGGCGGCGTCGCCCACGCGCGGCGGACCACCCGCAAGATCGAAGACAAGAGGCTCGTCCCGCCCGTCGAGCGACACGACGACGCGTCCATCCTCGACGGCAACCGCGCGCACGGGAAGACGGTCCGGCGAAGGCGCCGCACGCCCCTCGACCGCGAGTGCCGCAGCCGCGGCGGCATGGTCGAAGAGCGGCGTACGCGCGGCGCCCGGCTCCTTCGCTGCATCGGCGAGCCACCAGCGGCGTGCGCCGTCGCGAGCGGTCTCGACGTACCAGAGGCGCGCTCCGTCGATCCAGCGATGCGCACCCATCGGATCGTGATACCGCGCTTCCTGCGCCCGGATCCGAGCCCGCGCCGCGTCGAGCGATGCACGCATCGCATCGAGCGTGACCTCGGCGGTCGGGCCCGCCTTCGCCTCGGCGGCGACCGCGATTCCCGGCGTCGCGAGCCCGAGACCCACGACGAGGCTGAGACGAAGGATCATGCGCGAGCGTGGCATGCGCCGAGTCTACCGCGCGGCCATGGAGGTGCGCGCATCGAAGTCCGGCCCCGCATCCGGCGAGCAACCGACGCCCACCCGGTCGCCGTACACTCTGACGCGTGTCGTCCGACGCCGCGTCATCCGCACATCGCCCTGTGCCCGGGCCATCGCTTCCGCCAGAGCCGCGCTGCGGACCATCGATCGGGGCGCGGCTGCGAGACGCCCTTGAGATCGCGAACACGCCCTTCCGGCATGTCCAGGACGTCCTGCGCTTTCCGATCAGCGAGCTCCGCATGCGCTCGCGCCTGCGCACGCAGCTCGCGCGCGGCACGCCGATCGTCGTCTACTCGGCGACGAAGACCGCCTCGACCGCGGTGGCCGCGGCGCTCGACCGGACTCCCGGCATCGAGACCGTGAAGGTGCACCACCTGCAACCCGAGCACTTCTGGCCCGGGCCCCTCGCCTCGCCGATCGCGCGCGACGGCATGCTGCGCCATCGCGCGATCGAGCAGAAGGCCACCCGCTCGCTCCTCCTCGCGACCGATCGACCGCTCCGCGTGGTGTCGGTCATGCGCGATCCGGTCGCATTCAACCTCTCGAACTACACCTACTTCGGGCGCGCGTACTGGATGCGTTCGTTCTGGCGCAGCGCGCCGGCGATGCCGACGGCGCAGCTCCTGGCCCGCTTCCTCGGGACATTCCCGCACGAGTCCTCGAGCCTCTGGTGGAACCACGAGTTCGCCGCGACCACCGGGATCGACATCCTCGCCCGCGGCTTCGACACGACTCGCGGCTGGCAGCGGTACCGCAACGACCGCTTCGACTGCCTTGTGCTTCGCGCCGACATCGACGACGGCGTGAAGCGCGACGCGCTCGCGACGTGGCTCGGGCAGGAGATCGCCCCGGTCGAACGGGAGAACGCGAACGACACGCAGTCGGCGCCCGGGGTCTACGAGCGGCTCAAGCACGCGATCCGCAGCGAACCGGACTACGTCGACCGCATGCTCGCGCTACCGAGCGTCCGGGTCTTCCTGGATCCAGGGCAACGCGAGCGCCTGCGCGCACGCTGGCTCGGCACCACGTGAGTCGAATCACTTCGGCTGCATGCCGCCGTAGAGGATCCAACCCATCGCGGCGCGGTCCTGCTCGTCGAAGCGGCTGTCCCACATGTAGGTGTTCAGGCGCTTGAACTCGAGGTTCATCGCCTCCTCGATGCGGTTGTGCGTGCGGCGCTCGTCGGCGGTCGCGCTGCCGTCGGCGAGCTTCTTACCGTACGGGAGGAGCTGCGCGCGCAGCTGGATGTAGCGCGCGGACATGCTGCGGAAGCTGTCGAACTTGCTGCTGCGCGCGAGTTTCTGGAATGACTCCTCGCCCGCGGCGACCTGCGTCTCGGGCGGTGGAGGAAGCTTGAGCTCGGCCGCGAGCGTCTCGACCATCTGCGCGGCCGCGGCCTCGTCGTCGGCCACGGTCTCCGACGAGGGTCCGCTGGCCTCGCCCGGGGCAGCCGGCGCGGGGATATCCGCGCGGAAACCCGTCGCGCCCATCGCGGTCGCGGCGGCGGCCTCGTTCTCGCTCGAGGCCTTCGCACCCGCGCCGAGCGCCGGACCGTCCTTCGCGGCCTCCGCGAGGAAGCCCTCGGGGTAGTTGCGATCCTCGCCACAGCCGGCGACGACGCACACGCCACCGATGGCAAGCGCCACGGCAGCAACGTTCCGCATCGAGCGATGCACAGCCATCCGAACCTCCCTGCAGGCCGAGGAACCGGCCGAAGTCGCGTCACGCGTCATTGGAACATGCCCGGCACCATCTTCCGGCGGACCCATTCGTAGTCGGCGCCCGGCCAGTAGATGCCGTTCTGGGGCAGCGTCATGTAGTAGTCGATGATGTCCTGGCGCGCCGCATGGCGGTACGAGAGCACGGATCCATCGGCGAACGAGACGTTGAAGTGGCCCGGATGCCACGGCGCGATCTTGTCGATCCAGATCGAGTCGCCGGTGACGCTGATGCCGAAGCCGTTGATGTTGTAGCCGCGGTGGTCGTACTCGAGCGCGGTCACGAGCGTCTCCGACGGCAGCGGGATCTTGCCCATCGTGTTGACCTGCCAGTTCGGCGGTCCACCCCACGCGGGGCCTTCGCCCGTCGAGATGAAGGCGTTGAACGAATAGGTGCGCAGCCGCTGGAACGTCGAGAACGGATCGAACGGGCTCTTGTAGACCGCCGAGTTCTGCCCGATGTACGACCACATGCGCCCCTTGCTGAGGGCCGCCTCGGTCTCGTAGCCGTTGCCGTTGAGGTTGCCCTGCCCCTGCACCCAGTCCCATGCGGTGAGGCCGGTGTCGACGCCCATGAAGCGACCGGAGTTGTCGGAGTAGTACAGGACGAAGCCCTGGTTGAGCTGCCGCTGGTTCGAGAGGCAGATCGAGCTGCGCGCCTGACGCTGGATCTGGGGAATCCCGGCGAAGAGCAGCGACACGATCAGCGCGATGATCGCGATCGTGACGAGGAGCTCGACGAGCGTGAAGCCTCCTCGCCCCTCGCGGGAAAGGCCTGTTGGCAGCGTCGGACGGAAACGCGTGTGCGGTCGCATGAGGGAAGGATGACTCCCGGCCCTGCCAGTGTCAACACGATCCAAACAAAGCGCCCGGAATATCCGGATCTCCCGACGTTGGACACCCTGCTCGACGCGGTATTCGCGGTGACGGAACGAGACCTCCGCCGCGTGGAATCGTGCTCCCGTGCGTCCTCACCCGTGCGTCCTCACCCGAGCGACGCGCGGAACTGCGCTGCCTTCGCCTCGAGTTCCGGGTCCTTGACCGCCTTCGCCGCATCGACGAGCCGGTCGGCAAGCCAGCGCGCATCGCCCTCGCGCTTCGACTTCATGAGCACCGCCACCATCGACTCGACGCGGCGGATCGTCGCGTCGCGCGACGCGGGCTGCCGCACTCCGCCCGACACGATGCGTCCGAGCTGGCGTTGCCACGCGCCGTGCGCCGGACCGTTGGGCGCGACATCGAAGGCGTTCGCCGCCGCGAACGCGAGTTCGAGGATGTCGGAGGCGCGCCCGGGCGCGAGCTTCGCATCGCCCGGCGGATCCGCGCCGAGGACGATGGCGCGACCAGCAGCACCGGACTCCGCCCCCAGTTCCTTGGCCTGCCGCTCGAGCACCCCTCGCACGGCGAAGTCCGCGAGCGTCGCATCGGCGCCGGCCTTCGCCATCGCCGCCACGAACTCCGCGATGTCCTTCGCGAACTCGACGCGCGACTTGTCGGTCGGCTTCGCCGGAAGCAGCGCCGGCTCCGCGACCGCGACGAGCGCCGCGAAGGCCATCGGATGCCGAGCGAACGCAGCGGCGGCATCCTTCACCGCCTCCTTCCACAGCGCGCCCTTCACATCCTTGCCTGCATCCTTCATCCGCTCGAATCGAGCGCGCCACGCACCGTAGTTGGTGCCGCGGGCATCGCCCGCCTCCGCGAGGATCGCGGCCTCGTCGGCGGCGTCGGGTGCGGAAGCGCGGAGGAACTCCGCGGCGAAGCGCAGGACCTCGGACCTCGCGAAATCGCCGCGATCGCCCTGCGCATCCTGCATCAGAGGCACCATCCACGCGGGATCGCCCCAGGTGATCTGGATGCCGT
Source organism: Planctomycetaceae bacterium (assembly GCA_021297795.1). GTDB lineage: Bacteria > Planctomycetota > Phycisphaerae > Phycisphaerales > SM1A02 > QWPT01. The sequence continues at coordinate 29,992 of JAJTGL010000017.1, forward strand.
CATGCCGACCGCTCTCGGCCCAGCCCGAGATGTCGTTGTTGATCGCCCAGGAGCGCGGGGCCTGCTGCCAGATGAAGGCGCAGTGCCCGGGCTGGCCGACCGGCATCGCGGGCACTCCGAACGCCTGCGACATCGACGTCCCGAAGCGCGAGATCGCGCCGCAGACACCGCCGTACTCGAGCATCACCGCGAGCGTCATCGGCTTGTCGTCGTAGAACTTCCGCCCCTCCTGCACGCTCACGCCCTTCTTGTTGAAGAGGTTGTAGGCGAGCATGTGCGCGCCGTCGCCGACCTTCTCGCGCACCTTGAGCTCGGGCTTGATGTTCGCGCGCGCCCAGACGAGGTCGTCGTCGGTCGACCAGCTGCCGACCACGTAGCGGAGCTCCCACGCCGAGAGCTCGCGGAAACTCGCGAAGAGAACGCCGTCCCGGTCCCACGCGCGGTAGGAGAGGTGCCGCTGGACCGGATCGATCACGCGACCGTCGGCCATCGAGTGGACGGGCGCCGCGTGGACGAGCGCGGTGGCGATCGCGAGGCGCAGCGCAAGCGACGCATCCTCCGATCGACCGGCCCTTCCGATCGCATCCGCTCCCACGACCTCGGGGTCCGCGGCCGCGATCTCGCCGAAGATCCGCAGGACGTCGCCCCAGCGCGCGCCGTCGACATCGCCCGAGGTGAGGAGCAGCTCGAGCGCGGCCGGTTTCGAGAGGAGCCACGCGAGGCTGTTCGCATGGCGCTGCGAGAGCGTCGCCAGCTCCTCGGGCTTCCGCTCCAACATCGAGAGCAAGCGCCACTGGAGAAGCGCGAGCGTGCCTGCGTCGGTCGCCGCGAACTTTCCCACCACCTTCGGTGCCTTGCGCGCGATCGCGCCCGAGAGCGCGTCATCGAGGCCTGCGAGATA